>CACYRM010000006.1 GCA_902776845.1 Oscillospiraceae bacterium
GTCTCAAGAGGGATCAGTATCTCGGTGAACACCTCGGTATCGGGCTTCCAGCGCTGGATAGTACCGGTCCTGTTGAATCTGTAAGGTGACTGGATAAGCTGTGTGACAGGCTCGCCCTTCTTAAATGACATCTCATACTTTGTATGATCCCTGAATACGGTTACCTCGAAAAACTCCGAAGCATACTGTGTTGCGCACGCGCCCAGTCCGTTGAGACCCAGCGAAAATTCATAATCGCCGGATGCGTTATTGTTGTATTTACCGCCCGCATAGAGCTCGCAATATACAAGCTCCCAGTTGAACCTTCCCTCTTTGGTATTGAAATCCATGGGGATACCGCGGCCAAAGTCCTCAACTTCAATAGTACCGTCGGCAAATCTGGTGATGATTATCTTGTCGCCGTGGCCTTCCCTGGCCTCGTCTATGGAATTAGATAAGATCTCGAAGAACGAATGGATGCATCCTTCAAGATTATCAGAACCGAATATAACGGCAGGACGAAGTCTGACCCTGTCCGCTCCCTTGAGCATCGAAATACTCTCATTGCCGTAATCCTTCTTTCCCGGCATATTCCAAACAACTCCTTAATAATAATAAAATAATGTATGACTTTTCGATTATAACACAAAGAATTTAATATCCTTCAAGCCCGGACGGGGTATGACAAAAGTTGTCCTCAAAACGGGATAAAAAACAAAAAAAGGGCATCCCGTTACGAGATATCCCTTTTTGGTGAGCCATGGGGGACTCGAACCTCCGGCCCACAGCTTAGAAGGCTGTTGCTCTATCCAGCTGAGCTAATGACCCTGGAGCGAGTGATGGGAATCGAGAAGGCTGAAGTTCTACCATTGAACTACACTCGCGTATGGCACTTTTTGCTAAGTGCCTATGTATATTACACTAAGGTTTGAAAATAATCAACTGATAATTATCAGTCAGGCATAGTTCCTGTAAGATATGTCTCAGAAACATAGAATCCGTCCTGAGTCTTATACCATCCGCCGCTTGCTTTGGCAACACAGACTATAGCCTGTCCCCTTGTCAGTGTTCCGACCTTCTCGTAACCGACACCGGGACCTTTCCTGACATTGAGGAACTCGCCCTTTGATACTTTTGCGTAATAAGTGGCAGGAGTCTCAAGGTTTGTCTCTGTCCAGCTTATCTCTTCGTCATTTGTAAGCGGACCCGAATATTCAGGAAGTGTTGTTGTAGGGATCGTCGTGGTGGTGGTAGTTGTCTGTTCAGTTGTTTCAAGAGTTGTTTCCGTAGGCTGTGTCTTCTTGCACGCAACAATTCCAAGCGCCATAACGCCTGTCAGCATTGATGCAATAAGTACGGTAGTAAATCTCTTTCTGTTCACAATTATCACCTCCGCATAATCGTATAGTTTATTATTACACACTTTACAAATAAATTTATAGATTTTTTGTTACAAGTTAGGGCAAATTTAAGTTTCGGGCAAAATAATGCCTGAAAAAAGCGTCACATATCATCTTCAAGAATATAGAAAGCTTCATGATCCCTGTATTTTCCGTTGATGTGCATATAAGACTTTCTCATTCCCTCATAATGGAATCCGAGCCGTTTGACCAGGTTAATGGAAGGTTCGTTTTCGGGAAGTATGAAAGCTTCTATCCTGTGCATCTTATATTCGTCGAAAACAAACGCCATCGCACCTTTGAGCGCCTCTGTCATATAACCCCTGCCGGTATGATCCTTGTCCAGATGATATCCGCAGGCGCATGACATCATGCCTCCGAACGCGAAATTGAAAAAGGATACTCTTCCTATGACCTGCTCATTACCTTTCAGGGAGATCCAAAGAGGGACCAGCGTCCCGTCAAGAAATGACTCGCAGTCGTATATCAGGTATTTTTTCTGGGTCGGCACAGTAAAATAGTCATCCGTATGAGTCTGCGAGAACTGTCTGTGGAACTCACGGTTTTCAAGGAAATACTCTGTTATCCTCGAAGCCTCGCTTTTACGCAGAACCGCAAGTCTCAGATTTTCAGTCTCCAGCGCGAGCATCTCATATCTTGCTCTTTTCGCCGCAATACTGTAACCGGATCTCGACATCAGCAAAGGATCAATACCTGTTATTCATCATCGTCATCAGTCTCCTCACCGGTTTCCGTATCATCCGCTTCTGCGGGAACCTTGAGAAACTGTTCTCTTGTATAGAGTCCCGATCTCGAGATAAGACCGTCAGGCCAGTGTCCTGCGGCTTTCTGCTCGAAAGTATAGTCCGTAGAATTCATCAGCAGCGCATTCGTGTCGTTGCCGTTATCACTGCCGATCGCGTAATTGCACCATGAGATATCATTCTCATCCATGAAAGCTGCCCACACATCACTCTCGGACGTGAATATACCGCCTTTAAGATCAGTTGTGCAGTAACTCCATTCGGTTATAAAAACACAGGCATCGTTATCAAGAGCCTCACTGATCCGGTCTCTCTGCTCCTGTTTGTTTGTTCCCGAGAACAAACGGCATCCGTAACAGATATTGTCGTAATCGAGCATGGAATCAGAAGCAACGTCTACACCGAGTCCGTTCTCCGGCGCACCGACGATAAAAATGCATTCAGGACTGTTTTCCCTTACAGCCTCGATAACTGCGGAAGCAAATGGCTTAATGCCGTCTTCCCATTCATCGAAATCATCCTCATCCTCATCATCGTCATCGTCGTCATCAACATCTTCTGCCGGGAGAGCATAATTATTGATCTCATAGATGATATTATCCGATTCAGAATAGATCGTGGACAGTCGCTTAAAGAAATCCACAGCCAAATCCTGATTATCATCGGAACCATCAGTGTACAGAACATCCCAGTCAACAATAACGTAAATGCCCTGCTCAATGCACAGATCACAGATCTTGCAGACCGAATCAAAATAAGCTTCAGGATTATCCATATAACCCTTGCTGTCCTCATCACCGGTTACCGCGATCCTCAGGACATCACAGCCCCAATCCTCAGCCAGAGTCTTTACGATCTCCGCAGTAAAGAAGTCACTGCTTTCATCGATTCCGAAAGAGCTTATACCCTTAAGAACAATGGTCTCATCCTCACTGTTGACTATCTTTGTTCCGTCAATCTTAAGACGGCCGTTATTTTCCACGATGCTTTCAGTAATGACCGCTGTACTGGTAGGTTCCGGTTCTTCCGTTGCAAAAGTCTCTTCTGTAACTTCAGTCTCTACTGTTACTTCGGTCTCTTCAGTTTCCGAAGCAGTTGTAATTGACGGTAACGTCTCAGGTCCCAGATTAGTCGAACAGGAGCTGAGCAAAAAAGCCCCCGCAAGCCCTAAAACAGTTAATCCGCGCAGTTTTCCATCCATCTTGATTATCCTCACAAAATTCAACCAAATTAATAAAAAATCAATTCATTTTTTTCATCTTTAAATGTATAATCGAAAGTATTATAGAGCATAATATATCAAAAACTAACATCGGTTTAGGATTTTTTGGTGATACTGATGTTTTTTTGCTTAATTTAATCTATAATATTGTTAAGTATTAACGATATCAGGAGTCTATAGGCTATGGGACGTACAGATGCTTTAAAAGATAAGATCCTGAAGCTCGGAGCTAAACAGAAACTTAGCGCTTTGCTCAAGTACGCTGACAACCCCGAAGATGACGTTCGCATGACCGTTGCCATGGCTATGGGAATGATCCCCAATTATGAGTCCGGAATGGCCCTGATCCCTCTTTTGCGTGATTCTTCTCCTATGGTAAGAGCCTCTGCGGCTACTGCTGCGGCTGAGATCCATGCAAAGCATTGCGAGGAGTACGTTAAGAAGCTTGCATTCGCAGACTCAGACCCTAATGTAAGACAGGTCGCTAAAGCAGCTTTCGACAAACTCAAAGACAGCGTTGTCTGATCAGGCAAATCAACACAGATAAATACCGGGGTATCTCAGTTTTTATGAGGTACCCCGTTTGCTTCATTTCCAATAATTTTCCTGAAAACCGTATTTCAGGCAACCGTTTTCGTAATATCGCAGTTTTTTGCTTAAATTGTTACCTAAATCCTTCAAGCCTGGAAATATGTAGGAAATTTGAGGTTTGCACACACTAGCACACATAAGATTGCAGCCGTTTTCATTAACTAAAAGAGGATGTCGGTTAAGACATCCTCTGAAAGCAGATCATAAATCAAGCTTTACTCCTCGATAGGAACGATATTCTCCGCATCCTTGAAGATATGCTTTTCAGGAATAACACCCCTGACTCTTGAGAGCGGATAAACGCGGCATCCTCTTCCGATAACAGTACCCGGATTAAGCACGCTCTGGCATCCTACCTCAACATTGTCACCCACGATCGCGGCGAACTTCTTAAGACCGGTCTCGATAACCTCGTCTCCGTTCTTAACACATACAAGTGTCTTGTCAGACTTAACGTTCGATGTGATAGCTCCTGCGCCGAGATGTGACTTGAATCCGAGAATGGAATCGCCTACATAATTGTAGTGAGGAACCTGTACGTTGTCGCTGATGATAACGTTCTTAAGCTCCGTGGAATTACCGATAACGCACTTGCTTCCGATGAGAGCGCTGCCTCTGATGAATGCGCACTGACGGACTTCGGTCTCAGGTCCGATTATGCAGGGACCGGCAATATATGCAGAATCAAAGACCTTGGCGCTTTTAGCGATCCAGATGCCTTCCCCTTTATTCTCATAAACTTCGGGATCAAGCGTGGGACCAAGCTGAAGGATAAATTCCTTTATAAGCGGCAATGCCTCCCATGGATACTTCTTGTCTTCCAGAATGGGAGCTGCAAGGGTATGCGTTAAATCGATAAGGTCTTTTGTTTCTAACATTTCTTTTTCCTTTCTGCCCGGAGGCAATAAAAAAATTTCAGTTAACAGAATATACAGTTACAGATATGGTCTCAGGCAGCTGCCTCTCGACACGGAAATAAACATTTCCGTCCTTGCTTGATATCGTGACCGGAAGCTCGACAACGCCTGAATCTCCTGCGGTAAGCTGCGAATAATCGATCTTGGCGATTATGTCGTCAGCTGTCATGGCATTCAGGGTTCCGGCACGTCCTACGATCTCAAGATCCACAGTCTTGATCGGATAGGATACATCCATATTCTCGGGAAGCTTTTCAGTCTGATCATATTGGATGGGAACCGTAATGGTTCTCGTTACAACAGGGTTGGTATTTATCTGGATATATATCCAGAGTGACAGTGACAATAATATCGAGACTATAAGGAAAACGATCCTGGTGGCAGTACCGACACTCTTTGAATTGGAAGCCTGGTCAGCAGCCTTTGTCTTTATTGAGATAGGGACAGCAGTTTCACCCGCGATCTCCACCTGAGTCTCCGCGGTCACAGGGGCCGAAGAAGCGGATGACTTGCTCTTGGAGGCCTTCCCGACATCCTCCTGGGACAGCAGTTCCTTATCCTGCGCAGGTTTACCGTGGAACTTATCCAGGAATTTACCGATAAAGGTCTTCTGCTCTCCTCCGTATTCTTTAAGGCCTAACAGATATGAGAGGTTTGCCTCAAGTTCTCTGGTTGTTTTCATCTCGAAAAGTCTTCCGTTAACGGCTATGGAGGTCTTGCCTCTTTCCTCGGATACGACAACCGCGACTGTATCACCCATCTCGCTGGCTCCGACAGCTGCTCTGTGTCGGGTACCCGAACGTTCAAGAGAATGCATCGTTACAGAGAGCGGAACATGGCATCTCGCCGCGATTATCCTGCCGTCACGGATAAGAAGACCGCCGTCATGCATCGGCGAACCCTTGTAGAAAATACTCTGAAGTACAGAACTGGTGACTTCCGAATCGAATGTTACGACATTCTCCTGGGACAAAAGCTCATCCAGTCGTGTATGTCTCTCGATAAGGATCAAAGCGCCGGTATATGTTCTTGACATCTCTTTGCAGGCTAAGCTTATCTCCTTGATAAAAGAATTCAGTTCTTCCTTGGTCATGACCGATTCGCTGTGCCTGAAAGGACTTGTCGCATTTGATGTTCTAAGGCCCACAGTCTCCAGGGCTCTTCTCAGCTCAGGCTGGAATAAAACAACGAACAGTATCGCGATGATATAAAGGAGTCTGTTGAAAAGGAACCCGACCATGTCAAGTCCGACCAAACCGCAGAATGCAACGAATACAAGGATCAGAACGATACCCTTGATAAGCTGCCATGCTCTCGTCTGCCTTATAAACATAAGGACCGTATAGAACAGGAAAGTTACCATAACGATATCGATAGCGTATCTGACAAAATCCCAGACACTGCCAAAGAAGAGCGTGCCTTTATCAAGGCTGTTAAAAAGCTCTCCTATAAACTCAAATATCTGGCTGATGAAAGATGTGGTAGACATCGTTAATGTCCTTCTTCTCTGACGCTTATCTTATTTAGTATAACATAAGGAGAATAAATCAATGCTTAATTTTTGTAAGAAAGATTACACCGGAGATGATTCAGAAGCGTAGGTCTGTCTGGTCTGTTCGATCCTGTAAGCTTCATACTCGGAAGGCGTCATTCCCTTGTCAGATCCCTTAAGGAGTGATTCAACAATGATAAAAGCGACGCAGTTGATCCTGATCTGAAGCCTGTCGCCGGAACAGTCAACCTCACCGTCTCCGTTACGGTCATAATCCTCCTCCAAAAGAACAGAATCCAGGAAATATGTACAATCCGCGGGAGTTCCCCTTACGTTTCCGCCGAAATCCTGAAGGCTCAGGTTCTTCGTTTCCTTCATCTGGTTCATGGAGGTGAAATTATATTCATAACTCTCGAAATAGACCACAGGGATCATCCGGTCGTCAAAAGCTCTGAAATCAGACGAATTCTTCGGCATTTCCTTGAAAATATCACTGTTGCCGTCTTCATCAAGGTCTGTTTTTATTCCCGACTCATTGTAATAGAGGTCAAAACCGTAATTAGTGTAAAGAGTGTTGGAGAAACAGACATCATATGCCTGATAGAGCTTTCTTCTCAGCTCATATTTTTTGCCGGGAACAATGGATTTATAACCTGAAGACGCATATATCTTGTCTCCGGCATAGAGACTGTCAACATCATACATAACGTCTATGCTGTCTAACTCTTCCCTGCTTAATGAGTTACAGAAAGCCTCCGCGCCTCTGAAATCATCAGTGCCGGCGCCGAAGAAAACGAACCAGACATCATAACTGACATTTGAATAATCCTTATATGCCATTAAAGCCGTCAAAACGCAGGCTGTTCCGGATGCATTGTCGGAGATACCGTCGAAAACATATCTGGAATCATAGGTTTCCTCATTCTCATCGTCATCCTCGTCTTCATCGTCATCCTCATCCTCGTCGTCTTCGTCGTCTTCGTCCTCATCATCCTCATCGTCATAATCTTCATCATCTTCTTCGTCTTCATCATAGTATTCATCCTCATCGATGAATTCGGGAAGAAGTGAAGCATCATAATGGGCACCTATGACCGCAACCCTGTGTTCCAGTTCGAACGAACCGTCGTCCCTGGCACAATAAAATCCTGTTCCTGCGATCTTAACGATATAATTCTTTGAACTGCCGCCGGGACCCTGAAAAGTCTGAACTTCAGGCTGATACCCGAGTTCTTTGATCTTCTCTTCTATATAATCGCCGGTCCGGCTTTCACCGGAGGAGTAGGCTCTCCTGTCAGGGAATTTGCCCGCGATCTCTCTGGCGATATCAGAACCGAAAGACCCGTAATCCGCAGGCTTTTCAGCACCCTTATTCTTTCCCTTGCAGGATGTGAGCATCAGAGGCTGTGCCATGACAGCGGCACAGGATACGACTGCTATTAATCTTTTCACAAAAACACTTTTCATAACCCGGTAATTATACACTAAGCTTCCCCGTCATTTGAGGCAATTGCAGAAGAGCCTGCGGTAATCTTCTTAAGCCGGTCCTCAAGGATCTCCAAAGCCTCTTCATCGGAGGGATTGTTAATGACCCAGCTTCCCTTTCCGTCTTTTTCCTCATAACAGACCATCGGCTTATCCGACGAAGAGCCTTTCCGGTATGATTCCTTAAGTGAATTCATTATCGCGTTAAAGCTGACACCCTTGAGTTCAGTCGGAAGATTCAGCTTAAGATATATGGCTGCTATCGCTGTTCTGGCCTTATCCGGGACTGTCGCATAAAGGCTTAATGCCAAAGCCTCTCCCTCGGAATAGTTCATGAACCTGAAATATCCCTCGATAGCCTCGGAGAGTTCACTTCCCAGCTTAAGGAGAACAGGATTCTTTCTGTCGATCGCCGCCCTTGCCGCATAAACACGGTTAAGAAAGACTCTTATATCGGAAAGGCTTGAATCCGAAATATCTATCAGAGCCGTCAGAAGTCCGAAGTCCGACAGAAGCGCATATCTTATGATCTGCGCATAGCCGTTAGGAATGTATTTCTTAGGCACCGTCGAAAGATACTTGGGGTCAACAAAGACCGCAGTCTGCGTGACCGGTACCGAAGCAGTATTCTTACGGCTGCCTGAATTCAGGAATGCATTGTCGGAACAGCACGTCTCAGCCATTGACGAGAGTGTCGTGGGGACAGCGATAAAACGTGATCTTCCCGTATAAAGCGAAGCGGCAAAAGCCGCAATATCATGGACGGCCCCTCCTCCGAAGGCAATTATCCAGTCATTGCTGTTCATCCCGGAGTCGGTAAGTTCCTTGATCACGTTATTGACCTGCGAAAGATTCTTGTTCTGTTCGCCTTCTTCAACTGTAATAAGGCAGGTCTTAATATTCCTTTCGACGAACTGTTTCTCAAAAGCATTGTAGTAATATCCGCTGACCTGTCTGTCGGAAATGATCGCCGCCTTTATCTCCTGACCGGTAAGATCTTTGTTGGCATACTGCTCAAGAATAAACCCGGCAACGAACTCATCGGCTATACCGTTGCCGGTAAAGCAGTCGCAGCTACGGTTACAATCAAGTCTGTCCAAGCTTTCAAGGCTCCTTTCACTCGCAAAGTCAATTTGTATATTAACACAAAAGTGCTAAAATATACGCTCAAGCGTCATATTAGATAAATAAATAGAGGTTCAGTATGAAAATAAGAACAAGATTCGCTCCCAGCCCTACGGGTTTTATGCATGTCGGCAATCTCCGCACTGCGCTTTACGAATACCTTACCGCCAAGCATGAAGGCGGCACATTCGTCTTAAGAATAGAGGATACTGACCGTGAGCGTTATGTTGAGGGCGCAACCCAGGTCATTTATGACACCATGAAGCTTGCCGGTCTTACTCATGACGAAGGACCCGATATCGGCGGAGACTACGGCCCGTATGTACAGAGCGAGAGGCTTTCCATGTATAAGCCTTATGCCGAGAAGCTCGTTGAGGAAGGCAAGGCTTACAGATGCTTCTGCACAAAAGAGCGTCTTGAGGCTCTTAAGGAGAACGCGCCTGAAGGAACAGGTTATGACCGCCACTGCAGGAATCTGTCTCCCGAAGAGATCAAAAAAAACCTCGATGCAGGAATGCCCTATGTAATCAGACAGAAGATGCCGCTTGAGGGATCAACTTCTTATCATGACCTCGTATACGGTGATATCACCTTCCCTAACGAAGATCTCGACGATCAGGTATTGATCAAGACAGACGGATTCCCTACTTATAATTTCGCCAATGTAATCGATGACCACACCATGGGTATCACGCATGTCGTAAGAGGCAGCGAATATCTGTCATCCACACCTAAGTACAACCTGCTCTATGATGCGTTCGGATGGGAAATACCCACATACATCCATTTGCCTCTGATCATGGGCAAGTCCGTCGATGAGGAAGGCAATGAGGTTATCTCCAAGCTTTCAAAACGTCACGGTTCGACAGGTTTTATGGATCTTGTTAATGAAGGCTATCTGCCCGAAGCGATCATCAACTATATCGCTCTTCTGGGATGGGCGCCCAAGGATACGAGAGAGATCTTCTCGCTTGAAGAACTTACCGAAGCCTTCGATATCAACGGGATCTCCAAGTCACCTGCAGTTTTCGACTACGACAAGCTCTCATGGGTCAACCAGGAACACATCAAGGCCATGTCCGACGAGGAATTCCTTGAGCATGCAAAACCTTTCTATGATGAAGCAGGTGTTGATCCTTCATGCTATGCATTGCTCGCCGAGCTTTTAAAGCCCAGGATCGCAAAGTTCAACGAGATCGTTGAAAAGCTTTCCTTCATTAAGGAATACGGCGATTTCGACCTCGCTCTTTTCGAGCACAAGAAGAGCAAGTCCACATTGGAATCTTCAAAGCAAATGCTCGAAAAGGCAATCCCCGTACTTGAGAACCTTGATTGGGACAGGGATGCCATCACGGAAGCAATGAAGACTTTGGCAGAGAGCCTTGAAGTCAAGAACTCTGTCGTTATGTGGCCGGTAAGGATCGCTGCCGCAGGTGTTGCGGTAACCCCCGGCGGATGTTCTGAAGTCATGCTTCTTCTGGGCAAAGACGAATCGCTCAGAAGGATCAGATACGCTTATTCAAGACTTTGATCAGGGAGAATTATAAAAATGGCTGACAGCAAGAATTTTATTGAGCAGATCATTGACGAGGAACTTAAGGAAGGCGGAAGGGTCTACGGCAAAAAGATCCACACGAGATTCCCGCCCGAGCCTAACGGATACCTTCATATCGGCCACGCAAAGGCTCTGGAGATCGACTTCGGTACCGCCGAAGCATATAACGGTCTCTGCAATCTCAGAATGGACGACACGAACCCCACCAAAGAGGATGAGGAATACGTTGAGGCCATCAAGGAAGATATCCATTGGTTAGGTCACGACTGGGATGACAGATTCTTCTACGCATCCGAATATTTCGAGAAGATGTATGAATTCGCAATTGAGCTCATCAACAAGGGTCTTGCTTATGTATGCGAACTCACACCTGACCAGATGAGAGACATGAGGGGCGACACCAAGACTCCTGCCGTCTCCCCTTACCGTGACAGACCAATCGAAGAGAGCCTTGATCTCTTTAAGAGAATGAGAGCAGGCGAATTCGAAGACGGAAAGATGACACTCCGCGCAAAGATCGACCTCGCTTCAGGCAATTTCAACATGAGAGATCCCGTTATCTACAGGATCAATCACCTGCCCCACCACAGAACAGGAACAGAGTGGTGCATCTACCCCATGTATGACTTCGCACATCCGATCGAAGACGCTTTGGAAGGCATCACACACTCCCTCTGCTCTTTGGAGTTCGAAGCTCACAGACCTCTTTACGACTGGGTAGTAAACAACATCTCCGTTGAGTGCAAGCCCCGTCAGATCGAGTTCGCAAGACTCGGAATCACACACACAGTCCTTTCCAAGAGAAAGCTCCGTGCCATGATCGAAGCAGGCATCGTATCAGGCTGGGATGATCCCAGAATGCCTACTCTCTGCGGTCTCAGAAGAAGAGGCTACACACCCGCATCGATCCATAACTTCAGCGCACGTAACGGCGTGGCAAAGGTCAACTCCGTTGTTGATTTCGCATTCCTTGAATACTGCTTAAGAGAGGATCTTAACGATCACGCTCAGAGAGCCATGGCTGTCTTAAAGCCCATAAAGCTTATAATAGACAACTATCCTGAGGGACAGTCCGAAGATTTCGATGTTGAGAACAACCCTAAGGACGAGAACGCCGGCACACGTAAAGTCTCCTTCTCCAGGGAACTCTGGATCGAATCAGAGGACTTTATGGAAGTTCCCGCACCCAAATACTTCAGACTCTTCCCCGGCAATGAGGTGCGCCTCAAGTCCGCTTATGTTGTTAAGTGCGTTTCCTGCGATCACGATGCCGATGGCAAAGTTACAGCGGTTCACTGCACATACGATCCTGAATCAAGAGGCGGAAATACCTCTGACGGCAGAAAGATCAAGTCAACGATCCACTGGGTTGACGCAAACAACTGCGTTGACGGTGAGATCAGACTTTATGACAGGCTCTTCACTACCGAGCAGCCCGACCTCGCAGACTGCAATTATCTGGACTTCATCAATCCTGATTCACTCGAGATCATCAAGGGTGCCAAGCTCGAAAAGTTCCTTGAGAACACTCAGCCTGCAGATAGGTTCCAGTTCCTGAGAACGGGCTATTTCTGTGCTGACTCAAAGGATTCATCACCCGAGCATCTTGTGTTTAACAGAGCGGTATCACTGAAGGATTCATATAAACCCGAGTAAAAAAATAATCCCCGGCACTTCGGACAGTATTTGCTTGCGCAAATAACTCGTGCCAGCGGGGATTATTTTTTACTTTCGATTAAGGAAAACTCATGGTGCAAACAAGATTATTTCGTGCCCTGAAGTTTTTTCTATCTAATATGGACTCATTTCCTAACTATTTCTTGAAAATGCTATATCTGGAAATGATCTATGTAAAAAACGGTCATTTTACAATAATCATTTCTTAAATCCGTCATTTCCGGCAATATTTAGAAAATCTGAATCCGTGGCCCACAAGAAGATTAATCATTTGCTGTTTTTCTCGTAGGTGGGCTGCTCATATAATGTCTTGCCCAAAAGCGTCATCGCCTGCTTCGGGCAGTGATCTATGCACCTGTAACACATCGTGCATTTTGAAGAAGCAACTGCTTTACCGTTCTTAATCATTATATTCTGCGTCGGACAGTTCTTCGCGCAAATACCGCACCCGATGCACTTTTCCGGATTAATCTTTACCTTATCGGTATAGCCTGTCGTCTTATTATAGAACCAAAGTCTCTGGCCGAATAATCCGGCAAGGTGCGCTGCAAATGACAGACCTTCTTTTGGATAGTTACCTGCCCTCATCTGTTTTGCCGCTTCAATGACGCGTTTATCGGCTTTCGCGATTATTTCCTTATTCTGTTCCTTAGTCTTTTTAAGAGCCTTGCAGTCGCCGATAGAATCCGGCATGACTATCTGAAGGCCGCCTGTAATCTCTGCACCGTGCTTTTTGAGAAGCCTTGCAGCACAGCCTGTGCCGTCACCTGCAAAAAGACCCATTGTAGTTATCAGGAAGATCTTCTTCCCTTTCCATGCTTTCTCATGAGTATTTATAAAGTCTCTTACAAGATATGGAATGTTCGAAAACATCGTCGGATAAGCAAGAATTATCTCCTCACCTTCTAATACCTCCATTGCATCTTCTGATTCAACAGGCGCGCATATTCCGGCGCTGCCGAGTTCATTTATGAGCAGAGTTACGATATGCTTTGTGTTGCCTGAACCGCTTAGATATATTGCATTCATATAGCCCCCTCCAAAAGCATCTTAAATGCTTTCCTCAGGTATTCTTCTTTAGTCATGTTGAATCTGAGTTTAAGATATTCTTCCTTGTCGATTGCCATTGAGATAATTCCTGATATTGATGACCACATCATTATGACCGCCGGATAGATGTCGATGTCTTTCCTGACAACGCCCTCATCTATTCCGCTTCTGATGAACTCCGCAATCTCCTCATTGGTCTGTTCGCCGATATCATAGATCTTCTTATAGATATCCTGCTCCATATCGACAGATATCTTTCCCAATGTACCTTTGCAGAACACAGGGTGTTTCTCGAACTTATCTGCAATATCAAAGCAGAGCTTAAAGTATCTGTCCTCAAAGCTACCCTTGCCTTCAGCCGCCTTTCCCGCGATCTCCAAAAGCTGCTCCATATATTTGCATACGATCGAATCCCAGATAATCTGTTTGCTCTTGAAATAAACATAGAGCGTAGATTTGCTTATTCCGGTGTGTTTCGCGATATCATCAGTTGAAGTCGCCTCATATCCCTTAGCTTCGAAAAGCTCTTCTGCCGCAGTCAGTATCGATGCCGTATTGCGGTCAACCATCCATTTTTTTGGCATATGCGCCTCCTAAATCGAACTGTTAGTACAATTATTGTACTGTTAGTTCGATTTTGTGTCAAGAATGGTCTTGAAGCGAACTTCTTTACTTTACGCCCGGTACCGCAAGTATCCTGTCCAAAGCTTCATTTACAACGCTTTTCGGACATGCGACATTCATCCTGATAAAGTCTTTTCCGCTGTTTCCGAAGAATCCGCCTTCCGATAATCTGACGTGAGCTTTATCAAGGAAAAACTCTGCAGGATCACTTACACATAATTCAGAAGCATCTATCCACATAAGATAAGTTCCTTCAATATCAGTCACCTTCAGTTTTGTATCCTTAAGACGGTTTCTGACAAGAGTTATATTCCCGGAGAGATACTCAAGGAGCTCATCAAGCCAGACTTCCCCGTATGTGTAAGCTGCCCTTGTTGCAGCTATGCCCATCACGTTAAGGCCATACGCACCTGTAACGAGAGACAGCCTGTCGACCGCGCGTCTCATACTGTCATCGGCAATGATTATGTTTGCTGCCTGTATCCCCGCAAGGTTAAAGGTCTTTGTAGGCGAGGTGCATGTTACTGTTATCTTTCTCAGGTCATCAGATAATGAAGCTACCGGGATATGCTTATGCCCCGCATAGACAAAGTCGGCATGTATCTCATCGGAAACGATGACCATATCATTCTCGAGGCAGATGTCTCCGATCTTAAGAAGTTCCTCTCTTGTCCATACCCTGCCGACAGGATTATGGGGATTGCAAAGGACCAGCATCTTCACGTTATTATCTTTGATCTTTCTTTGCATGCCTTCAAAGTCAATCTCATAGCGGGAACCGGTGCGGACCAGATCAGAGATTACAAGCTTACGGCCATTGCCTTTGATGCATTTTGCGATAGGGCCGTATAACGGCTCAAAGATAAGGATACTGTCTCCGGGCTCTGTAAGCGCTCTGACCGAAAGCGATATGCCGAGCACTACCCCCGGAAGCTTAAGGACCGTTCCGGGATCGATCTCAACATCATATCTTCTCTTAAACCAGTCAACAAGAGCTTTATCGTAAGACGGATCGGCTTCTGAATACCCGAAGATTCCGCGCGTGGAAATGTCCGACAGAACTTTTCTGACCTCGACGGGACTTCTGAAATCCATGTCGGCAACCCACATCGGAATGAGGTCGCTGATTCCTTTGATATCAGAGTATTTGATATCCTCCGGAGTATTCCTGTTAACTATCTCATCAAAATCCATCAATAATCTGATAAAAATGCCTTTGTTCTTTCCTGTTTGGGATTCGTCACGAGATCATAAGCGGGACCTTCTTCAACGATCACACCGCCGTCCATGAAGATTATCCTGTCCGCAACGTCTCTCGCAAAGCTCATCTCGTGGGTTACGATAACCATTGTCATCTTCTCTTTGGCGAGTTCTTTTATTACCGTCAAAACGCCCTTTGTGAGCTCAGGATCCAATGCCGATGTAGGCTCATCGAAAAATATGATCTCGGGATTAGTCGCAAGAGCTCTCGCGATAGATACTCTCTGCTGCTGACCGCCCGAAAGATTGCAAGGATATGCATCTGCTTTCTCCGCGAGTTCCATCTTCTTCAAAAGAGCATCGCAGATCTTGTCTGCTTCTTCCCTGCTCTTATTATGCACATGTATCAGGGCTTCAGTGATATTTCTCCTGACGGAGAAATGCGGGAAAAGATTAAAATTCTGGAATACGAGACCGAACTTCGAACGGATCTCTTTTTCCTGCTTTTTTCCGCAGTATGAACCGTTGTCGCAGAGGACATCACCTCCGATAACGATCCTGCCTGTATCGACTTTCTCCAATGTGGTGGCACACCTTAACAGAGTTGATTTACCGCCGCCCGAAGGACCGATAACGGCAACAACTTCTCCTCTTTCGACCTGCATGCTGATACCTTTAAGCACCTTCAGATCCCCGAAGGACTTGTATATCTCGCTGATCTCTAAAACGATGTCTTTATTTGTGTCAGGCATTTTGTTTGACCCCGTTTAAGAATAATAAGACATGGATTTTTCAACACGGTTAAGGATAGTCTCAATGATCAGGTTCATTGCATAGTAGAAAGCTCCGGCTACAACAAACGGCACAACGGATACCTGCGCCGATGCAGCGGCCGATGCTTTGGTAAACATCTCTGTAACCGACAGGACCTGGGCAAGCGACGTGTCTTTAACAAGTGTTATGATCTCATTCGAGACAGAAGGCAGCACCCTCTTAATAACCTGCGGAAGAATGATCTTGAAGTATGTCTGTATTTTTGAGAAGCCCAGAACAGTTGCGGCTTCATACTGTCCTTTGGACATTGACTGTATTCCGCCTCTGAATATCTCGGCAAAATAAGCAGCGTAGTTCAGCGAGAACGCGATTATCGTAGCTATGAATCTGTAATTGAACGGTCCTATCTGAATGCTTCCGAGATTTACTCCGAATATGTAATACGGTCCGAAATAGACCAGCAGCAGCTGGAGCATGAGAGGCGTTCCTCTGAGGACGGAAATATACAGCTGAAAGATCAGGGATACTATCTTTATCTTAGACATCCTTCCCCTGGAAACTAAAAGTCCAAGCGGAATGGAAAAGATCAGGGTAAAGAAAAAGATACCGAAAGTGAATTTCAGTCCCTGAGCCAGCTGAATCAATGTAGACTGTAATGCTTGCATATCAATATCCCGGCATAGCCCATACAACCTCAGTCTCACCGAAGTCCATAATATACCAGGACACAGTATGCTTCAGCATATTTACCGAGACGTTCCTCATAAAACCGTTGGCCGCATTTCCATAGCTGTATGTTGACAAGATTTCAGTCAGTTCCTTAAAAGCTGCTTTTCTCTCGTCGTCCGTCATTTCCTTATAATATTCACTTTTGCCGAACTTATCCAGAACAGCTCTGGGAAAATCGATCTCAAAATTCTTCAGATCATCTTCATCGGCGGAATACTTTGTTGCGGGAACAAGGATTCTGCACTCATCAATAAACTTTTGGGCATCAAAAGGCTCAGTCTGATTTGTATTTGCCGGTGTACAGCCGGCAAATACAAACAGTGAGATTACAGTGATCAAAATGTAAGTAATTACATGTTTATTCATGCGTATCTTCAAATATCACGTGTTTTTCTTTATAACCCGGATAACAAAGCAGCAGGCTTATTTTCCGATGATAGTAACGTCAGAACCGAACCACTGCTCAGAGATCTTTGCCATTGTTCCGTCAGCAGCCATCTCCTCAAGTGTCTTCTGGACTTCATCACGGAGTGCTGTATTTCCCTTAAGGAAACCTACGCCGTATTCCTCTGAAGCAACAGCCTCATCAAGAACTGCAAAAGGCTTTCCTGAAGTCTGGATCTCATAACGCGCAACGATCTCATCCATAACGATAGCGTCAATACTGCCCATCTCAAGCTCCATCATGGCATTGAGATAAGTATCAAGTTCGATCATCTCACCGAATGTGTCTGTAAGAGCCGGATTGTCATTAAGAGCTGCAAGACCGGAAGAGTCCTTCTGAACAGCAACTTTCTTTCCTGCCAGATCAGCAAGTGAGGTAATGCCGGAATCATTCTTAACAACAACGACCTGATCATTGACCATGTAAGCTTCAGACCAGGTGTAGCCGTCTTCTCTTCCGCTGATCGTAAATCCGTTCCAAATGCAGTCGATATTGCCTGTAGCGAGCTCCTGATCCTTGGAATCCCATGCGATAGGCTGTGCCACGAATTCACGTCCCATACGCTTTGCTGCTTCCTTGGCGAGATCAAGGTCAAAACCCACATAAGAGCCGTCATCAGCGACGAAACCCATAGGCGGGAATTCCTGGTCAAAACCGACAACGAATTTCTTAGTATCCTTCTTGCCGCATCCTGCGAATGCAAATGCCATAGTTGCAGCTGCCAGAACAGATGCAACAACCTTCTTCATAACCATAAAACACTTTCCTCCAATTTGTTTTTATGAATTATTTGGTGCCGAAAATACGGTCACCCGCATCTCCCAGGCCAGGGAGAATATACGCGTTTTCATTAAGCTCTCTATCAACATTGCCGACATATATCTCGATATCCGGATGAGCCTTTGCAAGTCTTTCGATACCTACCGGAGCAGCGATGATGCACATAAACTTGATATGCTTTCCGCCGTGAGCCTTGATGGAATTAATGGCGTCAACAGCAGAACCGCCGGTTGCAAGCATAGGATCGACAACGACTATGAGACGCTGGTCGATGGGATCAGGGAGCTTGCAGTAATAATCATGAGGTTCATGAGTCTCGGGATCCCTGTAAAGACCGATATGACCTACTTTGGCAAGAGGCGTAAGAGCCTGGACACCCGGAACCATTCCAAGACCGGCACGGAGAATAGGAACTATAGCGAGTTTCTTACCGTCGATCATGGGAGTCATAGTCTTCTCAAGCGGTGTCTCAACTTCAACATCCCTCAAGGGAAGGTCTCTCAGGGCTTCATAGCCTTCAAGCGTGGCGATCTCTTCAACAAGATGTCTGAACTCATAAGTTCCGGTCTCGATCTTTCTCAGAAGCGAGATCTTGTGCTTGATGAGAGGATGTTCCATTATCTGTACATTCTTAAAATCCTTGTACTGCATATCCGTCTCCCTTTCTTTTCGAAACAGGTTATTTAAATCATTTGTTATTTTAGTATTATGAACCGAAATCCGCAAGGAAGGCGGAACATCGTTATCAGACAGCGCCCGAAACAGCCTCCTTAAAAAGAAAACTCTGTAAATCGTGTTAGAATAAACGAATAAAACCCTTATTTCCGGAGGTCGGGCTTATGAGATTTACTGACGGCGCATGGAGAACGGCAGAAGGCTTTGATATACACAAGGCAACGGAAATCCGGTTCATTAAGAAGGATGAAGATAAGATCACACTCACTATGCCGTCGTTCCACATCTATGTCAGGGGTATGACTCTAAGCGGACCCTATATCACGACGGAGATCTCCTCTCCTGCCGAAAATGTCTTCCATATAAGGGCTTATCATTTCAAGGGAGACAGATCACTCGCGGATTCTTACTTCAGCCTTAATGAAGGATGCATCATTCCAGACATCGAAGAAGACGACAAGACAGTTTCCGTCAAAAGCGGCGCAAGCACTCTCATCTTCAGCAAAGAAAACTACGGATATGAACTTATCAGGGACGGGCATACAATAACCGGTTCACACGAAGGCGCTCTGGCATATATTGACGGCAGCAACGGCTGCTTTATGAGAGAACAGCTCGATCTCCGGGTAGGCGAACACGTTTACGGTCTCGGTGAACGGTTCGGGAATTTCATCAGGAACGGACAGAGCATCGAGATCGTCAACAAGGACGGCGGCACATTCTCCGAACAATCCTACAAGAACATTCCGTTCTACATTACCGATAACAACCTCGGTGTCTTCGTGAACCATACCGAAGAGATCGATTTTGAGGTTGCCTCCGAACATGTCTCGAAAGTCCAGTTCTCCGTACGTGGCGAGTGCCTTGATTATTACCTTTTCGCGGGAAAATCCATGAAGGATGTTATCACGCTTTACACAGGACTCACGGGACGTGTTCCTAAGCTTCCCGACTGGTCATTCGGACTGTGGCTGTCAACTTCATTCTCGACTGATTACGACGAGAAGACTGTCCTTTCTTTCGTTGACGGTATGCGTGACCGCGGGATCGATCTGTCGGTGTTCCATTTCGACTGTTTCTGGATGAAAGACAGCCATTGGTGTAATTTCCTCTGGGACAGTGACATGTTCCCTGATCCCGCAGGACTTATCTCAAAACTCCACGACAGAGGAGTTCATGTCTGCGTGTGGATCAACCCTTACATCGCCCAGCAGTCAGAGATCTTCGATGAGGCAGCAGAAAAAGGTTATCTGATCAGAAAGACCGACGGAAATGTCTGGCAGACTGACCTGTGGCAGGCCGGAATGGGGATCGTAGACTTTACGAATAAGGAAGCTGTCAGATGGTATCAGGACAAACTCAAAGCTCTTCTTGATATGGGTGTCGACTGCTTCAAGACAGACTTCGGCGAGAGGATCCCTGTTGATGACGTGATCTTCGCCGACGGCTCAGACCCTCTAAGAATGCACAACTACTATACGTATCTCTATAACAAAACTGTTTTCGAACTGCTCGAAAAAGAGAAAGGCAAAGGAGAAGCTGTCGTATTCGCGAGAAGCGCAACCGCAGGATGCCAGAAATACCCCGTCCACTGGGGCGGCGACTGCCACTCGGATTATCCTTCAATGGAACAGACGATCAGGGGCGGCTTATCTCTCATGCTCTCCGGCTTCTCCTATTGGAGCCATGACATCGGCGGATTCGAAGACAAATCCACACCTGATGTCTATAAGCGCTGGTCCGCATTCGGTCTCTTAAGCTCCCACAGCAGACTCCACGGAAGCACATCCTACCGTGTGCCGTGGAACTACGACGATGAATCCGTCGAAGTCTTAAGACATTATGTTGAACTCAAGAAATCACTCTTGCCGTACATAAATGAAGCACGCAAAGAAGCTGAAGACAGCGGTCTCCCAGTTATGCGTCCCATGATACTCGAATTCCAGAGCGATCCCGTCTGCGCATTTCTTGACAGGCAGTATATGCTCGGTAAAAACATTCTTGTCGCACCTGTTTTCGATAAGGAGGGCATAGCCGAATTCTATCTGCCCGAAGGCACATGGGTCTCCGTTGATGGCAAAGACAGACGTGAGATAACGAACGGCAGTTTCTTAAGGGAAAAGCGAGGATATCTTGAGATGCCCGTTTATATCAGGGAATGATCAGACCTGTTTTCCGTAAATAAATCAGTTCGAAAAAAGCCTCCGAATATTACAAACAGATTACTTGATTTTTGAATAAGAGTGCTATTATTTATCTAGTTTACATCCTAAAGGAGGGTTTGTTATGGGTCAATCCAGTCTTAAGGATGGTGCGGTCTACGACGCGAAAACTCTAGGTGCCGGTCGTGTTATAGTACTCGGTTTCCAACACATGTTCGCCATGTTCGGATCGACTGTCCTTGTCCCCGCTCTCACCGGGCTGTCGGTGTCAGCAACACTTCTTTTCGCAGGTCTCGGAACAATTCTCTTCCACCTTATCTCCAAGAGAAAAGTACCTGCATTTTTAGGTTCATCATTCGCATTCCTTGCAGGTTACTTTGCCATCGCACCTAACGGTGAAAAAGAACTCCTGCCATATGCATGTTTCGGCGTTGCGGTTGCAGGTCTTGTGTACCTCATCCTTGCAGGTCTGATCAAGGCCTTCGGCGTCAACCGCGTAATGAAATTCTTCCCGCCTATCGTAACAGGTCCGATCATCATCGCTATCGGTCTGTGCCTTTCCGGAACAGCCATCAACAGCTGCTCAACCAACTGGGGCGTAGCCATCGTAGCAATCATCATCATCGTTATCTGCAACATCTGGGGCAAAGGAATGGTCAAGATCACACCTATCCTACTGGGTGTCCTCGGCGCATGCGCGCTCTGCATCATCCTCACCCTTGCGGGAAGCCAGCCGGTAGACGGTTACTATTGCTTCATGGGTGACCCCAACTTCCAGTTGTTCTCGGTCGCAAGCATCGAAAATATTAAGACGGCTTCATGGATCGGTTCACCTTTCATGTTCAGGGACACCGCCATCTCGATCTTCACAGGCGGCAATATCAATACCAGCCTTCTCATTACTTCTATCATCACGATCGTTCCAATCTCTCTTGCAACTATCGTTGAGCATATCGGTGACGTCTCCGCTATTTCCTCAACAGTCGGAAGCAATTTTATTCAGGATCCCGGACTTCACAGAACGCTCATCGGTGACGGTCTCGCCACAACGCTGGCATCCCTCTTCGGCGCTCCCGCAAATACAACATACGGCGAGAACACAGGCGTTCTTACGCTTTCCAAAGTTTATGACCCGCTGGTCGTTGAACTTGCAGCTTTCTTCGCAATGTTCTTCTCGGTATCTCCTAAGCTCGCAGCCTGCATTTCCGCAATCCCGACACCTGTTGTCGGCGGCATCTCACTTGTCCTCTACGGAATGATCTCCGCTGTCGGCGTAAGAAACATCGTTGAGAACAAGGTCGATTTCGGCAAGGCAAGAAACGTTATCATCGCCGCTATAATCCTCGTTCTCTCGATTGGAGTCACATACAGTTCGCTTACGGCTATAAAGATCCCTGTCGGCAAAAAGATCGTTGAGCAGACTTCACAGTATATTGAAGTTGATAATTCAAGATACTATCTTAATGCTGACAGCACTGTCGGTCTGCCTGCAGATATCTTAGCTTCTGCCGGAAATGCCGAGATCAAGGAAGAGACCGTTCAGGTCGAAGAACCCCTGCTCGTCATTTCGCTGTCAGGCCTCGCAGTAGGATCACTTGTCGGAATCATCCTCAATGCGGTCCTTCCGGGCAAGGATTATGATTTCGCCAGCAATCAGACTGCAACACAGTCAAAAGCCGAAATGATCAAGCCCGAACCTGCTAAACAGCAATCTTCTTTAAGCAAGAGTTCAAACAATAATTCAAACAAGAACTCTAATAAGAATTCAAACAAAAAGAAGAAGAAAAAGTGAGTTAAGGTTATAAATAACTTAAACGGGGTTCTCAAAAATGAGATACCCCGTTTTTATATTGAGATAACTGCCCGAACCGGCGAAAACAATGAATTATACTATCGCCATAATAGCGATACCGGTGATTTCCAGAACGACCACGATGCCAAGCAACAACGTGTACAGCTTGAGCTTGGCAATATCCTCTGAAGGCTGTTCACTCCTTACGTTATCAGCCTTCTCGACTGTCTCGACACCGCTCATGGCATCAGCGATATAATCCGTCGAAGCTGCCGCGTCCTCTTCAGCAATATAAACAGGCTGTTCAGGTTCAGCAACAACCGGTTTCCTTACCTTTGTCCTCACATCCTCCGTATCTGTCTCAGGAACAAAGATCTTGCTCTCTACTTTGACCACTCCGGTCCTTACACCTACAACCTTCGGCTTGACATCGCCCTTCAGGAGCGCAGCATCCTCAAAAGGATTCATGGCATTAACAGACATTTCCGTAAACTCGGGTGAATCATTATCCCTTACAAAAGTCTTTTTCGCCTCATCATAATGGATATTAACGTCGACCCTGTCACTTCTGGTGATAGGAACACGGCGGTCGGGATCAAGCCGTCCCGGCCGTTCATAGAGAGGAACTTTCTCAGCATTATATATAAACGGATTATCCTTATCGTCCATAGCGAGCATTATACCATGCATTCAGGAATATGTATTTCCCGGCAATTCATTCCTCCGCCTTAACAAAGAAATTATCATCCATAACAAGCAGACCGTGGTTGATACAGTAATCAACAGCAAGTTTGCCGAGTCTGTAAGCATCTGAATCCTTTGGAACTCTCGTAAAGCCCAGCGTCTTGCCTGTCTCCACGGTCAAGGCTTCATACGGCATTCCGTACTGGGACCTCGCCAGATAGTTCGCTGCGCAGGCAGCTTCCTCAACCGCGATATCAGAGGCCTTTCTGGGCTTCTCTCCTTCAGCCGGCACTCTGTAATAATTCATCACTTTGCTGACATCATCGTCCTTGTTCCACAGGAAAAGTGTCTCTTCATCATCTGACGAAGGATCAAGTTTCTGTGTCCTTGGCTGCGTCTTGGACTGGACGCTTTTAATAAGATAAGCACAACGCTCTCTGAGAGCAGGTGTCACCTTGCTCAGACCGACAGCGCTGACCAGTTCTTTTGTGATCTCCTCAGAGCTTACAGGCGCCTGCTGTTCAACGATCTCCAATATCTTCTGCTTCAGATATTCGGTAGTCTCGTTACTCTTAAAACAGAATTCGCCTTCACTCATCTGCCTGATGTTCAGTTCAGAAGAATAACTTACAACCGCAGGGCAACCGTCATCGATTATGGTTCCGGCGTCAACCGTTTTTTTTTGCGTCTGATCCTCAGGCTGCTCTTCCGGCTGACATTCGGACTGATCCGCAGTCTCCTGTCCGTAAATTACCACTTCCGGACCTGAGCCGGCATCTTCAGCTGCTTTTTCTTCAGCCCCGGCATCTGTCTCAGGCTTTACGGGAATTGTTTCTTCACCGGCTGCACTCTCCTCACCGGGAGCATCAGCCTTTTTCTTACTGTCCTCGATCAAAGCGACAAGCTTTTCGAACACACTGTCGGGATTCTCCCACCACTCGAGAGACCATATCCTTACTACGTTCCATCCGAATCCCTTGAGCATTGATATCTGGGAGACTTCCCTTGAAGTGGTCGTGCCAGAGGATGCATAGACGGGACCGTCAAGAAGTATTCCGAGACAATAAGTACCGTCCTTTTCGGGTGATACAACACCGATATCGATCTTGAATCCTGACTTGCCCACGCCCTTGTCGGTATCGTAACCTGCTGCTTTGAACCTGGAGCAGATATCGTCTGCGATTCCCGTAAAGGCAGCATTCCTGTCGATAATGGGAGTTCCGGAATTGTCTGATGAATTGCCGGAGGAAGCGATATCCTGATCCCAGACCTCACTGCCTGACGCATACTGAAGGAACCGCTTAAATGATCTAACGCCCTCTGAAGAAGTATCAGTGATCCTTATCTCTTCGGGGGAGATCGATGAGAACACCTTCATCTCGATCCTTGATCTTGTAACCGCAACGTTCAGTCTTCTCCAGCCGCCGTCCCTGTTAAGAGGACCGAAGTTCATAATGAGTTTGCCGTTCTCGTCTTTGCCGTATCCGACGGAGAACAGGATAACATCACGTTCGTCACCCTGGACATTTTCGAGATTCTTGATAAAGACAGGCTCTTCGCTGCCGAATGCCCATTTCTCAAGTTCCGGATCTTTGCTCGCAGCTTCATCCAGGAGATCTTCGATAAGCGACTGCTGCTGGATATTGAAAGTAACGACGCCAACACTGTACTTCGAAAGAACAGGGTCGTGCGCTCTCTTAACGATCTCGTCAATAACAGCCTGCGCTTCGATCCTGTTTGTTCTGGTCTTGCCTGAATCGAAGGATCCTCCGCAGTCGACCATAGTTACCTTGGCCTGCCTGTTATCAGGCGACGGGAATGTGTAAAGTCTTCCCTCATAGAAAGCCTTATTTGAGAAAGTGATAAGGCTCTCATGACGGCTCCTGTAGTGCCATGCAAGGAACATCTGCGGCATGCTTATAGCAAGGCAGTCATCAAGGATACTCTCGAGATCGTCTGTCTCGAAATTATCGTCGCCGTCATCCACCTGTTCCATGAAGAAAGACGTAGGCGGCATCTGCTTGGGATCGCCGACAATAACGGCTTCCTTTCCTCTCGCTATAACACCGATCGCCTTGCATGTCGGCAGCTGGCTCGCCTCGTCGAAAACAACGACATCGAACATTCCGATCTTATCGGGATCTATAAACTGAGCGCATGAAAGAGGGCTCATGAGAACACAGGGACAGAGCTTCAGAATAAGATCTCCGATCTGCGTGAACAGGGTTCTTATAGATACTCCCCTTCCGCCTGCCTTGATCGCGTGCTGAAGTATTCCCAAAGCGGAAGATACGTTAGCGTCACGGCTCATATCCGGAAGGTTCTTCGCGATCCTCAGGTAGATCTCCTGTCTTGTCAGTTTCTCAAATTCGTCATTGACCTTTGAAAGTTCCCTTATCTTATTCTCGAAAACAAGTCCGCTGAAAGTCCTGAGAACATCGCTGTTATCTATTATCTTCGAGATGAGACTGCTGCTGTAACCCTTGCGGAACGAGCTGATTATATCCTCTCCACCGACTGTTCCGTTATCGTAGGCATTTACAATATTGGATACTTTATACTGAGCGCATCTTGAAGCCATGAGATTGAACTGCATTCTGTCCCTCAGGTAATCACTGTCGGCTTTAAGTGTTTCAGCCATCTGCTTCTTTGTCTCGAGAAGAGCGGTAAGCGGTTCATAAGCGCCCGTCTCAAAACCGTATGTATTCTTGAGCGCGCCGTAAGAAGCCGCATAAGCAGAGGTCTTCAGGTTAAAATCATTTACCGTACTGATAACCGAAGGATCTCCGGAACCTATCAGTTTCCGGAGTGCTCCTGCAGGATCGAAAGCGGCAAACTCCGCAAATACGGCATGGGCATTCTCATTCATTGATTCAACATAGGCCGTATCAAATCCCGGGAACGGCGATGCCGGGTTATAAAGCTCGCCTAGATAGCTTCTTGACGAAGCGATTGAATTCAAAGCGAACTGAAGCGAATTCTTATATTCGATGAGGAGCTTAAAATCCTGCTCAAGATACTCCTTGCGGCTTCCTTTGAGATCGTATGCCCTGACCTTCTTGTATACGTTATTCTCCGCAGCGCCTCTCATAAGGGCATTTTTGGACTTGGCCGTCATAAGCTCATTCAGCAGAAGCGAGCCGTCAAGATCGAGGAATCCGGGCTGCCAGAAAGCCAGCAGTCCGTCTCTTTTGGCAACCGCGTCCTTACAACTGATAATCGTATCTCTTAATGAAAGATAGGCATTCTCGGTATTGTCACAGCAGATGATCCCTTTGGGAAGCTTGAGGTTATTAAGCTTAACGATAGCGATACCGCAGGCATTAAGACCGGCGATCCTTCCGACAGTCTGAGGTTCACAGGCTATCCTGCAGCCACATGCTGCTGTGAGCTTTTCGAAATTGGCTATGCTTACGGTCAGTTCGTCATAAGCCTTAATGAACTCATCCGCCAATGAAGTTAACTTGTTCTTTGCATCCTGTGAGTATTCTGAAGACTTTACGAACGGGAGTTTTCCGGCAAGCCTGCCCGAAGACGCAACAAGCTCTCCCAGAGCCGTCTCGGTCTCTCTTATCCCCGCAGATGTGAGTTCATCCTCAAATCCGGCATCGAAAGTCCCCGCATCGGCAGCGTTCTGATTGGAAGCATAGACATTGATCAGTTCATATAAAGACATGCCGCATTCACGCGTTGAATGAAGCTCATCAACATATTTATCGAGTTCTTTACGCTTGGCCTCGATATCCGCGAGAGCCTTATCGTAGCCGCCGTCAACACCCGGATTCAGTCTGACTTCGCTCGCAGTCTTGAGCTGGTCAAGGACATAGCTCTTACGGACTTTGTTGGAATGAAGTTCAAGGCAGAAAGGCGCGATTCCTATCTTCTCAAGACGTTTGTAAACGACATCGAGAGCAGCTTTTTTCTCAGCAGCGAAAAGCACCTTTTTATTATTCGCCAGACAATTGGCGATTATAGACGTAATAGTCTGTGACTTGCCCGTTCCCGGAGGACCGTGCAATACAAAGCTTGCTCCTTCGCCCGCCTTCTTGATGGCGGCAAGCTGGGAGCTGTCGGCAACTATAGGAAGATAAACATCATCTTCTGAAACTTTTCCGGAAGATGCGATATTCTCATAATCCCATTCGAGCTGACCGTTGATAAGGCTCTTTACGATCTTATTCTGGGCGATCGAATCCCTGTGGCTGTGCATATCGTTCCACATAACAAACTGCGAGAACGAGAACAGTCCCAGAACACAGGACTCAACGACTTCCCACTTGAGAGAACGGACAGCTTCCTTAACCGCCTCAAAAACTTTCCTGACATCGACTCCGTTCTCATCTGCAGGAAGAGTCTTGCTGAAATCATCAAATTCGATCCCGAAATCCTGTCTCAGCTTCTCTGAAACGGTGACATTGAACTGGACATCCTCGTCCCTTCTTCTCATCGTGTACTTGATACCGAACTTCTTGACAAGCTCGACCGGGATCAGAAGTATCGGAGCGTAACACGGATCCTTCCTGTCCTTTTCGAACCATTTAAGAAATCCGCAGGCAAGGAACAGAGTGTTGGCGCCGTTCTCTTCGATCGAAGATTTGGCACCTCTGTAAAGTGTCTTGATATTCTTATCCAGAACGGCATTTGTAAGGGATGAGACAAGAACACCCTTCTCACATTTCTTGTCGATGAATTCCTTGAATTCCGTGATATCGGCAAGATCTTCGATGGAATAATCCTTTGCGGGTATGTCCTTGATCTTCTTTGCTTTAGCTTCCTGAACAGGCTTTTCATCGGGAACTTCAGCACCTTCAGTTTTTTCCTCCGGTGTAATCTCCTCAGTTTCTTCGGTCTCGTCCTCATCACCGCGTGAAATAATGGAGAAGCTCTTCTCCTGGGCGATCATGTCTTCTATATTTGCGCATTCAGGAACAAAGAGCGGGATGC
Source organism: Oscillospiraceae bacterium (assembly GCA_902776845.1). Lineage (GTDB taxonomy): Bacteria > Bacillota > Clostridia > Saccharofermentanales > Saccharofermentanaceae > Saccharofermentans. The sequence goes on from CACYRM010000006.1 coordinate 28,067, forward strand.
ATGATCCCTTTATCCTCAGATTCAGAAGCGAATTACGTGTGCTTAAGTCAAGGAGTTTGCGTTCCCATAAGTCGAATTTGACCTTGCTCCGTTCAAGATTGAGCTCACCCATAAGTGATTCCTCCCGATAAGGCTTTTATCAAATAATTATAACAAAATATAGAACAACTTGTTTGGAAAGAGTGATAGATGTCTTCTCACTTCTCATTCAGTCTCTTTCTCATCACTTTATAATCAGGAATGATCTCACCGACTATAGCCCAGAAGCGGCTTGAATGATTGGGCTCGATAAAGTGGGCGAACTCATGGACCACAACATATCTGATCAATTCCCTGTCCTTCTCGAAAAGTCTGTAGCTGAACTTCAGCACACCCCTTTTCGAGAAGCATTCGCCCCAGAAAGACTTGTATTCACCCAGCACGATTCTGTTCGGAGGCTTCACACCGCGGCGTTCAAAAAGAGGATAGATCTCATTGCAGTAATCAACGATCACGCTTCTAAGGCACGCTCTCCGCCACTTCTCATATGTCATATATCTGGTCCGGTAATCCGAGGGATCCCTGACTTCCAAAGTGATGATTCCGTTCTCAGCCCTGCAGATATTACGGGTACCCTGAACGACCTTTAAAGTAAAGGGCTCGCCGAACACCATAAAAGTCTCACCTTCAAGGAACTGCCTGGACAGACTTTCAGACTTCTTCTCGGAAACAATACTATCCAGTGCATTAAGCAGATAATCCCTCTTGGAGATAATGAAAGCCTCGGCTTCATTCTGCGAAACATAATATGGAAGTGAACAGTATAAAGTTCCGTCACGCCTTACGCGGACATTGATGTTCTTTATGCGTTTGCGTTCGAATTCGACTGATACTTCACGGGTCCCGAGAATGATCTTACGGATGGAAGACATGGATGATTATTTATTTGACTTGATAAGCTTATCGAAGTTCTTGCCGTTAACGTCATACATTGTATGACCCAATTCGGCGAGGCGGGATTCGATATGCTCCTGCTCCTTGGGACGCTTGATCTTGAGCGTTGTCGTCTTGATCATATCTTCTTCGGAGAAGACATAGTTGCGTACGATCTTATACTGGGGCATCTTGTGGTTAGCCTCGTGGATCTTATCATTGAGATATGTCTCGATCTGTCCGTCATCAGCCTCAGTCGCAAGACCGAGCTCAGCGCCGATGATCTTACGGTTTATAAGGATCTTGGCGCAGATATCAATGGCTTCACGGTCATTTTTATTGCCCCAGACAAACGCCTCGGTGACACCCTTGATCTCGGTAAGAACAGCCTCGATCTCTTCAGGGAAAGCCTTTTTGCCGTTCGTCAGAACGATCATGGACTTAACACGGCCTGTAATGTGGATGGAACCGGTCTTATCGATATATCCCATGTCGCCCGTATGGAACCAACCATTCTCATCGATAGCATCCTTGGTGGCTTCCTCATTCTCATAGTAACCGAGCATGACGCAATCTGACTTGGTAAGGATCTCGCCTACGGCCTTGGGACCTTTACCTTCAGCATCGATAGCAACCGTTATTCCCGGCAGAGGGCGTCCTACGGAGCCGTGAACATCACAGACCTCCGTGTTTACGGAGATAACCGGCGATGTCTCGGTAAGGCCGTAACCCATGTAGAACTGGAGGCCGAAGTCCGTAAAAGCATCAATATATTTCTTGTCGATTCCGGCGCCGCCGATAACGACCATACGGAAATTACCGCCGAGTTTATCAAGGATATCCTTGAAAACATTGCGTCTTACGTCGATACCGCACTTTTTGAGGAAACGAGTCACGGGTCTCGCAATAGCGATGATCCTCTCTTTTCCTGAGGATTTGATTCCGTCTTCGATCTTCTCGTAAATGTTTTCGAAAAGAAGAGGCACGGAAATACATACATCAGGCTTCCATTCCTCCATATTCTTGACGATATATCTGAGACCGTCGCACATGCAGATACAACCGCCGCTGGACAGGATAAAGAAATCGCAAGTGTTCTCGAACGTGTGATGCAGAGGAAGGATGGAGAAAGCCCTGTCGCCTCTTCTGACATCAAGCGTCTGCGCAATCGAATATACATTGGAAACTATATTGTTATGTGAGAGCAGTACACCCTTGCTCATGGAAGTCGTTCCCGAAGTAAAGAGGATGATCTTTGCCTCATTTACATCGATCGGGGTATCCATGAATTTGGTATCACCTGCTTCAATATAGACGTTGCCTTCTTTGATAAGGTCGTAGATATCAGCAAAACGGTCATCGTCCTCAGGCCATGTGTCATCCTTTGTCTTTCCGGAGAGACCGTCCTTATAGAAGATTACAAACTTATCAAGCGGTATATCCAGCTCGCCGGACTTGATCTTGGCAGCTATGGAAAGCATCATCTTGTGATGTCTGTGGTGATAGAAGATAAGTCTGGATTTTGATCTGACAAGGAGCTGGATGAGTTCATCTTCCGGAAGCGCCCTGTCCAGAGGAACGCCGACACAGGCTGACGACAGGATAGCGTTATATGAGACAAACCATTCGTAAGCGTTCTCACCTACCACGGCAATTCTCTGTCCCGCATATTCACTGTTAAGGAGATATGTGGCCAAGCCCTTGATATCGTTCCCGTATTCGAAAAAACTCCTGTGGATCTCGGAAAGCTTCGGGGAACGTCTGAATATGAAAGCATCCAGTTCAGAGTACTTTGCGCAAGTACGGACCACCAGATCCCTTATGTCCGTAAACTTCTCAGCTGTATAAACAGGCGTACCCTGTACAGGATCCATACTATTACCTCCATGAGTCGAAAGCTCCCGAGCTTAACGAAAGCAGTCGAACTAAGAAAATATATCATATTTAAGAATAAAATTACAAGAATTCGCTAAAATGCTGTTTTTGCGTTATATTAGTGTATTATTTTGTCAGAAACCTTTCAGGAGTATATATGTCTGAAGAAGAAAAAACATTAAAACCTGACGGAATGGCCTCTGCGGACACCGAGCCCAGGATGTCAAAAGCCGATCATCACAAACAACTTGACGAGAAATATCCCACCAAGCGCGGATTTTGGGATGTAATGGCCAAAAACGGCTTTCTTCTCCTGACACATATCCTCTGCGACATGAAATGTATCGGCAGAGAGAATTTCCCGAAGAACAATCCTTATGTCGTCGCGTCCAACCACCAGAGTTACCCGGACGGCGTCCTTATCATAGATTATCTCCCGAAAGGTCATTTCAAATGGATGTGCTGCCTCGCGGCTTCAGACCTTGAGACAAACCACGGCAAGCTCGGCCGTCTCATCATGAGAGTCGGCAGAGGAATCGCGGTAGACCGTTACGGCAATCCCGTAAGAGGTCTCATCAAGGCAAAGAAGGAAGTCGAAAAGGGCAATATCTGCTTTGTCTTCCCCGAAGGCACAAGATCCCATACCGGCAAACTGGCCGAAATGAAAGACGGTGCCGCTTACCTTGCCATCAAGGCCGGCGTCCCCATGGTACCCGTCTACATTGCGGGAGCATATCAGATCTGGCCGAGAACATCCAAAAAGCCTCATCCCCTTAACGGCCTTCACCGCCGTAAGATCAGGATCTATGTAGGAGAACCTCTGAACGGAGCTGATTTTGACAACGATGCCCACAAGATGACTGAGGCTCTTTCCGCCTGGATGCATAAGCATGAGGATCTGTACTGGGATCCCGAGACGAATTTCGAAGCGTAATACTTCAATTACGAATACAGCCCGCCCAGGTATTCAGTCGCGAACTGGATCTTGGTGGGATTGAACACTTCCCTGCTCTCTTCCGTCGGATAGATGAAGAATGTGTCATCGTAAGTTGACAGCGTGACACACGGACCGTATTTGCCCCTGTAATCATATTCGGTATGAAGCGAGATCATGGATTTAGCCGGAAACTTAAGAGTCTCGTGCTTTTCGCTCCTGTAGTTATCGAATTCCAGCGAAAACCCGCTGTTGTCCTGGATAAATCTTCCTTCACCACAATCAACGAAATTAACAGCATTAGGCAGCGCCCAGATTCTGACGGGAATATCAAGCCTATAAGCACCTGACCTGATCTCCTCATGGACAAATCCTCTCTGCCACTCATACCAGTCAGGGATATGCACCGTCTCACCGGACCCGGAATGAAGCCGGCCGTATTCATCCATCTCATACGAATCACCGCAGTATTTGCACGTGATCCTGCTGCCGGATGAGGTCATGGCAAAGTCCTTACCGCACTTTCTGCATCTGTACAGCGGATAATGAAGGCCCTCTGCTCTCCACTCATCATCTATTTTGATCTTGTTTTCGAGCTGGTACTTATACTCATCGTAAGTAAGCTCTTTGGATATCCTCGAAAGGATCTCATCAACGGAAAGCTTATCTATCTCATCCGCCGTTACGACACACTTAAGATCTGCATGTAATCTCGCGCCCTTGCGTTCCTTAAGATTCCAGATAGGCTGCTGCAGATAGTTTCCCTGCATATTCAGTGTCACGACAGGCACCTTAAGCATCTTTGCCAGTTTTGCAATAGACGGGGCAAGATGGGAATTAGTTCCGACATTTGCGTATCTTGCCTCGGGATAGATGACCATAATGTCGCCGCGCTTTATGACACGGGCAATATTTCTGATCAGTGACTGGTCGTTGATGAATTTACGGGTGCCGAGGCATCCTGCCTGACGGTAGATCCACTCGCCGAAGTTCTCAAATCCTTCAAGTTCCGAGATGTAGTTTGCCCTGTAAGGCTTCAGGGCAAGCGGAGTTACATAGAAATCCATAAATGAATTATGGGAACCGTATACGAGGAACGGCGGCTTGATGCCCTCCATATTATGCTTATCGATCTTAAGCTTATAAGGCGAGACCGTTATCCTGCATAACAGCCACATCAGAGGCAGGAAGAACAGATTCTGCCTCGGAGGAACCTTTGCCCTGTCGAAAGGCCTCTTGTCCGGACTTGCATATGTATCTCTTCTGATATAGCGGCGAACGCCGGGTATCCTGCTGAGCAGCAGATACAGAACTCCAGTAAAGATAAAAGATGCCAGCGTCGGAGTAAGCATGAACAGGATCTTATTGTGGATGATCCCCTTTATCGGATCGTAAACCAGAAGCGTAAATCCGAAGCCCAGTGCCAGGCAGACGATACCTACGATATTGAATCCTTTAGAATACTGATAGGCATTGTGACCCGGCATCTCATAAGCGCTCTTCAGGTCTATCTTCTGCTTCCTGATAAGGAAGAAATCGACAAAGAGAAGAGCTGCCAGAGGCGCGTAAACACATGCGCCTATAGTAAGGAAACTGCCGAAGTATTCAGTGATCTTTCCCCAAACGCAAAGAAGACCGACATAAAGACCCAGAACAAGAACAAGGACCTTGTATGAAGATTTCTTGAAAGTCGATTTGAGCATTACGCCATAAATATATGAGCCTACCGCCTGTGTTCCGATATTCGCGAAAGCGACCAAAAGGAGTGATGACAGTCCGAGGATAGGCGCGGACAAAGTCGCCATCATGAGAGTAGGGTCATCCACCATCTTTCCCGTCACATACTGCATGGCGATTGCCATTACGGCTCCGACAACAACGAAGAAAGATCCTGCGGCACCCTGCCCCAATACTCCGGCATAGTATCCGGATCTCTCGGATTTACAGAGTCTCGGAACCTCTGCCATTCCTCCGACGAGTGTGATGACAAACGCGAAGTTGGCTTCGATGCTGAGAACATAATTGACGGTCTTATCCGCATCACCCGCAAGCTCAGGCTGATAGTTCCAGATAACGTCCATAGGAACGGATGTGAATCCGACTATAACAACAGCCACACCGACAAGGAGAAGGAGCGGCACGAGGATCCTTGTGGTCCATGTAATAGTGCCTACGCCCCTTAACGCGATCACCGTACCGATGATAACGCACGAAAGGCTTAAGATCAGATGGGCCCCGTCAAACAGTTGTATTCCGAACAGTCCCAGGAGATTTCCCATAGAGTCTGCGAACAGTTCGCAACACACTGCATACCACGGGAAATTAACAGCAATTATGATTATCGTAACGATCTTATTTCCTCTTGGCCCGAAAACGCTCCTGAGCCAGATCCATATATCTATGCCGTATCTGACAGACATTATTACAGGCAGCTGGTATACCATCAGCATGAAGATTGCTGCCAGGAAAGCGCCTATCAGAAGCTGTTTAAACCCTACCAGGGTTGCAAGATACGAGCCCTGAGTATAGCTCCATGTCGCTATGCAGTATCCTGACAGGACAAGAAGCGCATCTATAAATCCGTATTTTCTCTCTTTGGGCAGAACAGGAAGCGTTCCGCAATAGACTTCATTCTCTATCTCTTTATTAACATCATGTTTGCGGCTCACAGAAAGAATCCCCCTATTATCCCGATAAGAGAGATCACGATTATGACCGCTGCGATTATATAATCTCTTTTCGTCATGCGGGGGATACTGTTATCCTTCTCCGCTTTGAGGACTTCTCCGATCCTCGATTCGAGTTCACTGTTGCTGTCCATAATATCCCTTTCTTTTTTCGAAACTCTTCAAATAAAAATGATATCATTAAAGTACAAATCTATTACAAAATGGAGATTGCAAATATGATCTGGTCAGCGCCGACAGAAACTGAACATAACTCAGTCCTAAAAAACATAAAGCATGAGCGCAGGAGCGACATAATCTGGTGCACTGTCTTAGCCGTATTCGGTGCTATGTTCCTGGCTGCCGGCATATATGCAGTCATCGATAAGTTCGATCACGCTGCAGGATTTTTCGTCGCGGCTTTTTTCGTATTATTGGTCGCAGGCGGATTCGCGCTCAGCGACACGGAAAAATATAAAAAGATCAGGAACCATGAATATGAAGTCTGCCGCTGCCGTGTGATCAGCCGTTCGGCCACCAGGACTAAATATTCAACAAACAGGAAAGTAACGGTTCTTATTCTTTCTGACGGAAAACAATCCACATATAAGGTCTCTTCCGCATCATACAGGAAAGCCCGTGAAGATGCCGCTGCCCTTCTGGTCGATTACACAAAAGAACACGAGGGAAAACGTGATATTCCGATAGATGTGGTAATACCTGAACCGGTTGATGAGTGAGATATCAGAGGCTGCCTTAACAAATTGAAGGCAGCCTCTTTCTATCCCCCTATCCCAAAAACTTAACGATAATTATTCTATTAATCTCCAAGACTCTGGACCTGCCCGGTCACATTGCTGAAAGCGCCCTTCCAGTCGTACTCCATTGCCTTTCCGCCAAGCTTGATCGCAAACAGGCCAATCGTGATTATGGCCATAAAGCAGGCAAGGAAAAGAGCAACCGCACCGGTGATCAGTAACTTAATATCTTTCTTTTCCATAGATCAGTCCTCCCCCAGGCCATAGTTCCAAACGTTCTTGTTCCATCTTATGTAGGACTTGAGTCCCTTTGCATAGTACTTGATTCCGAGGATCAGTAATACGATCAGGAAAACTGCCACACATATAAGGGTAAGAACAAGGAAAATAAAAGGAATGATGTATTCCATTAATGTTCCCGCAACCAGACCTGCAACGATAAGTCCAATGATCGCGCAGTCACCTGCAAGGAACATGAATGCCGCAATGATAGCTGCAAGGAAGAGAAGCCACATCTCGATTCCGACGAAAGCATTGAAAACGATTACAAAGATCCTTCCTCTTCCGTCAGGTCCCTTGAAGTTATCTGACATCTTGCGCTTCTTGATTATCTGCTTGAACTTGGCGCCGTCCTTAAACTCCATTGCCAATTCCTTGGGATCACCAAGGCTCTCCGCAATCTCTTCTTCGCTTCTGCCTTCACTGATACCCTCTTCAAAATGCTCTTCAATAGATTGGATGATGTCCTTAACATCACCATAAGGCATGTGCCCCAATTCATCGGTGAGCTTTTTAAGATATTCCGTCTTATTCATCGGCTTTTCCTCCATTCCCCTTGCTGAGAATTTCATTCACTTCCCCGCAGAACTTGATCCACTCATCACGTTCAGCATTTAACTTGTTACGTCCAGCATCCGTGAGATGATAATATTTGCGCGGCGGCCCGTTCTGAGATTCCTGCAGGTAAGTCGATACCACGCCTTCAGAAGCAAGCTTACGCAATATCGGATAAACAGTTCCGTCAGCTACTTCGACTTTGCGTGCAAGGTTTCCTGCGAGATCGTAGCCGTAACTGTCACCTTTCTCAAGCAACGCCAGCACACACAAATCGAGAACGCCCTTCTTGATTTGGCTGTTCATTGGCAATTCCCCTTTCATTCCGATTTGACGGGCTATGGGGCGCCCCCTATTCCTAAGCGCCCCGCCGTCACTATCATTTATAGCACACTACTGTTTATTGTTCAATACTAAATCATAAACAATTCCAAATCACCGAAATTTGCCCCGATTTTGTTCAAATAATAAAGAATGATATTATCTGAACGGAGGGTCTATGCCACAGAAAGAAGACATCGCAAAGTTTAAGCAGATAATCGATAAGCTTCCTGAAAAAGAAAGAAAGCTTCTCTACAAGCATCTCCACGATATGCCTGAAGCTAAAAGAGAAGCCTTTATCTCAGATTATATAAAAAAATACTATAGCGAAAAGAAAAAGCCGGCTCCGCAGAAAAACGTCGCTCAAAGCATTCTGCTGGGTCTTTTCGCGGCTTTATTCATTGTAGGCGTTTTTTATTTTATATACCTGCTCAACAAGGACAGGATCGATAACAGATTCAACGAGATGTTAGGCATGCCCCCTGCTGAGTCCATTGATACTTCATCTGATCCGGAAGGCATCATGGGACCTGAGCCAAGGAAGTTCCCTACGGACACACCCACTCCGGTTCCCGCAACGCCTACACCCTCCCCTGTTCCCCTGGCTGACGACCATCCAGATCTCTCGGGGCTGGTTATAGTGATCGATCCCGGACATCAGCAGGTTCCGGATACTGAACTGGAAGAATCCATTCCCGGTTCGACCGCAGAAAAAGAAAAGGCATCTTCCGGAGCAACCGGTATAAACAGCGGTGCTAAGGAATATGAGATAACACTTCAATATTCACTCGTGCTTAAAGAGTATCTTGAAGGATGCGGCGCGGAAGTTATCCTTACCAGGACTGAAAATGACGTCAATATCTCAAATATCGAGAGAGCCGCGATTGCCACGGAAAGCGATGCCGACTTCTTTATCAGGATACATGCCGACAGCGCGCCTGACAGCGACATACGCGGCGTAAAGGTATATGTTCCTTCAACCGGTAAGTACTCGAAGAGCGCCGGATCAGACGGAGAAGATCTGGCCGACATCGTTGCCGAAGCTATCGGTTCCGATTCTCTGGGATCAGTCCAATCCAATATGTATACAGGTCTTAATCATGCTGACTCGATAAGATCATATCAGCTCGTGATAGGTTATCTTTCGAACAGCGAAGATGATGCGCTTATCAATCAGGAAGAAACAGCATACAAAACAGCTGTCGCTATTTCGGAATTTCTGGACAGCAAAAACTGAGATTTCTTTTTCGTGATTGAAAATCCAAAATGTTTGTTATAGTAGATGTATTGAAGCAAACAAAATAATTGAGGAGGTAGGTTAATATGCAAGATTTCGATGCTGCTCTGATGAAGGATATGGCAAAGCTCAAGAATGCCAATGAGGCAGATGCGCTTCTTCGTGACATGAAAGGCGGCACTCCCCAGGAAAGTGAAGTCAAGAACGAGTATAAGGCTCTTAAAGAAGTCGAAGAACTCAGACGTATGGTTGAAAAGCAGTCTTTTATTGTTCATGCCCTCTGGATCCTTCTCCAGGAAAAGGGAGCAACAGGTGAAGAACTCGACAAAGCGTTGAATGAAGCCGTTCTTCTTTCCAAGAGAACAGATTACAAGCAGTCAACTGCCTGCCCCAACTGCGGCAAACCGCTTCAGTCCATGGAGAATAAACCTTTTACCTCCAAGTGCTACTACTGCGGTGTTGAACAGCTGAATAACCCTTTCAAGAAATACGAAGGACTTGATCCGTACAGCAAGATCTACGGAGATAAGAACATTGAAGAACCCGAGCCCTACATTTCAGATGATGAAGCTGATGAAAAGGAATTCAAGGAAGCTACAGATGTCATCAGCCAGAGCTTCGAGCCCTATGATGTAACCAAAGACCTGAACTTTGATGATGAGACTTGAATTTCTCATCTGAGAATGTATAATCACGCGTAAGCTTAATTGCTTCGGTCACATTTTCCGTGACCGGAGCAATATTTTTCAGACTTGGGGATGTACCGGTTTCGACGGGGCTTCTGAGGTCGGGAAAGCGGGTGGAGGATCCTCGTTGTGCCTCCTTAAAAAACGGGGAATTGCAAGTAATTGCAGACACAACAGAGCTCGTAGCAGCCTAAGGCTAGCACGTACACCGAAGACCTCGCCTGAGAGAGGTTAAGCAGGCAGTCCTACCGGTTAAGCTTTGCGCCGGATAGCGACTTTAATTCCATGAAGCTACTGGAACCGAAGCCCGCCGATGGGCCACGCGGGAATAGGAATAATTCATCTGTCGGCTGCACCCGGAGATTGTCCCGGAGGAAGAGGTTTCGGACAGGAGTTCGATTCTCCTCATCTCCACCAAATA
>CACYRM010000007.1 GCA_902776845.1 Oscillospiraceae bacterium
ATTCGCTGCAGCTCACATCGTTATGAAGCCTGCTGCAAACGGTACCGGTGTTATCGCCGGCGGTCCTGTTCGTTCAGTATGCGAGCTCGCCGGTATCACGGATATCCGTACAAAGTCTATCGGATCCAACAATCCTAACAATATGGTCAACGCTACTATTGAGGGTCTTAAGTCCTTAAAGTCCGCTGAAGAAGTTGCAAGACTTCGCGGTAAGTCTGTTGACGAGATCAAGTAAGGAGGCCCGACTCAATATGGCTAACATTAAGATTAAGCTTGTCAAAAGCACAAATAAGGCAAGAGAGTCCGAGAAGGCTACGATTAGAGCTTTGGGCTTGAAGAAGATAGGTCAGACTGTTGAGAAGGCTGACAATGAGGCTACACGCGGCATGATCAAAAAGGCTGTTAACTATGTAGCCGTAGAAGAGAATTAATGGAGGTGCCACATGAAGCTCAATGAAATGACTTCCTCAGGCAACGTAAAAGCTTATCGTAAGGGAAGAGGTCCCGGATCCGGCAACGGAAAGACTTCCGGCCGTGGTCACAAAGGTCAGAATGCACGTTCCGGCGGTGGCGTAAGACCCGGCTTTGAAGGTGGTCAGATGCCCCTTTACAGACGTCTCCCTAAGAGAGGATTCAATAACAAGAGATTTGCTCCTGCTTATATTACTATCAATGTTAAGGATCTCGAAGTTTTCGATAACGGTACAAAGGTTGATGCTAAGGCAATTGCCGAGAAGGGTATCATCTCAGTTCCGAAGAACAACGACGGCATCAAGATCCTCGGCAACGGTGAGCTTACAAAGAAGCTCGATGTAACAGCTGCAAAGTTCACAGCTACAGCTAAGGAGAAGATCGAGAAGGCCGGAGGCACGGCTACGGAGGGCTAATAGGCATGAATGGTATTTTCGATACTGCAGTTAATGCTTTTCGTGTAGAGTCTATACGCAAAAGGCTGCTCTATACCTTCATGATCCTGGGCATCTTCATGCTCGGCGGACTCGTACCTGTACCGGGAATCGACGGTGAACAATTCACCAGCATTATCCGTCAGTGGGGTCAGCTCGGTAGCATCATGGATCTCATCTCAGGTGGTGGTCTGTTCCATGCATCGATCCTGTCACTGGGTGTCTCGCCTTACATCAATGCATCGATCATCATTCAGCTCTTAACTGTCGTTATCCCTGCTCTGGAGGATATGTCCAAAGAAGGTGAGTCCGGCAGAAAGAAGATGGATAAGATAACGAGATTTACCGCAATAGGTCTTGCTCTTGTTCAGTCCTGCTTATTTACATATTCAACACGTTCGGCCCTTAATTCGAGCCTTCCTATCTGGCTCAATGGCGTTCTTGTTGCTCTCGCATTTACGGCAGGCGCTGCTATCGTCGTATTCTTAGGCGAAAAGATCAATGACAAGGGCATCGGCAACGGTGTATCACTTTTGATCTTTGCAGGTATCGTTACAAGACTTCCTGATATGGCAAAGACACTTTATACAAAGTGTGTCAGCATCAGCGATTCAATCGAAAACGCCGCTCTGGGAATCCTCGCGGGCGTTCTCGTATTCCTCGCTGTAACAGTAGTTGCTATTGCGATCATCGTCTTCGTTCTCTATGTCCAGAATGCTGAGAGAAGGATTCCGGTCCAGTATTCAAAGAAGGTTATCGGAAGACAGCAGCGCGGCGGTAACAGGGACTATATCCCGCTCAAGGTCAACATGTCCGGTGTTATGCCTGTTATCTTTACTATGTCGCTCCTTGCTATTCCTTCGATCATCATCACGATGTTCTTCAGCAACAGCACCAACCCGGTAGCTCTCTGGTTCAAGCAGAGCTTTACCGGCAGCCCCTGGTATTATGCAATCTACTTCCTTCTTGTAGTTGCGTTTACATTCTTCTACACGTCGATCAATTTCCACCCTGTAGAGATCGCAAACTCCATCAATAAGAACGGCGGTATGATCAACGGTATCAGATCAGGTAAGCCTACAACCGATTTCATCAAGGCTACGGCACACAGACTTAACTGGGTTGAAGCATTCTTCCTCGTTCTCGTCTGCATCGGACCTACGATAATCGGTATCCTTACAGGATTTGAGAATGTCTGGTTTGCAGGTACTTCCGTGCTGATCCTTACAGGCGTTGCAAATGATCTCATCGTTCAGGTTGAAGGTGAACTTGAGATCAGAAGCCCTAAGGGATTCCTGGAAGATCTTACGATTAAGACAGGCAGAAGGTAATAAATTAACTGTTTACTGTTCAAAAAAGGTTGTCTCCGGACAACCTTTTTTCTTTACTCTGATTTAGGTTTATAATCTGGTCATGAGTAATTTTCTTGACTATCTGGCATGGCGCGGAGATCTTACGCTCGAACAGGATCCTTTCAACAGTATCGATGCTCTGATACTGTCGTCTTTGTCATATGTGGATTTTAAAGGTGTCATTCCCCCGAGGGGCGAAGGAATAATAACGGTGGAGGAGGCATCCGCCAGGTTTTTCGGACTGCATTCCGAAGAAGAACTTGCGCAGGATAAGTCTTTTATTAACTATGCGCCTTCGATCCTTAAAGCGCTTGCCGGTACAGAAAGATTCAGGAACGCATTCCTTTTAAACTTTGAAGATGATACGGATATCTCACGTGAGATACAGTTTGCCGCAGTCGAGATAGATACATCTGACGGAGCGGCTTTTATCTCATTCAGGGGAACGGACGACACGATAATCGGGTGGAAAGAGGATTTTAACCTGAGTTATATGACGGTTCCGGCTGAGAATGAAGCGGCTTCATATCTTAAGGAAGTAACTGAAGGCAGGGATGAAAAGATCCGTATAGGCGGTCACTCAAAGGGCGGACACCTTGCTATTTATGCGGCAATGGCTGCAGATTCCGGACTTCAGTCACGGATCGAAAAAGTCTACAGTTTTGACGGTCCGGGGTTCAATCACGAAGCGATGGAGACCGAGAAGTTCAAAAGCCTCCAGCCGAAGATATTCAAGGTCATCCCTGAGACTTCGATTATTGGAAGACTTCTCGAAAACACGACCGAGCCGCTTATCGTAAAGAGCACAGAACTCGGAATAATGCAGCATGATCCGCTTTCCTGGCAGCTTGAGGGAAAGAGATTTGAGACGTGCGATACCACTGACAAGATAAGTGACACGTTTGATGAGACTATGAGTGTCTGGCTCGGTGAGATGAGCTTTGAGGACAGAAAGGTCTTCGTGGATGAGCTGTTCTCTGTTTTTGAGGCCTCGGGGTGCGAATACTTAAGCACCATGAGCAAAGTAGGCATCAAGGGCACCAGAGCCATGATCGAGAGAATGGGTCAGATAAGGAACGACTCCGGCGCGAAGGTCAGAACTCTCGTAAAGATGTTTCTTATCAATCTCAACACGTTGAAGGACAGTGTCCTCAAAGAGAAATTTGAAGAGAGAACGAAGAGATTTTCCATTCCCTCAGTAAAAAAGGGAAAAACAGAAAGCCTGAAGACCCTTCCGGAGAAGACCTCCGGAGATAACTGATCTTTCAGGCTTTTTGCTGTTATTAAGTCAGCTCAGGCTGTTTGAGAGGTTACGGGAAATGCCAGGGTGACCTTAAAAAGATCTCCGTCTATCGTTATATCGAATGTTCCTCCCTGAAGCTCTGTAAGGCTCTTGGCAATGGAAAGTCCCAGTCCGTTTCCTTCTGTATTGCGCGATTCATCGCCTCTTACGAATCTTTCGACCAGTTCTTCGGCACTTATGTTGAGTTCCGCGCTTGATGTGTTCTTGAAAGTGGTGACCGCTTTGCCGTCAATGACCTCAAGTGTTAAGTATACCCTTGTTTCGGGCTGCGCATATTTGCAGATATTGTTCATGAGGTTATCGTATATGCGCATCATGCGTCTGCCGTCAGCCATTATCATTACTGGTTCTTCGGGCGCGGTGGTTACAAGACTGAGATCCGCGCTTTCCAGCTTCTCCTTAAACTCTCCCGCAGTCTGCGATACGAATGTGCAGCAGTCGAGAGGAGCAGGTACGATCTCGAGATTTCCGGTAGATGCCTTGGAAGCCTCGACAAGATCCTCGATAAGCCTCTTAAGCTTTTCCGACTGTCTTACGACAACTTCCGAATACTCGCTCATCTTGGGATCTGAAGGATCCGTTGTTCCCATCAGTGAAGCGTAATTGATGATGGAGGTAAGAGGTGTCTTAATGTCGTGGGAGACATTGGTGATGAGCTCGGTCTTCATGCGCTCGGACTTGAGCTTTTCATCAACGGCGATAGTGACTGCATCAGATACTGCGTTGAGATTATCCGCATGCTTTCTGAAATCACCCCAGAGGCCTTTTGTGGAGGCGCGGTATGTGATATCTCCGGAAGCAAGCTTATCGCCGGTGGTCTTAAGCTTTCTGAGTATAAACGCGATATAGAGAAGGAAGGGATAGAAGAACAGCTTTTCGAAGAACCAGCCCAGAATAACGATCTCTCCGTCTGCTCCGGTGCCCACAATAACTATGAGTTCCATAAACGAGATCGCTCCGAGGATCAATATGGTCCTCCAAACAAGGGGAATTGCGAGGATACCCTTGATGAAGAGGCGGATGGTCTTATAGACAAGTGTGCCTTTGATGAGCATGCGGAGCTTTACTCTTGCAGATAAGCTTACGCACAGACCCAGCATTGCATTGACGAATATAAAGAATGCAAAGGCGAAGATGAATGCCTCGAAGAATCCGTTTGCTGCTTCCGTTAACAAAAATAAAGGAAGCGTGACACAGAGAGTTATGACCGCAAGAAGATCAAACGGAACTTTCCCCAAAGGTCCGAGGACAGTTTCTTCCGATCCCGGTCTTTTTCCCGCAACACACATGAGGGCGATAAAAGCGGCAAGACCTGCGATCACGGATAAGAAGGCGATAGGATAGACCGCATAACGCATATTGATGACAAAACCTATCATCTGTCTGTCAAAATCACTGAACGGTGAGAAGTCACCGGGGTCAAGATAAGCCTCTATAGTTGCACTAACAGTTTTAGCATCCGGATCCCTGTAGTTATCGAACAGACCGTAGAAGTATCCGTCACCGCTGTAGACAACCAGTGTGTCATATGTATAAAGGACGGTGTTTTCATATTCGCCGGGCTTGCCGGCAGCTTCTTTGACCTTTGTGAAATCAGATGTTGAAGCAAGTACCTTTCCGTCAGTATCAACGATCCTGAGACTTATGGAACTGTCTGTAAACTGCTCGCTGTCGCTGCTCAAAAGCATTTGGGCATCGTTATGAACGCTATAGCCGATATTTGATTCACTTCTTTCAAGAAAATACTGTGACGCGGACTTGCTGTACAGATCCTCCGACACACATGCGAAGGCTCCTGCCGTACATAAGAATGCCAGAAGCAGAGTGATGTTTATGATGATAAACAGTATGGTCTTTCCTGCTACAGTCCTGAAGAACTGCATTTTTTTCTTTTCCATTAGTTTCTCCCCTTTTCGATCTTATAGCCCTGACCGAAGATGACCTTTATGTATCTGGGGTCGTTGGGTGTTATCTCGATCTTTTCTCTTAAATGTCTGATATGAACCGCTACGGTGTTGTCACCGGCTGACAGGGAATCCTCGCCCCATACCCTGCGGTATATTTCTCTGGGCGCGAAAACCTTTCCCGGCTGTTCCATAAGGAGCTTTAATATATCGAACTCCTTGGGTGTAAGGCTTACTTCGTTACCGTCAACGGTAACAGTCTTTGTATCGTTATTGAGCTCGATCGAGCCGGCTGTAAGTATGCTGCCGGAGACTGTTCCCGAACCGAGTTTGGTGTAACGGCGCAGCTGTGATCCTACTCTAGCCGCGACTTCCAGGGGGTTGAAGGGCTTGGTGATATAATCATCAGCCCCTATGTTAAGTCCCAATATCTTGTCCTGATCCTCTGATTTGGCTGTCAGAAGGATGATAGGCATATTGTAACTTTCCCTGATCTTTGCCATCGCTGTTATCCCGTCCATTTGCGGCATCATGATATCTAGCAGAATGAGATGGATTTCCTCTTTTTGAACGATCCCGACGGCTTCGGCACCGTTATACGCCTCGAACAGTCTGTAATCCGGATTCTGCAGATAGATCTTGAGCGCATTCACAATATCCTTCTCGTCGTCGCAAATCAGTATGTTATACATATTTCAACCTCACCCCGTTTGAATAATGCAATTTTACGGATAATCATCTTAATATGATAGAACTAATCTTCTTAAGATTTGATTAAGAATACTCTTTTGTGGCAGAATATCCCCTGAATAAACGAAAAACAGGGATAAACTTAATGCTTTATATAATGAGACACGGAAAAACGGACTGGAACCTGGAGTATAAGCTGCAGGGAGGAACGGATATTCCGTTAAATGACATGGGAAGACAGATGGCGGCAGAAGCGCGCGAACGGTATAAGGACGTTCACTTTGATGTGTGTTACTGTTCACCGCTCGTAAGAGCCAGAGAAACTGCAGAAATACTGCTTAAGGACCGGGATGTTCCAATCATCATAGATGACAGGCTTATTGAAATGGGTTTTGGGATCTATGAAGGTACGGAACACGTTTTCGACAAACCTGAATGTCCCGTAAGGGAACTGTTCTTTAATCCCGCAGGGTATAAAGCTGTCGGCGGCGCGGAGAGCATTGAATCCCTGATCGCGAGGACCGGAGATTTTCTGGAGGAAATAGCATATCCTCTGGTAAAAGAAGGCAAGGATGTCCTTATCGTGGGCCACGGAGCCATGAATTCGGCGATCATCGGAAATGTATGGCATAAACCCCTGGAAAAGTTCTGGGAGACCGGGATAGAGAACTGCAAGCTTATTACCCTCATATAAAACACCCATAAAAGGAGCGACCACCCACGAAGGGTGGCCGCAAATATGGGGATAATAGGAATAGAAAAATGTCTTTGTTGATAGTTGAAGTATAGTTTATTCTTACATAGATTTCAACGACATATGTTTAATGTTGTTTAAACGTAATTTGAAAAGAATGTGAATGAATTTTATACTCATTCAACCTATTTTTCAACCACTAAGTCAAAAAACGTTAAAAGTGTTCGCAAACTCGCTATTTTAGAGGGTTTTCTGACATTTTCTTAAGGATAAATTTATATTCTTATCCATTAGTTTATTATTCTAATTTTTCTTAAAAACCGCGTCCTCCGGGCCCGCCTCCGGGGCCTCCGCCGGGGAATCCGCCTCCGGGACCGCCCATACCGCCGCCGGAACCGTATATGTTGGAGGTAAGCGTAACGGTTTCGGAGAAGTCACCTGCAGTGACGGTATAAGTGTTTCCGGCTGTGAGCTCAGGGCTGCTGACGACGATACAGGCATAAGAGCAGTCCGCTTCAGCTTCCAGTATGACATTTCCCGAATCATCAGTAACCCTGATTACGGATCCCTGTGACTGGTTTCCGGTTGAAAGAAGGATCGTGCCCTGGGATGCTTCAGTAAAGTTTGCCGCCATATCAGAGCTTCCTGCCATTATGACAGTTCCGCCTGTTACCGTGGCGCTGCCGTTAACATCGAGTGAACCGTTGCCGCCTCTGACAGGTCCCATAACGACCAGATTTCCGCCGGTCATCTCAAGTGTGCCGTTGGAATCGACACCGTCACCTTCGCTTCTGATATAGATATCTCCGCCGGTGATCCTGATGTTGCTTGCGCCGTCGTCCCTCATGGCTTCCGTGGATGAATCTGATGCCGCGTTGATCGCGTCATCGGAGGATACTATTGAGATCTTTCCGCCGTTGATGATAACTGTCTCTCCTTCGAGGCCTTCATAAGACTTTGCGATATTGATGGTTCCTCCGTCGATCTGGAGGTAAGAGGATGCCGTGATACCGTCATCACCGGATTCAACAGTTATATTTCCGGAATAAATATAGACATAGCCTTTTGACGTGTCTTTATCGTTATCTGCCTGGATCCCGTCCTTGCCGCAGGTAATGTACAGATCAGCGTTCTGGACCGCGACAGAGTCATTAGCCTGGATCCCGTCCTTTTCAGAGGTGACGGTGATGCTGCCGCCTGTGACCGCGATATCATCCTTTCCCACGATGCCATGAGCGGTGGATGTGACCTTCAGTGAACCCGATCCGTTAATTGTAATGTCTGTCTTGGCGAAAACTGCCCCGTCAACGTTATTGCTGTCTTTCGAATCAAATTCCCCGCCGTTGATGAGGGCATTTTCCGTGCCGTCTGCAAGCGTTATATAAACATTATCGGCATTGAGGCAGTAGAGGGCCGCGTAATCGGAGGATGTGATCTCCGCGTCCTGAAGAACAAGCCTGATATCATCCGAGTCACCTGCATCTACTTTGATATAGCCGTCATTGAGCGTGCCGGTGATAACGTAGGTTCCTTTTCCCGTTATCGTTATGACCTGGCCGTCGATCCGGACAGATGAGGAATCAGAGACGGCAGAATTACCGTTAAGTGTTATAGTCTCTGCCACGCTGTCGTTGTAACCGACCTCGAGATCCTTGTCCGTGAATGCCGTTTCGGAAGTGATGACAGTAACCTTTCCGGTATCTGCCGTTGTTTCTTTGCTTTCCTCGGATGATGCCGCAGGTGTTTCAGAGCAGGCGGTTGCGGATAACAGGAGTATTGTCCCGGCTGTCAGAGCCGCAGTGATCTTATGTAATGTATTAATGTGTTTCATTTTTATCATCTCCCTTTTCCATCTATTAAAGCTGATCGGCACTCTGTGTCCTGTAATCAGATACTGATATCTCCAGATTGCCGTTTCTTGTGCGGAGGCAGTCTATTAACTCCTTTTCGAGAGACCGGTCTTTAAGGACTACATCGTAAGTCAGTTTGAAGAGCGATCCCATGTTGCTTGTCTTTACCTGTGTAAGTTTATAAGAACCTGTGTATTTGTCGAGGATACCGTCGAAAACATCCGTGTAGTTTAAGTTTTCGGGAATGGTTATCTTGAGGATCCTGCGGAGTGTCTTTTTGCTGTCTTCCGAGAATTTCGATAATATGAGCATCGCTGTTCCTATCAGACAGGTGAATAATACCGAATAACCGATATAACCCATACCCATGATGAGTCCCAATCCCATGGCGGCAAATAAGGTTCCGATCTCTCTGGCCGTTCCCGGTGCGGATCTGAATCTTACGAGACTGAAAGCACCGGCTACCGCGACACCCGCGCCGATATTTCCGTTTACCATCAGGATCACGACGCTTACGACTGCCGGAAGGATCGCAAGGGTCATTAAGAAACTTCTGGTATATTCATTTTTGTATGTATGGATCAGGGCAATGATCCCTCCGAGCACCAGGGATACCAGAATAAGTATTATAAAGATCAGAGGCGTTACGCCTGTTGACGGTATGACCGAATTAAAAAGATTAAGCATAGAAAACGCTCCTTTCCGGATATTGTTCTGTCAAAAGATATTCTTTGTAGTATGTTCCGTATTTTGAATATGAGATCTTAGTTATATTGTTTTCGCTCAGGAAGCCTGCCATCTTAAGAGGCATTGCGCCCGGTATCTTCACTTCCATGAGTATTGTCCCCGAAGGCAGAAGCGAGGTTCCCCATGTATCCGTCCCGAGGTCCATCCCGGCATTTCTGGCAAGAATGTTCTCATCAAATGTCACTCTGAATCCCGGAACAGTCCTGTCCGAATAAGCTTCACGCTCGTAGCTTATGAATGCCTTGGCTTTGAGCTCTTCGTAGAAATCCAGGAAGTAATCAACCTCGGAGGTTATCTGTGTTCTGATCGGCATCGGTTCCCTCAGGTCGATCCAGTGTTCCGCCGCGGTCTTCGTTATTGCCACGCGTCTTTTATAGACCACATCTTCAAACTTCTTTTTTATCTCGACAAAGACTGTGTCATTGCCGCCGGCTCTTCTGTAGGATCTTACTCTCAGCTTTTCCTTATAGACCGGATGATCCAATGAATCCCTTATAAGTCTGTAACTGTCCGTATCATAATAGATATTGCGGATCACGGTCCTGCCGTACTGATCAAGTTCCAGCGTGCCTGTCTCTTCAAGGAGCTTCCGTTTCTGAGAAGGGGTAATGAAGTATTTATATTCATATCTTTCGAAAACATCTTGGTAATCCATTTTAAACCTCGTTTAAGTTTGATGCCTTAATCTTAAGGCGTGAACTTAAATCGGACTTAAAACCGGTGAATGAATTTTAAAACCGCAAAAATGACACCGGCCGGAGTTGAAATGATAATATATAAAAAGATAACGGCCGGATGTCTCATAAAAGAGAGGTGTGATATGAGAATTCTTTTGGCTGAAGATGAGAGATCTTTATCCAGGGCTTTGAAAGCTATACTGACAAAGAGCAATTACTCCGTCGACTGTGTTTTTGACGGGGAGGAAGCAGTCCTTTACGCAATGGCAAGTGAATATGATCTTGTGATCATGGACATCATGATGCCTAAGCAGGACGGCATATCGGCACTGAAGGAGATCAGAGCCAAAGGGAATAATGTGCCGGTGCTCATGCTTACAGCAAAATCCGAGATAGATGATAAAGTCGAGGGTCTGGATTCAGGCGCAAACGACTATCTGACCAAGCCTTTTGATACAAAAGAACTCCTGGCAAGGATAAGGGTGCTTACAAGGCAGAATTCCGCTGCAGGTGACAATGTCCTGAAGTTCGGCAATCTGGCTCTGGACAGGGGAAGCTTCGAACTGTCTTCGCCCAAGGGCAAGTACAGGCTTGCCGGCAAGGAATTCCAGATGATGGAAATGCTCATGATGAACCCCGGCATACTTATATCTACGGAAAAGTTCATGGACAAGATATGGGGCCTTGATTCGGAGGCTGATATAAGCACGGCATGGACATATATATCCTATCTGAGGAAAAAGCTTTCCGTTCTTGAAGCGGATGTTCAGATAAAGGCAGTCAGGAACTCTGGTTACACTTTGGAGAAGATCAGATGATAGGAAGGCTCAGAAGGAAGTTCATTGTCATTTCCATGCTGTCAGTCACTCTCGTTCTGGCTCTTCTTATCGCAGCAATAAATATTCTCAATTACAGGGAAGTTGTCAGTGATGCGGACAGTATTCTCGAAATGCTTACCATTAATGAAGGTTCTTTCCCGGACGAAGAGCCTCCGGAGGGAAGACCCCCTGAAGATAACGGCGGCAGGGGCGGAAGAAGAGGTGACCGGATGTCACCGGAAATGAAGTATGAGACAAGATATTTTAAGATAGTCCTTGATAATGACGGAAATGTGCTTGTTATAGACACGGGCAGGATAGCGGCTGTTGATTCTTCTGAGGCGGCAGATCTTGCAAGGGAGGTCTTTTCTGGCAGTAAGACAAGCGGATTCAAAGGGGACTACAGATTCAAAAAGACTGCTGACGGCGGTGAGACACTCATAATCTTCTATGACTGCGGAAGGAGTCTTGATAACGCAAGGTCATTTCTCGGAATAAGCATTGTAATATCCCTGATAGGACTGCTGGTCTTTTTCGCGCTCATAGCAATATCTTCAAAAGCGGTCATCATGCCTGCTGCCGAAGCATACGATAAACAGAAGCGGTTCATTACAGATGCCGGGCATGAGCTTAAGACACCTCTTGCAGTGATCAATGCCGATTGTGATGTGCTTGAGATGGAGAGCGAGAACAACGAGTGGGTCACGGACATCAGGAAACAGACGGAAAGACTGACATCGCTCACGAACAGCCTCATCATGCTTGCAAAGACTGAGGAAGGCTCGAAAACCGATGTGGTAAAGATCGATTTCCCGTTATCCGATATCATGTCTGAGGAAACGGAATCATTTAGAGGACCTGCGAAGGCTTCCGGCAAGACCATAGAGACCGCGATCACTCCGGACATCTCATACTACGGCGACCAGAAAGCGGTAACGCAGCTGATCTCGATTCTTCTGGATAATGCGGTCAAGTATTCTCCTGAAGGAGGAGTCATCAGGGTGTCTCTTAATAAGAGCGGCTCAAAGACAGTGCTTTCGGTAAGCAATGACACTGAAGGAACGCTGACTAAGGAAAACACCGACAGGATGTTCGACAGGTTCTACAGGACCGACGGATCGAGAAATTCCGAGACAGGCGGATACGGTATCGGTCTGTCGATCGCGAAAGGAATAACCGAAGCTCATGGCGGAAAGATATATGCGTCAGCGGGTAATAACTCAATAACCGTAACTGCGGAATTATAAAGAAAAAACGTCCCTGAAGCAGGTCTGCCCGTGGGACGTTCTTTTTATTCCTGGTGTCAGATCACTTATCAGTGCAGGAATTCAAAGCTCAGCAGTGAAGGATTGCCGAATCCCTTAAATGTCAGATATAACGGATATACTCCGTCGGGGAGCGTGAATTCAGCTTTGCCGTCTTCCCAGACTGTGCAGAATCTGACAGGGATCTTTCCGAGGATCTCGCCATCAACTGATGTTCTGATCTCGAACTCGCCCTGGCCGTAGCCTCTGGTGGTTATCCTTAATCCCTTGACACCCTTGAGATCGAAATACTTAAATCCGACAGTGGTGTTGTTGCCGATATCCCTGATATGTGAAGGCCCGTCAACGATATTTCTGATATCCATCGTGACATTGGCTGACTTGGGCTCTCCGACATACATCTTGTTCTTATCATCGAAGATGTTGCACGCGATATGCGCGGGATACTCGCCTTTGTCAGATAACGGACCGCCGTTAAGACCGCAGGAAGTGATCTCGGCCTGTTTGATCATGCCGTCTTCAGTGAACTCTATCTTCTCGGCGCAGCCCTGACGTGAGTACCAGTCGTTGTTGGTCTGTCTGTGATAGAAGATATACCATTCGCCGTTGATCTCAACGATGCTTCCGTGGTTGTTCGCGCCGAATGCGGCAGGCTTGTCAGCGGGCTTGTATGTGTCGATTCCGATATCGCAGTTGCTTACGATGACTCCGCCGTATTTGTAAGGTCCAAGCGGATTATCCGAATAACTGTAGCAGAGCTCGTGCATGACCTGGGATGAATATATGAGATAGTAGATACCGTTTCTCTTTCTGATCGAAGGCGCTTCGAAGAATGCGTGTCCTTCAAATTCAGTACCCTTGCTGTACTGTGTCGAAGGAATAACGAACTCAGGCGCACGCTTGATGGTGAGCATATCCTTATCAAGGACTGTGAGCATGCATCCGTGACGTGATTTGTCGCCCTGTCCGCAGAATCCCGTGAACATGTATGTGGTATCGCCTTCGGTAAGAACGCCGGGATCGAACTGCTGCTCGTCGCCTTCCTTCCTGCCGAGAACAGTTCCGTCTTCGTAGTGGACGTTGCCGATGAACTCGAATTTGCCGGAAGGCGAGTCGCTGACGGCAACGGAGATGACGCAGTCATTGTCCAGCGCGTAGTAGAGATAATATCTGCCGTCAGGTCCAACGGTAACGTCGGGCGCATAGAGGCATCCGCGGTCATCCTTGTTGGCGGGATCGTCAGTTCTCCTGAAGATAACGCCTTCATATGTCCAGTTGCCGAGGTCATTGACGGGTGCTGACCATGTTACATAGTCACCGAGGCAGAATGCGTGTCCGTTGAAGATATCATGTGAGCCGTAGACATATACTCTGCCGTTAAATACATAAGGCTCTCCGTCAGGAATGAATTCCCAGTTGGGAAGATAGGGGTTGAAAGCCTGCTTTTTCGGAACGTCGTAGAGCTCAACTCTTGGCTTTGATTCGCCTTTGCGCTCTATTGACAGTCCCATTGCGGATTCTTCGATGTGCTTTGTCATGAACGTGTAGAAAGCATTCTCAGGATTGTCTTCCTGGACAGCGGGCTTAGCGCCGTCACGGGTAAAATGCATCTCGTTTTGGAAGTCGGGCGTGTAGGGCTTCCACATCGGAAGATCGCTTCCGTCAACATCTTTGCCGTTCGGGTCGCCGTTCTTTACAAAGTTTGCAAAGTACGTGCTCATCTGTCTTGCGATGTCGAAATGTCTTCCGGTCATCGGTCTCCAGCACTCGCACAGGTTGTCGAAGAAGAACCAGAGATCCACAGAGTGGAATGTCCCGGGGTTGTCTTCGCCCGGAATGTCAGGCTCGAAGCTGTAATAGTAACCGGGCTTGTCGTTGTGGGCAAATGCCGCCTTTACCGCGCATTCGATAGCACGGACGGAGGCATACATGTTTCCTGTGTGCTTCTGTGCTTCCGGATATGAGAGGAATTCGTCAGCCTTGTCTCCGAAAAGTTCTCTGGCCTGCGCTTCGAATTTCTCCTGTGAGTCCGCGAAAATAAAGCTCGGGAACTCATCGTAAGTATTGCCTGACATGACCGGTACATGGGCATGCTTTCCTTCAAGGAACAGCTTGTAGGGTTCATCGTTCATGAATACGTTGTCTATCATCGGAGTGAAGAAGAAGCTTTCCGATTCCCTGAATGCCGCGTATTTTTCGCGGATGAATCCCGCATCAAGACCTCTTGCCTCATCAACTGAAGTAACGCCGAGTTCTTTAAAGAACTTATCGCCGTATGAGCAGGCATCTTCAACGGTGCGGGGCGTCATGACGAAATCCCTGATGTAAGGGAACTGGATGAGTCCGGAGAGGATGACCGCCCTGTTATACAGCCCGATGCTCGATTCAGCGGTAAGGTGGTTAAGAACGCTTCCGCCGCCTGCGGACTGGCCGGCGATAGTTATGTTGTCAGGATCTCCTCCGAATGCGGCTATGTTTCTCTTTACCCATTTCATTGCGGCCTGCTGGTCCAGAAGACCGAAGTTCGCGGGTGCCTCAGGTGATTCTTTGAAAAGATCTGAGTGGGCGAGGAAACCGAACGCGCCGAGTCTGTAGTTGACCGTAACGACTATAATCCCTTTCTTTGCGAGATTCTCGCCGTTGAATTCCATCTCGGCGGAGTAACCCCACTGGAATCCGCCTCCGTATATCCATACCAAAACGGGAAGCTTATCGTCAGCGCTTTTCGCGCCTGTCCATACGTTCAGATAAAGACAGTCTTCACTGATCTCAATGTCGGGATCGACATGCCACTCCCTGCAGTAGATATCAGTGCCGACACCCGGCTGGTCCTGGAAAGGGATAGGAGCAAACTTGAAACAGTCTCTGACACCTTCCCAGTCTTCGCAGGGCTGAGGTGCCTTCCAACGGTTCTCTCCTATAGGAGGCTGGGCAAAAGGTATTCCTTTAAAAACTGAAATACGGGCGTTATTCGCGGGAAGGCCTCTTACGGATCCGTTCTCGGTCTTGACTATTCTTAACATACGGGACTCCTCTTAAGAAAATTTAATAAATACAATAATAGTAGAAAAAGATGCGGCTTTATTCAACGGGATAAATTGCTGATAAGAGCAGGGGATAATCAAACAGTTTGACTGTAGGACCTGTTTGCAAAGGCAGTTTGTTTTTAATAACATATTAAAGAAATAAATACGGGAGCAGTTCTGTTAAAGAGCCGGAGAGCACATGGTCAAACGCGTCAGGGGAAATTTTTTCGGAAGCTTGAAGCTTAGCAATAAGTTCCTTCTGATGTACATTTTCGGCGTCATACTTCCGCTTGTCATTACAGACGCGTTTCTGCTCAGATCCATTTATGAGACCGAGCTTAAGAATCAATCCTTTTACAGAGAGAATGCGATCGCCTCTTATTCGAATTACTTCGAGAATCTTCTGAAAAACGACGCGGCGATGGCTTCGGCTTTCGACCTTAACAAGACTCTTAATTCATTTATAAACAGACTGTATGAGACGCCTTACGATTATTATTCCTATTACAATTCAACAATAGTGAATTCATTCTTTACAACGCTCGCTGACTATAACCGCGACAGGATCGTTATTTACTCTGATAACAGGACCATGCTCAACGGCAACTATTTCCATCCCCTGTCCGAAGTCGAGAAAGAGGTGTGGTACAGGAAATATATGGAAAGCGGGGTAAACGAGGCTTTTTATGCCTATTACGATTATGAACCCGTAATGAGGTCCTTTGACCAGAAAAGATTCATCTATGTCCGAAGGATGACGAATACAAAGACCGCGGTCGATAAGATAGTTACGATCGAACATAAGAACTGGAGGATAAGTGAGGACCTTGCGGAGATCCCGGTGGACTGCGCGATGGTCGTATGCTGTGATGACTACATCATCTATTCCAACAAGTACCCGAATATTGATTATGAGACGCTTAAAGAAAAGGCATCCAAAGAACCTTACATGACCGTCAGGGAATACCCGATGTACGGTAATACGATAACGTTCTATTCCTTTACGGAGGACCTTACCATATTTACCGTTATGAGCAGCAATATACCGATAGTCATTCTTCTCATTATCGTAACGCTGGTCATCCCGATCCTTCTTATGAAGGCCTTGGAACGTTCAATAACCGCGCGTATCAGCATACTCGGAAAAGCATTCGGCGAAGGTGACAACGAGATCTTCCAGCCTATCAAAGAGATCAAGGGCACGGATGAGATTTCATCTCTTATGCACAACTACAACAGGATTGTAGGCATTAACAACGAACTTACCAATACAATCTACAAAGATAAGCTCAGGGAACAGGAAAGCGATCTTGCGAGAAAGAATGCCGAACTCCTTGCCCTTCAGAGCCAGATCAATCCCCATTTCCTTTTCAATGCCCTTGAGAGCATACGTATGCACAGCATCCTCAAAGGTGAGACCGAGACTGCCGAAATGGTACAGAAGCTTGCCGTCATGCAGAGACAGAACGTGGAATGGCATGATGATGCGGTTACGATAGAAGAGGAGGAGGGCTTCATCGACGCGTATCTCCAGCTTCAGAGCTACAGATTCGGCGAAAGGATCTCATTTGACATCGATATCGATGATGAGTGCAGGAAGATACTTATCCCGAAGCTCACGCTGGTTACTTTTGTTGAGAACGCATGCGTCCACGGAATCGAATCGAAATCCACCCAGGGCTGGATATTCGTAAGGGTAAACAGAAAAGATGACGATCTCATCATTGAGGTCGAGGATACCGGAGACGGAATGGATGAGGAAGAGGCCGGTGCCCTTCAGGAAAGAATGAATAATGTTACTATTGATACGATAAAGAAGGCTAAGCACGTCGGCATCCTCAATGCCTGTCTCAGAATAAAGATGATGTTCAAAGACAGGGCGGAGTTTGCCATAGAAAGCGAAAAGGGCATCGGAATGAGTGTCATCATTACGATCCCTTCAGAGATGATCACTAAGTCAGAGTGAGGTGGAATATGCTTAAAGTAATGCTTGTTGATGACGAACCTTATATCCTTCAGGGTCTTCAGGTCCTTATCGATTGGGAGGGCGGCGGATTCGAGATAGCCGCGACCTGCTCCAACGGAAAAGAAGCATTAAGATACCTCAGGGAAAACCATGTCGACCTCATAATCTCTGACATCCGCATGCCTGAAATGACCGGGCTTGAACTGTTAGAGACGATCAAGAAGGAGAAGATAACTGACGCGGAATTTGTTCTTCTTACAGGTTATGATGATTTCGCTTATACCCAGAGGGCAATAAGGAACGGCTGTCTTGATTACATCTTAAAGCCGGTCATTGAGGAGGAGCTTATCTCCGTCCTGCAGAAAGTCACAAATATCAACAAAGAATCCATCACCTCGAAGAAAGACAGGGAGAAGATGGAGGATGCTTATCTTGCAAGGATAATCAGACATATCATCAAGGGTAAGTTCAATGACGAAGACATAGATTACGCTAACAAACATCTGCAGCTTGCGGGAAATCTGAGATTCATCGAGATAGAGTTTGCAAAAAGGGAATCTGATGAGGACAGCAGTGAATCGGATGATCTGGGCGTTATGCAAAGGCAGCTCTGCAATGCGTGCAGGGAAGTGATGAAGGAATACGCGAACCACTTTGCGCTTGATTTCACCTATGATGAAGATACTTACAGTGTCAGCTTCATATATTGTGAGAATATGGCGGTTATGAGGGACATGACCGAGACGGAGTTCCTTAACGCGCTGATAAGGAAAATCGAAGTCCTGATAATCAAGCCTGTAAGAATGCTCTGCGGACAGCCCGTCAAGGATATATCACAGCTGTCGAGATCTTATGTCTCCTGCCGCAGGCTCAGGAGCATTACCGGATTCCATAACAAGAAGAAACTGTATTTTTATGAAGAGATCGAGGAGACCCAGGGTTCATACGGAGGCATCGTTCTCTGTAAAAACACAATAGACGAGATCACCGATTCGATCGTAAAGAACGATCCGGTTGCGATAGAAACCGGCGTGGAAAAGCTTTACGGTGAGCTTCAGGGAAAAGAAGGAAATAACAGGGCTTTTGAC
The DNA here is from genome assembly GCA_902776845.1 of Oscillospiraceae bacterium. Taxonomy (GTDB): domain Bacteria; phylum Bacillota; class Clostridia; order Saccharofermentanales; family Saccharofermentanaceae; genus Saccharofermentans. Next base: position 18,286 of record CACYRM010000007.1, read on the forward strand.
CTCAATATCAACTATCTGCTCTTCCAGCTTATCCATCTGGCGAGTGAACTGGACGATACCGTCAACCAGGAGGAGATCATCCAGTATATTTCCGATCAGGCATCTGAAGGTGTATTCCTCAGGGGCAGCCATCAGCATTTGAAGAAGTTTGCCCTGGAATATGCGGCATATTTATCTGAACTCAGGAAGAGCATCTCCCACGGAATCCTGGCGGACGTCGAAGCGGAGATCAGGGAAAATTACGCGGAAAACATCAGCCTGAAGGATCTCGGAGACAAATATCATATAAATAATTCATATTTAGGTCAGATCTTCAGAAAGAAATACGGGATGTCTTTCAAAAATTACCTGACAAATTACAGGATAAAGGAAGCAGCCAGACAGATCATCAATACGGATGAGAAGATCAACCGCATCGCGGAGAATGTCGGATATAAGGACAGCGACTATTTTATCCGCAAATTCATTGAGATCATGGGATGTACCCCTTCGAAATACCGTAAGACCAACAGAGGCGAGTAATCCTATCATTTTGTTCCGAGATAGCTCATTTACTTGTGCAACTTGCACAAACGAGGAGCGCGTTCTTTGGTCATTGATGTAGAAAATATTGCATTTTTGTAGAGTTTATCAGTTGTTTAGTTAGACTTTTTCGGGTTGTGGCAAAAGTGGGGCAACCATATAATCTAAGTGCTAAATACTCGTTTATTAGCGAGAATCTAATTCGGGAGGTCTAGTAATGAAGACTAAGAAGATCGTTTCATTGGTTCTTGGATCAATGCTTGCGGTATCATCTCTTGCTGCTTGCTCTACCGGCAACCCCGGCGACACAACCGCTACAACCGGTGGTGATACGCCCGCAGTAACTGATGGTGGAAAACAGGTTGTTGACTTCACAATGTTTGCTGCTATGTCAGGCAAAGAGAAGGCTGAAGGCAACGATATCATGGAGATCATCGCTGAGAAGACAGGTGTCCGTGTTAAGGAAACATGGCTCACAGGTCAGGATGCAGGTGAGGCTATCGGTTCCATCATTGCTTCAGGTAAGCTGCCTGATCTTATCGATGGTGGTGACGGCTCCGTTACTCTCTATCAGAACGGCTTGCTCGTAGCTTGGGATCCTTATCTTGAAAAGTATCCTAACCTCAAGGAACTCTACAGCGAAGAAGAGTGGGATAAGTTCCGTATGGACGACGGCCACATTTATTGGGCTAACGTTTTCGGTAACTCCTACAACAACACAGCTACACCTACAGGCGTAAACGGCGAGGCTTTCTGGATTCAGAACCGCGTTCTTGAGTGGGGCGGCTATCCTAAGATCGAGACACTCGATCAGTATTTCGATCTCCTCGAGAGATATGCAGCTGCTAACCCGACACTTCCTGACGGAACACCTGTAATTCCTTACACATGTCTCTGCGAAGACTGGAAGTATTTCTGCCTTGAGAATGCTCCTATGTTCCTCGACGGTTATCCGAATGACGGCTGCGTTATCGTTAACATCGACGCAGGCATGGATAATCCGAAGGTTGTAGACTACAACACAACAGACACAGCTAAGATGTATTTCAAGAAGCTCAACGAAGAGTATGCTAAGGGCGCTATTGACCCTGACTTCGCTACTCAGACATACGACGAGTACATCGCTAAGCTCTCCACAGGCCGTGTTCTCGGTCTCTGCGACCAGTATTGGGATTTCGCATACAACATCATGGGACCCTTCGCTTCACCTTTGACAGCTGAAGACGGTTCCACATTCCGTCTCGATGAGATCGGCTGCGACTATGTACCTCTCGGTCTTACAGCTAAGGCTGGTATGGCACAGCAGTGGAACTCTTACGGTGACGAGCTCAACCAGTCTTCCGGTTGCGCAGTTACAACAAGCTGCAAGGATCCGGATCTCGCATTCGAATTCCTCAGCAGACTCCTCGATCAGGACATCCACAACCTCCGTTTCTGGGGTATTGAGGGTGAAGACTATCTCGTTGATGAGAACGGTCTCTTCTACAGAACAGAAGAAATGAGAGAGAATTGGAAGAGCGACAGCTTCAAGGCTAAGCATACATGCGAATACTCTTATTGCCCTCAGTGGCAGGGTATGAGCAGAGACGGTATTAACCGTATGATGCCGGGCGAGCAGCCTTCAGAGTTCATCCTCAGCCTTGCTGCACCTCTCCAGAAGACATTCGAAGCTTACGGAGTAGGAACATATACTGACTTCCTCGGTTCTGCAAAAGTTCAGACAGGTCCTTGGTATCCTCTCTGGTCATGGTCTAACAACCTTTCTTCCGACACTGCTGGTGGTGTTGCTTGGAAGGATATGGGTGAAGTTAAGCACTACTGGCTCCCTACAGTCGTTATGAGCAGCGACTTCGAGGGCGATTGGGCTAACTACATGGACGCTTACAATGCTGTAAATCCTCAGGCATTCCTCAGTGAAGCTCAGGCAGAAGTTGATGCAAGACTTGCTACAGCTAAGTCTTTCGGTTGGACAGCGCCTACTAACTGATCTTTGAGTAATCAGTAAGATTAACTAATCGTGTGGTGGCAACCATAATGCAACTATGGTTGCCACCATTTTTAACGGGAGAGGTCAAACATGGAAAATTCGATATTAAAGTCGAAAAGAACTAAAGAGGTCGACATTAACAAGCCGAAGCTCACTGCCAAGGAATTCAAGAGGCAGTGGATTCTTGTTGTAATCAGTGCCGTTTATGTCATCTACGGAGTCATCTTCTATTATCTGCCCCTTTTCGGATGGATAATCGCATTCCAGAATTTCATATATGCAAAGGGTATCGGCGGATCTAAGTGGGTCGGTCTCGACAAATTTAAATTCCTGTTCAAAGATAAGAAGTTCCTCATGGTAATCAGAAATACGTTCTGCATGGGTGCTCTTAACCTTATTTTCAGCACGGTAATGGCTATTGTTTTCGCTATACTCTTGAATGAGGTTAAGAACAGATTTTTCAAGAAGTCCATTCAGACAATTTCATACCTGCCTCACTTCCTTTCTTGGATCATAGTTGTTGCCATCGTTCACGATGCTCTGACTTCAACAGGTATTATCAACGATCTCCTTATGAGATTCGGAATCTTAAAACAGCCATACCAATACCTGGGTGATCCAAAGTTGTTCTGGGGCATAGTCGTTATCAGTAACCTTTGGAAAGAAACAGGTTGGAATGCGATCATCTATCTCGCAGCGATCACTTCAATCGATCCCTGCCTTTATGAATCCGCCTCGATCGACGGTGCAGGACGTTTCCAGAAGATGCTTTATGTAACACTTCCCGGTCTCCGTCCTACAATAATGATCCTCCTCTTGATGAATATCGGTAACGTATTGAATGCCGGATTCGAGCTTCAGTACCTGCTTGGTAACGGACTTGTACAGAACGTATCCAGAACGATCGATATCTATGTCCTCGACTGGGCAATGGATGCTCGTAACATGGACTATTCGTTAGGTACTGCCGCCGGTATCTTTAAGACTGTGGTATCCATGTCCTTTATCGTAATAGCTAACTACATCGCCAAAAAACGTGGCGACGAGCGTTTGTTCTAAGGAAAGGAGGAAACCATTATGTCAGATATTTCCGGTATAAATTTTGAAAAAATCAAGCATAAGAAGAAGATGGCGACAGAAGATATCGTCTTTACTATCTTAAACACCACTTTCCTCGTTTTGTTTGCAGTCGTAACGCTTTATCCGATCCTCAACACATTGGCATATTCGTTCAATGACGGTAACGATGCCGTCCGAGGCGGAATCTACCTGTTACCCCGTAAGTGGTCTTTGAGATCATATCATGAGATCATCTTCGAGAGAGCCGGTATCCGCGTAGGTGCGAAGATCACAATCTTAAGAACTGTTCTGGGTACTCTTACATCACTGTTTGCAAATGCTTTGCTTTCATATATCCTCAGCCGTAAGAAGTTCCTTTTCAAGTCAGGATTGTCTTTGTTCTGGATCATCACGATGTACGCTTCTGGCGGTCTGGTACCTACCCTGATCCTCTTCAGATATCTCCATCTGACATCGAGCTTCTGGGTATACATCATCCCCGGCATGGTAGCTGCATTTAACGTTATGGTTATGAGAACTTATATGCTCGGTATCCCTGATTCACTGGAAGAAGCTGCCCAGCTCGAAGGTGCGGGTTACATGAGAGTATTTGCAAGCATCATCTCGCCTTTGTGCAAACCGGTTTATGCCACGATCGCACTTTTCGTTGCGGTATATCACTGGAACTCATGGTTCGATGCTATGCTCTACAACAGATTCGATCCTCAGTACACAACACTTCAGTACGAGCTTATGAAGCTGTTGGATTCCGTATCTGCCAGTACGGGTGTCGCATCCGGTGCGCAGATGGGTGCATCCGCACAGAACACCATCACGCCTATCACGGTCAGAGCTGCTGCTACAATAGCAACAATGGCACCTATCGTTGCCCTCTATCCGTTCCTGCAGAGATACTTCGTTACAGGTCTCACGATCGGTGGTGTTAAGGAATAACTTCTATTATTCCTGTTTGGATAATAATCAAGGGCTGTCTCTCTGATCTGAGGCAGCCCTGTTTATTAAACATACAACTTTGGATTTGGTGATAGAATATAACGGTTGCCGTGATATCATAGGCAACGGAGATTTATTTAAGAAAGCAAGCAGTTATGAATATATTGAAACCGGACAGTCCGGTAATGGATTTTATAAGCACGATAGCAGATCTTATCATCCTTAATCTGCTTTTTATAATCTGCAGCATTCCGATCGTTACTTTCGGAGCAGCTTATTCGGCAAAGTATTATGTTGCCATGAAAAAGGTAAGAGGCGAGGATTCCGGTACGATAGTTCCGTTCTTCAAGGCCTTTAAGCGCAATTTCAAGCAGTCGACGATAGTATGGATAATAATGCTCATCGCGATGGCTATCATCGGTCTGGACTGGCAGTGGATCATGTATAACGGATGGACAGAAACCCCGATGATCTACAGGATCGGAGTCATCGTATTCAGTGTAATTGCACTGCTTATGACGATAACGGCATTCCCGACCATTGCAAGATATGAGATGAAGACAACTGAGGTTTTCAAGGCCGCCTTTATCTTCATTATCATAAAATTCATTCCTCTGGCTCTGATACTGATCTTCATTATAGGATCAGCTGTCGCATGTCTCTGGTATGCACAGTGGTTCCCGCTGATCTATGTGTTCTGTTCGACGACGATAACCTATTTTCTGTGCATCGTATTTATCAAGCAGTTCGATAAGCTCGAGAAAGCCCAGGCCGATAAGCTCCAGGCACTTAAGGAATCCGTCGAATATGATCCCGAGACCGATGCAGCAGGCAATATTTCACTGGCAGCAGGTAAAAAGGACATTAAGGAACTCGAGAAAAATCTCGAGACTCAGGATGAGGAAGAGGATAAGTCCGGTAATAAACTCACCAGATTTTTAAGAAAAGAGAAAAAGAAGCTCAAGGGACTTACCGCAAAGCAGAAAGCCCAGTATCTTGCCCAGTATTATCTGCCCGGAACCTTAGTTATCATTCTGCTCATAGCAGCGATCTGCTGGTACGCATTTGATGTATACAGGGATAAGATGAGGGTCCTTGCAGGAGGAATGATCAACTGCTATATATCCGAAGAAGGCAGGGCTTATGCCACGGAAGGGTTCCTCGACTGGGGCGGCTATCCTGATGCAAGGACTGCAGCCGTTATTGATGCCGAGGACCTGAGCTTCTCCAGCGACAGCGAATATGAGAGCAAGTATCTTGAGGTTTCCTTCAGGGCATCGCTTCTTACCGGTACTTACGATTATCTGATCATGCGTGAGGATGCCGTCTACAATTACTCCACGCCCGATTATTTCCAGGATATGTCGGACCTCGTAAACATGGAAAACTTCACGGAGGATGATTTCTATTATTACGTCGCAACGGAAGAGGAAAAGGCTAGAAGCAAAAAGGGCATATCTTTGCAGGATCTTCTCAACCCCGGTGAAGAGGAGGATGAGGACGTACCCGTGCCTCTTGCTTTGAAGCTGACAGATGATATCGAGAGAAAGCTCGGACTCGACGAGCAGTACGATTACTATCTGGCTTTTGCGTATTCCACGTCCTCAACCGGCAACGCCGATTACCAGAAGTTCATCGAATACCTCTTCGGTAAATGTTGACAGGTATTGTATCTGCTTGACAATATTCCCACGCCCTAATATAATTTTCAGGTTATATTAAGATTGTCGTATTATGCGCTGCCGCCAGAAACGCGGGTGTGCAATTTAAAGAAACAACGATCCGGAGGATTATATTATGGCAAAAATGACATTCCAGCCCAAGAAGAGACAGAGGGCAAAGGTTCACGGCTTCAGAGCAAGAATGGAGACAGCTAACGGCCGCAAGGTTCTTGCAGCAAGAAGAGCCAAGGGCAGAAAGAGACTTGCAGTCTGATAAACAGGCTGCAGCCGCAATCTTGCTTTGAAATCGGTAGCGCTCAGATTCAATTTTGAATTTAACAGGGTTTACCGGTACGGGAAATTCGCAACCGGCAGGTACCTGTCGGTTCACGTGCTTAAAAGACGTGAAGGAACCACGCAAAGCGGCTATAAAGTAGATCCAGCCTTAAGACGTACCGGGTTTTGCGCTAACAAGAAAGAACTCGGAGCAGTCGGAAGGAACCGCGCCAGACGTCTGATGAGAGAAGCATACAGACATCTGGAAGACAGACTTCCCGAAGGGTACGATTTTGTTTTTACTTTAAAGGCCAAAGGCGGAATTCCGGATTTTCACGAATTAAGCACAGATATGGGGAAATGCCTTTCGAGGCTTGATCTTATAGATGGTGTATCCGTATGATCCGAAAAGCCGTAATAGGAATGGTCCGTTGGTATCAGGTTCATATTTCTCCTGCTATAGGTCCTCATTGCAAGTATCAGCCGACCTGTTCGCAGTACATGATCGACGCGGTAACTAAGTATGGCGTTATCAAGGGCGGACTTATGGGTATCTGGCGGATAATGCGGTGCAATCCTTTTTCAAAGGGCGGATACGATCCCGTAAGATAAGCGCAAAAGCATTAATAGAACCGGAGTTCAATAATGGGAGACTTTATAGTTCAGTTATCAATTCTCGACCCGCTGTACACTTTGTTCGGCTGGCTTACGAGAGTTTTGTTCAATTTCTTCGGTAATTACGGTCTGGCGATCATCTTCCTTACCGTAATCATCAGAGGAGCTCTTATCCCGCTGAATATCAGATCGCAGAAGTCAATGCTCAAGATGCAGGCTTTAAGCGGCAAACAGGCTGAACTTCAGCGTCAGTATGGTGATGATAAGGAAGCTTATCAGGAAGCTTTCATGAAGATGCAGAAGGAGAATGGCGCAGGCGGCCTTTCAGGATGCCTACTCCCGTTCCTCCAGTTATTCTTTATCTGGCCTATCTACCGTATCGTCAGCGGACCTTTGATCTATCTTTCACAGGTCAGCAAAGACAATATCCAGTCGATGATAGAACTCGGCAACAGATTCGGCGAGAGCGGTGTTTTCGAGGGCAGAGTAAGCGTTGATATCCACATCGGTCTTATCAAGGCTCTCACAGAGAATGCGCAGTTCCTTAAGGAGTGCATCAGCCAGGGCCTGATCTCACTTGACCAGATGATCGACCTCCACTTCCTCGGAATGGATCTTACGGTTACACCCGCATGGAATCCTTTCGTTATAGCGAAGGATCCCGCGACATATATTCCCATGCTCATCATTCCTATACTCGTTGTTGTTACGAATATCGTAATGATGCAGCTGACCAAGATCATGAAGCCCGGCTGGAAGGAAGAGGAAGAGGCAAAGAAGCGTGCCAAGAAGAATCCCGCCAGAGCAGGTCAGGCAGGCGACGGCAAGAGCGCTGCTGAAGACGTTACCCAGAACTCCATGAAGATGATGAACTGGATGATGCCTATCCTTATGCTCGTAACGACATTTACTATGCCTGCAGCAATGGGTCTTTACTGGATCATCTCAGGTCTTATGAGCATCATCACGAGCATTATCGTATATTACATGTTCACCAAGCCTTATGAGCTTAAGAAAGCTGAGATCGAGGCTAAGAAGGATGCTGTTTTCAAGAAGTCAGGAAAAGCTGCTCTCGCAGGTGCTGACGGCAGCGTTGATTCAGACAGTTCCAAGAAGAACGGTAAGAAAAAGAAGAAATAATTTTGGCTCGAAGGAGGCCTTGTACATATGGAAAAGACAGTTATCAAGACAGGCGCAACAGTTGATGAAGCAATCGAGGCAGCTCTTTCCGAGCTTGGCTGTACAAGAGAACAGGCAACTATCGAAGTAGTCGAGGAAGGCACTGAAGGCGGCTTTCTCGGATTAGGCAGAAAGGATGCCGAGGTAAAGGTTACATTTAATTCCGAGGATACAGCGGAGAATACGGCTGTTTCCGATACTGAGGATACATATTTCGGTGATGATGAGAGCTTTGAAGGTGATGCGGTCAGCGAAGCTGAAGACGCTGCAGCGAACTTTGTCGCAGAAGTTCTTTCAGGCATCGGTATTCACGGCAACATGGATTCCTACAGAGAGGATGACACGATCTATATCTCTGTAACAGGTTCTGACTGCGGCGCTGCTATCGGCCGTCACGGTGAGACACTTGAAGCCATTTCCTACATGACAAATCTCATCGCAAACAAGCACAGTGAGCAGAGAGTTCACGTTTACCTCGACGTAGGCGGATACAGAAAGCACAGAGAGCAGGTCATCAAGGGCCTTGCAGATAAGGCTGTATCCAAGGTAAGACGTTCAGGCCGCAAGTTTGTTATGGAGGCTATGAGCCCTGCCGAGAGAAGAATTGTCCACTCATATCTTCAGGATGTAAACGGCGTTACAACACACAGTGAAGGCGTTGAGCCGAACAGATGTGTCGTAGTAACACCCGATACTGATAAGAAGTAATACGCTTCGGATCTTTTCTTAAGGATCTGCCGGGCTGTTTTCAATGTATTCATATGATGACGAACCTATCTGCGCCTGCTCCACGCCGGCCGGAATATCTGGCATAGCTGTTATCCGCATATCAGGTAACGGCTGTGGAAAACTTGCCGATAAATGTTCCGTTATCATCAGAAGCAGCGGAAATTACACAAAACTCTCAGAACTCCCGGGTTATACCTGCGCATTCGGATATGTTAAGGATCCTTCCACCGGCGTCAAGGTCGATGAAGTGATCTTCACTCGCTTTGAGGAACCCCATTCATATACCGGCGAAGAGATGGTTGAGATTTCTTCACACGGTTCAGGCGCGGTCAAGCAGGAGATACTGAAGTGCCTCGGTATGTCCGGAATCAGAATGGCATATCCCGGTGAATTTTCGAGAAGAGCATTTATTAACGGCAAGATGAGCCTTGCTTCCGCCGAAGCTGTTATGGATGTCATCAATTCCGAGACGGAAAGACAGCTCGAGGCTGCCGGAAGCCTTTTATCCGGAAAACTCGCCGAAGAGATAGATCATATAGAGCGCAATCTATATGACCAGGCAGCGATGCTTGAGACATTTACCGAATTTGATACGGAAGACCCGGAGGAAGAGGAATCAAAGCTTGAGACCGTCAAAGACAATCTCAGTGACTGTCATGACAGGCTGACGGCACTCTGCAAGGGTTACGGAAAGGGAAGGATCCTTTCCGAGCGTCTCCGAGTAGCTCTTTTGGGACTTCCCAACAGCGGCAAGAGCACATTGCTCAACACGCTTACCGGTTTTGACAGGGCGATCGTAACAGAGGTTGCCGGCACTACAAGAGATACCATAGAAGTCCAGCTCAATATAAACGGCATTCCCGTTACCCTGATAGATACCGCAGGCATCCGCGAGACAGATGACATAATAGAATCAATGGGTATTGGCAAAGCGTACGAAGCGGGCAGGGGCGCGGATATGATCTTTTATATGATCCCGCCTGACATGAACGCCGAAGAGGCTTATTCGGGCGTAAAGAATATTATCGAGGACTGTGATTCGGTTACCGCGGTATTCTCGAAAAGCGATGCCGGAGATAACCCCTTCAGGGAAGAGATAGAAGAAAGACTCAAAAGTCTCGGCATAAAAAACTTTATCTCGATAAGCGCCGAGGAAGATCTGAATATCGATAAGCTTGAGGATGCAATAATCGACTACTACCAGGAGCTGGGCGGCGGCGCATCCGAAGGACTTCTTATCACCAACAGCAGACATTACACAAAATTCCTGAAGGCATCCAGGAAGCTTGCGCTTGCGCTGGATGCACTTGACAATAACCTCGGCACAGAAGTCTGCGCATCTGCTTTAAGAGCGTGTCTGGACGAGATAGGAGAGGTAACCGGAAAGACTGTATCCGCCACGCTTGCGGATACCATTTTCTCAAGATTCTGTATAGGTAAATAAATGACTGTCCGTGAAGCTTTAGAGTTGGAACATAGCTTTGAAGCGGGAACATTTGATGTTGCCGTGGTCGGAGCAGGCCATGCAGGCTGCGAAGCGGCGCATGCAACAGCAAAGCTCGGACTTAACACGATCCTGTTCACTCTTTCATTGGACAGCCTTGCAAACCTGCCCTGCAACCCGAGCATCGGAGGCACATCCAAAGGACAGCTCGTAAGGGAGATAGACGCTTTAGGCGGCATCATGGGAATAATGGCGGATAAATGCGCCGTTCAGATGAGGATGCTCAACCGTTCCAAAGGCCCCGCAGTCTATTCCCCGAGGGCTCAGGAAGACCGCGCGATGTATTCGATAGAGATGAAGCATTATCTTGAGGATCTTCCGAACCTTACTTTGAAACAGGCTCATATCACAGGTCTCCTGACTGATGACAGCAGCAGAGCCGCAGGTGTTATCACTGAAGGAAAAGCTGTCTACAGGGCGCGTGCCGTGGTGATCTGTTCGGGAACATATATGGAAGCGAGGATCATAAGAGGAGAGGTTATCACCGAGAGCGGTCCTGACGGACTCCCCAGATCCTGCGGATTGTCTTCTTCATTAAGTTCACTGGGTATTCCCATGCTGAGGTTCAAGACCGGAACGCCCGTCAGGGTCAATTCCAATTCGGTTGATTTTTCGCAGATGACAAGACAGGACGGTGAGGATGATATACCGCCTTTCTCATACAGAAATGAGATGGAGGGAAAGCTTCCCGCACCTTCGGAAGAGCAGATACCCTGCTGGTCTGTCTGGACCACCGAAGAGACAAGAAAAGTAATAAGCGGCAACATGGACAGATCGCCTCTTTACAGCGGCGAGATCAAAGGCATAGGCCCCAGATACTGTCCGTCGATAGAAGATAAATTCATGAGGTTCAAGGACAAGACAAGGCATCAGATCTTTGTCGAACCGATGGGCAGGCATACCAATGAGATGTACCTGCAGGGCTTTTCCACGAGCCTTCCTGAAGAGATCCAGGAGAAGATGGTAAAGTCATTGCCCGGTCTTGCAAACGCAAAGATCCAGAGAGCGGCTTATGCGATAGAATACGATCTCGTTGATCCGCTTTCCATTAAGGCGAGCCTTGAATCAAAGATTGTCCCGGGTCTTTTTACCGCAGGCCAGATCAACGGCTCCTCAGGATATGAGGAAGCAGCTGCCCAGGGTATCGTGGCAGGCATCAATGCTGCCATGTCCTGCCTGGGAAAAGATGCTGTCATTATCGACAGATCTCAGGGATATATCGGAGTCCTTATAGATGACCTGGTAACCAAGGGAACGAACGAGCCTTACCGTATGATGACTTCGCGCGCCGAATACAGACTGTTCTTAAGACAGGACAACGCTGATGAAAGGCTTACGCCTATAGGACATGATATCGGTCTTATCAGCGATGATGTTTTCGAAAAGTTCGAGAAGAAGGTTCAGCTGATCGCATGTGAGACCGAAAGACTTAAGAAGACATATGTCGCTCCGACACAAAAACTTAAAGAGCTTCTTGATACCTGCGGACAGACACTGCCTAAATCCGGTGAGAGTCTTGCCGATCTTATCAAACGTCCGGGTGTTACATATGACCTTCTTGCACCGGTTGATAAAGACCGCAAAGAACTCCCGCGCAATATAACCTTTGCCTGCGAGACAAATATTAAGTACGAAGGATACCTTTCTCTTGAGAAAGAGAAGATAGAGAAGTTCAAAAATCTCGAGAAGATAACGATCCCCGGAGACACCGATTATTCGCTCATAAGGGGCTTAAGGATAGAAGCGAGACAGAAGCTTTCGCAGATGAAGCCGGAGAATGTGGGAAGAGCCTCGAGGATATCGGGCGTATCGCCTGCTGACTGTGAAGTGCTGCTGGTATATCTCGAACAGCAGAGAAGGAGAAGGGATAATGGCTGACGGTCTGTTCTCAAACAGAAAACCCCTGACAAAGGATGATATAAAGCGTCTGAAGGAGAGCCTTCCGAAGAAGGTTGAGATCGGCGTTGAAGGAACGAAGGTTACTGAACATGATGAGGAGCCTTCTGATGTAGCCCCGATCCTGGAATCACATTCCGGCGAGATCAGCGTTCCGCTGTCCGCAGAGGAGATACGTTCTTTCCAGGTATATGCTTCAATGCTTAAGGAAAAGAACAAGGTAATGAACCTTACCGCCGTTGATGACGATGAGGGGATAGCCATGAAGCATTTTATAGATTCCCTTACGCTCTGTCCCTATATAAGGGAAGAAGAGGCCCAAAAGAAGGGAATGCTGACCTTTGTAGATGTCGGAACCGGCGCGGGATTTCCCGGACTTCCGGTAAAGATCTCCTGTCCCGAACTGTCCGTAACGCTTATGGATTCGCTCGAGAAGCGTCTCAAGTTCCTCGATGAGGTTATTACCGCATTGGATCTTAAGAACTGCTCCACGGTCCATTCAAGAGCCGAGGATGCCGGCAGAAATAAGAAATTCAGGGAAAAGTACGATATCGTAACGGCACGTGCCGTCGCAAAGCTTTCGGTGCTGGCTGAATACTGCCTGCCTCTTGTTAAAGTCGGAGGAGTATTTCTTGCCATGAAGGCCCATTCCGAAGAAGAGGAAGCCGAAGGCTCCAAGGCTATTGCTCTTTTAGGCGGTACGGTCGAGAAAACAGATACATTCAAGCTTCCGGGAACAGATATGGAGAGGACTATTATCGTCGTAAGAAAGATCCGTCCTACTCCCGCAAGGTTCCCGAGAAAAGCAGGCACACCTTCCAAAACCCCTATAGTCTGATAAAAGGACATTTGTACATATATTATAATATTACGTGCGCGTGTGCGTATAGATTATGATATAATACTATAGTTTGTAGATACATAATCTATTGACATAATCAGTAAATAAATAACCCGCGGGCTTTGAGTTTTGCGGGCGGAGGCGAAAAATGGCAGACAGTGACGACAAGAAACGGGCCAGGCTTCAACAGGAAGCCGAGATGGACGAGGTGTTCAAGTCAGAACAGACAACAATAGTTCCTGTAGACTTGGACGGAGAGATGAAGAAGTCCTTCATCGACTACGCGATGTCGGTTATTTCCGACCGTGCGCTTCCGGACATCAGAGACGGTCTCAAGCCGGTTCACAGAAGAATTCTCTATTCGATGTTTACACAGGGATTTACTCCTGATAAGCCGTACCGTAAGTGCGCTACCACGATCGGTGACGTTTTGGGACGTTTCCACCCTCACGGTGACGCTTCGGTATACGATGCTCTCGTAAGACTTGCCCAGGATTTCTCCCTGAGACATCCTCTTGTTGACGGACACGGCAACTTCGGATCACTGGACGGAGATCCGCCGGCTGCTTACCGTTATACTGAGGCAAGGCTCGAGAAGATAGCTCTCGAGATGATGAGGGATATCAACAAGAACACGGTTGATTTCAGACCTAACTTTGATGAGCACGAGATGGAGCCTGTATCGCTTCCGTCGAGATTCCCTAACTTCCTCGTAAACGGCGCTGTAGGTATCGCCGTAGGTATGGCTACCAATATCCCTCCGCATAATCTCGGAGAGGTTATAGACGGATGCATCATGATGATGAACAATCCGGATGTAACGGTTGATGAACTCATGACTGTTGTTAAGGGTCCTGACTTCCCTACTGGAGGCGCTATACTCGGCACATCAGGTATCAGGGAAGCTTATCTTACCGGTAAGGGACGTATCATGGTCCGTGCCCATGCCGAGATCGAGGAGCATGCAGGCAAGACAAGGATAATTATCCACGATATTCCTTACGCTGTTAACAAGGCCAGACTGATCGAGCGTATGGCTGATCTTGTCAAGGAGAAGAAGGTCGAGGGAATCTCCGGATTAAGAGATGAATCTGACCGTAACGAACAGGTAAGAATCGTTATCGAGCTTAAGAAGGATTCCAATGCTGACGTTGTCCTCAACCAGCTTTATAAGAACTGTTCGCTCCAGGATGCGTGCTGCGCAAATATGCTCGCGCTTGTACCTGACAGCGAAGGAAAGCTCGAACCCAAGCTCGTAGGACTTAAGGAAGCTCTCTTCTACTACATAAAGCACCAGGAAGACGTTGTTACACGCCGCACACAGTACGATCTCGAAAAGGATGAGGCTAAGAAGCACATTGATGAAGGTCTCCTTATCGCAATGGATTATATCGATGAGATCATCGCGATCATCAGATCTTCACGTACTGAAGCTGAGGCAAAGGTCCGTATGTGCGAACGCTTCGGCCTTACCGATAAGCAGGCCCAGCATATCGTTGATATGAGACTCGGCCGTCTTACCGGTCTTGAGAGGGAGAAGCTCGAAGCCGAGATCAAGGCTCTCACTGAGGAGATCGAATACTTCCACAGAGTCCTTTCCGACAAAGAACTCCTTGATGACATCATCAAGACAGAGATGACTGAGATCAAGAACAAGTTCGCCACGCCGAGAGTGTCCGAGATCATCAACGGTTCTTTCGAGGACATTGATGATGAATCTCTGATCCAGGAAGAGAATATCGTTGTAACCCTTACGCACTTCGGATATATCAAGCGCCAGAGGGTTGATACATACAAGGCACAGCACAGAGGCGGAAGGGGAATCTCAGGCCAGTCCACAAGAGAAGAGGACTATGTCGAGAAGATCATTACAACGACTACACACAAGTTCCTTCTCTGCTTTACAAATACCGGACGTGTTTTCAAGATCAAGGGATACAAGATCCCCGAGACCACTTCACGTTCTGCGAGAGGAACGGCTCTTGTCAATCTTCTGAATCTCAATGACGGTGAGACCATAAGGAACATCATTCCGATCGACAGCTTTGAGGAAGAGGATCTTTATCTCACGACAGTTACCAGATACGGTGTAATCAAGAAGACCTCTATCGATAAATATGCAAATATCAACAAGAATGGTCTTATTGCCACAAAGATCCGTGAAGGAGACAGCGTTGTTGCCGTCCAGCTCACCAGGGCCGGTCAGGAAGTCATCGTTGTATCTGCCGCAGGCAAATCTGTCAGATTCAACTCTGACGATGCCCGTGATATGGGCCGCGGCGCTACGGGCGTAAGGGCTATGAGACTTGCTGATGACGATGAGGTAGTCGGCATGGAGCCTGTTGATCCTTCACGCGAGATCCTTGTTATCTCCGAGAAGGGTTACGGCAAGAGAAGCAAGATCGATGATTACCGTGTCCAGAGCAGAGGCGGTAAGGGTATCATCACATACAAGGTCTCCGAGAAGACGGGAAGACTTTGCGGTACCGTATCTGTTACTGACGATGACGACCTTCTTATCATCACGAGCCAGGGCGTTATCATCAGAGTCAGGGCAAATGAGATCCCTACACTCTCAAGAGCGACATCAGGCGTTAAGCTCATGAAGTCCAATAATGCCATGGTCGTAGACTTTGCCCTTACTGACAGGGAAGAGGAAGAGCCTGAAGAAGGTGAGGAAGCCAATGAGGTTACTGAAGGATCCGATGCATCTGAGGTAACGGCAGTCATAGAAGACGGTCTCAGCCCCAATGCAAGTAAGGTTCAGGAACTCGCCGATACGCTTGCTGCCGAGATTGAGGCGGATGGCATTGCGACTGCTGAAGATGCAGATGATGTTGAAGGCTCCGATGATAAAGGTGAAGATATCTGATGAGAAATAAAAAGGCTACAGGATCATTGATCAGGACCGCGGCGGTATTTATCGCTGCGGTATTCCTCGTATGTTCCGTTGCCTTATTTGCGCTTCCTGCAAGGAACGTATCGGCCGATGTAGGCCAGCCGGATATTCCTGTTCCCGCTTTAAGCGATGTTCATTGTGCATCTTACTGTGTATACGATAAGACCACAGGTTACATAGTTATCAGCATGAATCCCGATGACCGTATCTATCCGGCATCGATGACAAAGATAATGACATGCCTGCTGAGTCTTGAGTATCTGGACACTTCGTTAAGACTGGAGGTCAGTCCGTCCGCTCTTGCGGGTCTTGATGCCGATTCATCGCTCATGGGAGTTCTTGAAGGTGAGAAGGTAAAGGTAAGCGAGCTCTTATACGGACTTATGCTTCCTTCGGGAAATGATGCCGCCAATGTTTTGGGAGAAGGCTGTGTCGACGCTTTTTTCGAGAAATATCCTGCAGGCGGGACCGCAGTGAACGCTGACGGTGTCAACTCGCAGTATATTCTTGATAAATTAAATGATAATAAAGAACATATTCTTTCATCACGCAAGCTTGAAGCATTCGCGGTGCTCATGAATCTCCGTGCGGAGAAGCTCGGTTGCAAGGGAACGCATTTCGTTAACGCGTGCGGACTGCCTGACGATAATCATTTCACGACCGCTTATGATCTGACACTGATCATGGCAGCGGCATCGGAGAGTGATGATTTCAAGACTCTTATCAGTGCTCCTTCCCACGTGTTTGCAGCAACAAACAGGCATAAGTCCGATGCATGGAGTTACGTTAAGAATTCCAATTATCTGCTTTACGATCCCTGGCTTGCCACAAAGACAGCCAACGGCACCGATTCACATCTTTCAGCTGTTATCGGTGGAAAGACCGGAACCACTTCGCAGGCAGGAAAGGGACTTACCATCTACACCGTTAATGAGAACGGTCATGATCTCATGATATCTATCTGCGGTATTCCGCAGGACTATTATTTCTATACCACTATGTATCTGGCTTCAGTCACGGCATACGGCAATCTCGCGTGCTGGGAGTCGGATCCCGTTACAAGAGTATACGGAACTACAGGAGACTACAGATGGGTCAATGCACCGTCAGCGGAACAGCCGGTATATGATCCTCTCATCAATCCCGGAGATGAACCCGACGGATTTGAACTTATTAAGGACACTCCTGCTCCGACACCCGTATCAGAACAGGAAACAGTAGAAGAGGATCCTGAAGAGACAGCCGACACGCTCGAACTGTTTATAAAACACAATCCCGTTATA
This sequence comes from Oscillospiraceae bacterium, assembly GCA_902776845.1. Taxonomy (GTDB): domain Bacteria; phylum Bacillota; class Clostridia; order Saccharofermentanales; family Saccharofermentanaceae; genus Saccharofermentans. The sequence goes on from CACYRM010000007.1 coordinate 35,691, forward strand.
TCCGGAGTGATCGGCGGACTCATGCTGATCATAATGATATTAAATATAGTTCTCTGGGTAAGGATCAACCGCATCAAGCATGCAGCTGAAAGAAGAGCCAAAAAGAACTCGTCCAAGAAGAAATAAGCGGGCATAAGCCTCTTGTTTCCGCCTGTTCAGGACAATGATCCCTGCGGTTCTCCTGAAAGCCCGGAATTTAATTGAATAAAGGGTTTTACGGATTTTGAAAAAAATTTCAAAAAGCTCGAAAAAACTTCTTGACACAATCCCCGTGGTGGTATATCCTTTACAAGCACTTTGACGGAGGCACGCAAAAAATGTGCACAGAAATCAAAGGAAAAGCGCGGATCTTGAAAATTGAATAGAATGCAAAACTTGAAGTAAAACGGACCTTTTTCAATTCTAAGAATTGAGTTTTTATTAAAGTAATTTGAGCCAAACAT
>CACYRM010000008.1 GCA_902776845.1 Oscillospiraceae bacterium
CTCTTATCATTCGGTAAATCTACGCCGGCTATACGAGCCATTTAATGTACCTCCGTATTGGATAAAGTGGTATTAATCTCTATTTGACACGCGTAAGTCAAGGAACTCCGGGTTAGGGAGCAGCCGCCCTCTCGGTAACGGTGAGTAAATATGATTACTTTTTCTTTTTACATTTCTTTGCGGGAAGGAGCTATTATCCCGCGGTCTCCGTTATCATTGTACGGGGCTAATTCCGTAACTTTTGAAGACCCGTCAATTACTTAACCCTGTCTCTGCTTATGCTTGGGGTCAGAGCAAATGACCATGACTTTGCCGTTTCTGCGAATGATCTTGCACTTTTCGCACATCGGCTTTACTGACGGTCGTACTTTCATGTGAGTACCTCCTGTTGCTGTTATTTTTCCACAACAAATACAGGCGCCTTCTGAGCGCATGCTAAACAATTATAGCAAAATTATTTCGGTTTTCAACAGGAAATTTCAGGTGCGGCAGGCTTTTTACGCACTTTTTTCGAAAATAAATAGAGCCGCCCGGAAGCGGCTCCATTATAGCATTTTTAAGCCTTATCTGATCAACCGAAGATTCCGCCAGATGTGGGGAGAGGTATCGTGATCATGAAAATAACTGCAATGAGCAGGCATACGACGCTGATCGCAAGAACGACCTTCTTGTTTGTCTGGTTCTTGAATACGCCGACAATACCGAGCAGGAACAGTGCGACACTGTAGATTACGGAAACGAGCGAGAACTTGTCGCCGTTCGCATTATCCTGCTGGCCCTGTTCAAGAACAGCCTGTGCCTCATCGAGCTTTGCGTTTGCATCGTAGAAATAGCTGTCGATGAATTCCTGATCAACAAAAGGAGAAGTTACAGCCTTGCCGCTCCCATCATAGATCCAGGCAAGGATATCCTCTGTATCGTTATTTCCGTCATTGAAGGCATCATAATCGTATCCGATAATTGCCGCCATATCACTGGAAAGATTGTCCATGCAGAACCACTGAAGCTTCCATACATATGCTTCAAGCCCTGCCTGGTCGCCTACTGAATCCGCATACATGATCTCGATCTCATAATCCTGAATGGTGTTCCAGACATCCATATCCTGTGTGAGACTCTGTACGGCGGAATTGTACAGCGCGTTTCCGTCACTTGAAAGATTGTTGCTCGTTGCATAATTGGTTGCCTGGTTGCCGCCGTGGATGGATCCGACATAGCTTGCCCATGCTGTGAGCAGCGCGGTGATACCGAGCATTATGACCGTAACGATCTCAAGTTTGTTTTCATCAAGAAAAGCCAGGAAGGGCTTCTTTCCCTCTGTCTTTTTCTCTGCTTTTTTTGCATTCTCTTCTGCCATTGTTTTTTGTTCCTTCCTCATACAAAAGCACAATTACCATACGATAACTGTGCCTTTGGTTTTAAGCAAAATAATTATATATATCTTATATAAAAATCAAAGCCCTAAAGCGTTAAGTTCTTTTACTGTATCTTCAACCTGTTTCTCAACGAGCTTGCAGTTCTTTCCGCCGATCTTGCTTATGCTGCTCCAGCCGTTTGTCAGTGAATCGAGAGCCGCATTCTTAAGCATGTTCTCTGTTCCTGCCTGCTCAGCCTTGAGAACTGTGAACTTCTGTCCTTCTTCACCCTTGAACCATCCCTGAATGATCTGGCACTGGTTGTTTCTGTCAACTGCGGGGAAAGCGATAAGCCAGTTGAAACCGTGCTTTACGAGTTCAGGCTTTCCTGCTGAGAACTGCTCATCCTTGATCCTCTCATAGAGGGACTGAATCGAGTAGTTTTCCTTCGTCGTAATCTTGATCTGCTTAATTCCTAACATAAATACCTCCGGTAAAATATCCCCATGCTAAGCAACACAGGAACTAGTCGCTAGAGCAGAGTATAGCACAGATTTAATAAAATAAAATAATAGATATAATATAAAACCTTAGAATATAAGCTGATCAGACCTTCGGCTTCTTCTCGCCTCTCCATGTGATCCTGCCGCGGGAAAGGTCATAAGGAGAGATTTCCATTGTTACTTTATCGCCCGGAAGGATCTTGATGTAATTCTGTCTGAGCTTTCCCGACAGATGCGCAAGAACAATGTGTCCGCTGTCGAGCTTTACCTTAAACATAGCATTAGGCAATGCCTCATCGACTACTCCCAGTACTTCAATAACATCTTCCTTTGCCATTAATAACCCTCCTCATAGTCATAGGTTGTAAGATACGGACCCTCATCCGTGATCAGTATTGTATTCTCATAGTGACTTGCAGGCTTTCCGTCCTGAGTAACTATTGTCCACTTGTCTCCCAGCTGCTCGATCTCACGTGTTCCCAATGTTATCATCGGCTCGATGCAGATCGCCATCCCCTTCTTAAGCTTGTAACCGTGTCCGGGTCTGCCGTAATTGGGGACATCCGGATCCTGGTGCATCGTTGTTCCTATGCCGTGACCTGTGAGTTCCCTGACCACTCCGTAGCCCAGGCCTTCACAGTATTCCTGTATCGCATGACCGATATCACCGGTCCTCATTCCGACCTTCGCATATTCAAGACCTATCCAGAAAGACTTTTCGGTATGCTCGACAAGTGCCTTTACTTCCGGAGCTACTTCTCCGACCATATAAGTTCTGCACGCGTCTGACTGATAGCCGTCGAGGATCGCTCCGACATCAACGGAAATGATGTCACCCTCCTGCAGTATCCTTGATTTTCTGGGAATACCGTGAACGACTTCATCATTGACGGAAGCGCATATTGTTCCCGGAAAAGGGGGCTGCCCATAGTTCAGGAAAGACGGGATCGCGTCATAGCTTCTGATGATGTCATAGCAGAGTTTGTCGACATCGTGCGTTGAAATGCCCGGCTTGATCTCGTCTCTGCAGGCCTTGAAAACATGCTGCAGGATCTTTCCTGCGGCCTTCATCTTCTCGAATTCTTCATTGGTAAGGATCTCTACCATTTATATACCTGATTTCTAATTAAAGTCCCAAATTCTTAAGGCCTGCCTCGATGGAAGCTATGCAGGTCTTGGAATCGACATTATTGTTACCCTCAACGATAATGCCTCTTTCATTATAGAAATCAATAAGAGGCTGTGTATTGATCCTGTATGTCTCAAGTCTCTTCGCAACAGTCTCGGGGTTGTCATCCGATCTCTGGATAACATTGCCGCCGCAGACATCGCATACGCCCTCAACTTTAGTGGGCATATACTTAACATTGAAGCTTGCTCCGCACTTCTCGCATACACGTCTTGTGGTAACTCTGTCCATGATGATCTCATCATCACACTTTACATATACAACTGCATCGATCTTTGAACCCTTGGCAGCAAGCATCTTATCAAGAGCCTCAGCCTGGGCGATATTCCTGGGGAATCCGTCAAGGATATAACCCTTCTCACAATCGGGGTTGTTCAGACGGTCCTCAACCATCCTGATAGTAACGTCATCGGGAACAAGTGCTCCCTTGTCGATATATGACTTGGCTTCAATGCCGAGGGGGGTATTCTCCTTGATGTTATATCTGAAAAGATCACCTGTGGAAATGTGGGCAAGAGAGAAGTTCTCTCTTAATACGGTTGCTGATGTTCCCTTACCGGAACCGGGTGCTCCTAAGATTATCAGATTCATAGATGAAACCTCCCGTTATTTTTTATAGTTTTTACGTCTCTTGTCTTTTCCGGCCTGCTTAAGCTTATCCTCTTCAGCCTTAAGGGCGTTGTCAAGCAGTGTCTTCATCTCGATGAAACCGCCGCCCAGAAGCACGACGCCGATTCCGAAGAATGCTATAAAACCAAGACCCGGAATGAAGCTTAATACCATGGGGATAACGCATATCAGGATCAGATAAGCGCAGTCGGCGCTGTTGAGATTATTGTACAAAGCCATCAGATACTGTGATGTCGGCTTGCCAGGCTTGATACCCTGGATATAACCGCCGTTCTGCTTGATCTGTGTGGACATATCGAAAGGATTGAACTGCATCATCGCAAAGATATATGTGAAGAACACCACGAATACGATGAAGAACGGAATGAACGAGGGGCTTGATGGAAGATTCTTCCAAGCCTGTGCCCATGCCTTGTCACTTCCGGGAACCACCATAGCGATGATTGCCGAAGGAAGAAGTGTTACCGTCATAGTATAGATGACAGGTGTGATGCCTGCCTGGGCAACCTTGAGCGGAATGACCTGATTCTGCATTCCGTACTGCTTCATGCCGACAGTTCTCTTGGAGAAGATGATCCTGATCTTCTTTTCGCCCATATTGACGAGAACGGCGAAGACCAGCAAAGCTGTCAGAACGAGCACGGCCAGAACAGCAAACAGGACACCTGCCCAGATTCCGATACTCTGTGACGCAAAGTAAGGCTTCAGAAGGTCACTCGGAATATTATGAATGACACCCGCAAGTATGATTATCGTAAGACCGTCACCTATTCCCTTAGAATTAAGAAGCTCGACACACCATCCGCAGAATGCGCTGCCTACGGCAACCGTTACTCCGCAGAGAACTATTGCTATCCAGAAATTGATAGAGGAAGTGACTGCGTCTCTCATTCCGACACAGTAAAGGGCTGCGAAAATGACTGCGCCTGCGATCGCGGCGAGTCTTGTAAGCTTTGTGATGATCTTTGTTCCCTCATCACCTGCCTGCGCAAGATTTCTTAGCTTGGGAACCGCGAGGGTAACGATCTGCATTATTATGGATGCGACAAGGAAAGGATATATTCCGAGGCTTGTTATCGAAGCGTTGGAAAGCGCGCCGCATGAAAGGATATCAAGGATAGTGCCCATGCTTCCCCAATCAGCGATCCTAGCTGTTGCTGCAGCATGATTAAGACCGGGAACAGGGATTACCGTGAGAAGACAGAGAACGGAAACGATAAGGAATGAGAACAGGATCTTCTTCTTTATCTCCGGTATCTTTAAGCTTTCACGCAGTGTATCCATTAATAGACATTCTCCTTGGTATATGAATAAAACTTATGTATTATATCGCAGTTCCCGGCAATTTAAAATAATAAATTTTATATAAAGGGAATGTCAGCCTCCGACGTAAAGTCTTCTGACTCTTTTTCCGACATCACAGGTTATCTCGTAATTGATCGTACCCAGCGCATCGGCAAGCTCGTCGGCGGATCTTCCGCTTCCGAACACCGTAACCCTGTCTCCCACCACGGGTCTTACATCGAGATCCGTCGTATCCACCATGCACATATCCATGCAGATATTTCCGATTATCGGACATCTTTTTCCGCCGATGATCAGCTCAAATCCGTTCGAGAGTCTCCTTGAAAGACCGTCTGCATAACCTATGCCGACAGTAGTGACCTCTGTCGCGCGTTCCGCTTTAAAATGTCTTCCGTAGCTTACCGTGGTTCCGGCGGGAACAGTCTTGACATGAATGACCTTTGCATACCAGTTCATAACAGGCCTGAGATCGATTTCCGCTGAAGGCTCGGGGCATCCCGGGGGCATAAGACCATAGAGTATGATGCCTGCCCTTACAAGATCGAGGTGCATCTCAGGAAATCTGAGGATTCCGGCACTGTTGCAGATATGTCTCTTTGCGAAATGAATGCCCTTCTGACCGAGGATCTCCGTCTGTCTCATGAAAAGATCAAACTGCATTTTTGTGTATTCGTCATCCGGGGTATCGGCAACGGCAAAATGCGAGAAAATACCATATGGTTCTATTCCCGGCAAAAGGCATGACCTGACGATATCGTCAGTCTCGCTTCCGTCTGTCTTAAAGCCAATCCTGCCCATTCCGGTATCAAGCTTAATATGTATCCTGCATTTCTTTCCCTGCTTAACGGCTTCGTCTGACAGCGCTTTAGCGATGCTGTATGAATAGACCGACTGCTCGACATCATATCTGACGGCATCTTCGAACCTTGAAGGATCCGTATAACCCAGAGTCATCATGGGAACATCTATTCCGTGTTTTCTGAGCTCGACAGCCTCATCGATAGTAGCAAGGCACAGACCTGCAGCGCCGCTGTCTATTAGAGTCCTGGCTGTCTCAAGCGCGCCGTGTCCGTAAGCGTCCGCTTTTACGACGGCAAGTATTCCCGTACCACCGGAAACAACATTCCTGATCTGCGCGAAATTGTGCTTCAGCGCATCGAGATCGATCTCAACGCATGAACGGTCGAAAACGTTTTCTTTGTAATCAGAATTCCCTGTCATCGTCATTTCAGTCGCTCCAGCCCGCTTCCTGATATCCTTCCGGAAGATAATTCAAGAGATCAGTAGGAAGCATGTATCTTTCCCCGATATCATCCGCAGCTGCCCTTCCGGCCGTGGAATGAATATAAACGGCAGAACAGGCCGCCCTGCAGGGTTCCATACCCTGGGCCATGAAGCCTGTGATAAGTCCAGCCAGCACATCGCCGGACCCGCCCTTTGCAAGTCCGCTGTTCGGCTCCTCCAACGAGTAGAGCTGTCCGTCAGGCGCGGCAACCAGAGTTCTGAAGTTCTTAAGAACAGTAACACAGTTGTTTTCAGCAGAGAACTTCAGTGCCAGCTCTTCACTGTTTTCGATGACTTCGGAAGCGCCTGACCTGAGCATCCTTGCAAACTCACCGATATGAGGAGTTATGACCGCGGGAACAGTTCTCACGGCAAGCCTTGCCTTAAGTCTTTCGAGAACATCAGGTTTGCGGGACAGGCTGCCGGCGTCAAGAACAACATTGGTATTGCTGCTCAGAAAGACTTCCGTAAGCCCTTCCATATCCTTATAGTCTTCAGGCATTCCCGGACCTATAAGGACTGAATCACAGCCCGAAGAAAGGAGTCTTGCCTTTCTTAAAAGTTCAGCTGTATCATCCGGCCTCAGATCAAGCAACGCGCAGGGCTCGATAGAGCTCACGGCATTGATGGTCCTTTGTTCTGAGAATACTTTTACCAGTCCCGCTCCAGATCTCAGAGCCGCGGTGCAGGCAAGAACGGCAGCGCCGGTCATGAATTCGGAACCGGCGCAAATCAGCGCGTTGCCGAACGTGTTCTTATGGCCGGTCTCCGGTCTTCCGGGTCTGAATCCTGATACCAAGTCCCTGTCTATCTTTATGATCTCAGCCATTTTTCTCCAGGTCCCTTTCAGGAACAAGATCTTCGTTGCGGATGCTCCTGATAAGGTTAATATCAAAAGGAGTCTCCTGATAAACGTAATAATTCAGCCAGTTCGTATACATCAATGTCGCGGAGGAACGCCACTTGAGCAGAGGTCCTTTCGCGGGATCGTCATCGATATAGTAGTTCTTGGGAACATCAACATCACCGAGACCTGCCGCCATATCTCTTCTGTACTCTTTGTCCAGCGTGTCCCTGTCATACTCGGAATGACCGGTAATGAAGAACTGCCTTCCGTGTAGATCCGAGATGGCATAGATGCCGCACTCTTCGGATTCCGAAAGTATCCTTAATTCCTTCCTCTTCTCAACATCCTCACGTCTGACTTCCGTATAACGGGAGTGGGGTACATAGAAGATATCGTCAAAGCCCCTGAAGAGCTTAACCGGTCTGGACCATGTCATCGAGTGTTCGAAAACACCGAACACCTTTTTATCGAGAACGATCTTCGGAATGCCGTAATGGTAGTAAAGCCCGGCAAAAGCGCCCCAGCACAGATGCAGAGTCGAGTAGACATGCGTCTTGCTCCATTCCATTATCTCGACAAGCTCAGGCCAGTAATCGACTTCCTCAAAAGGCAGCTTCTCAATAGGGGCACCGGTGATGATCATGCCGTCAAAATACTCTTCGCATACCTCATCAAAAGTCTTGTAGAACTTTAAAAGATGCTCTGCCGGAGTATGTGTTGACTGGTGTGTCTTTGTAAATAAAAGCTCGACATCGACCTGGATCGGTGAATTGGACAGGGCTCTCAGAAGCTGTGTCTCCGTGGTCGATTTGTCAGGCATAAGATTGAGGATAAGGATCCTGATGGGACGGATGTCCTGTGACAGGGCCCTGTTCTCCTCCATAACGAATATTCTTTCCTGTTCAAGTATATGTCTTGCAGGAAGATTGTCTGCTATTCTGATAGGCATTATATGCCTCCTTTATTTCGATGATCAGTGTTCGTCGGCTATGAATTCGTTCAGGATCGATTCAGCCGGAACCTGTTCCGGGCTTATCACCGGGATCTTATCCAGGTGGCTCATTAACTTGTTTGCTTTGATAAGCGCTGAGGAAAGATCCGCAAAAGACTTACCCGTGGGAGACTTCTCCATGAAGACGCTCGGTTCGATCGAGCCCTTCTCAACCTTGGTCAAAGCCTCTTTTATATCCCTCATGGCCATGGGAGCCACGATAAGGCTCTCGTAAGCGAGGAATGAATTGACGTGATAGTCTGCAGCGGTAAGGTAATCCTCATAGTACTTTTCTTCCGATTTCTGGATCATAGGCCAGTAGTCAATAGTGGAAAGAGCATGCGCGCTTCTGTGACGGTAGTCTCTGATGATCCTTCGAAGGAGCCTGATCTCATTGCTGTCCATAAGCTTAGTATCGCAGAAGACATTTCCGTAAGGCATGATGAACACTTTCGAACACTTGTCCGGAGGGCATTCGCCTGACACTCTGGGGGACAGGCCGTGAAGACCCTCCACTACCAGGACACCGTCATCTCCCAGACAGATGGCATTGGCAGGGTCGCCTTCCATCTGAACCCTTACGTTAAAATCGAAGAACGGCGGCACTACAGTCTCACCGTTAAGAAGAGCCTTTATATCACGCTGGATCCTCTCGACATCAAGAGCATCTATCGTCTCAAAATCCGGTCTTCCGTCCCTGTCACACTTGAGGTCTTTGAGGTTGTAATAATCATCCAGAGACAGATGGACAGCCTTACGGCCTCTCTCATTGATCTTATTGGACAGCCTCAGGGTAAAAGTTGTCTTGCCTGAGGAAGTGGGTCCAGACACGAATATGGCTCTTTTGTTTGTGTCGGAAATGATCTCATCACAGATGGAATCGATCCTGCCGACAAAACTCTTTTCTGATTCTGCGATAAAACGCGGAAGCCTGACGGCGCCGAGGGATTCCTCGAGCTCTTCAACCGTAATATCGATTCTGTCTCTAAGCTCTGCCATATGGTCTCCTTTGATACAGGATTATTTCCGCTGAGGGAAAAATCTCTTTATGATAAGTGTATTTATGATCCAATCCCATACATACTGGACCAGTTTGACTGCCAGATAGATAAGGCTCGGAATAACGATAGCTGCCAGGACCAGGATCAATACTGTTCCGACGACATGCACACCGCCCGCAAGAACTCCCAGCACCGTTGAAAAAGAACCTGCGCTTGCCTGGAATTTCTCTGTATACTTCTCAAGCGTCTCGTTGAGATAACCGATGAGAAAATCCTGAAGATCGTCGACACGTACTGACAGTCTCGGAAGGAGCAGACTTACCGTATAGCTGACGATCAGATATGACTTGAATATCTTCTCGAGTAAAATCATCGCCTTGCCCCACCAGGGCATTCGGTAATATCTGAAGCAGATAAAGGGATTCGCCAGGAACAAAAGAGTAAAGACGGCTATATGGATAGGTCCGATAACGCCGAATCCGAGGATTCCTTTACCGAGAATGTAGATGTAAAGGACTATCGCATCGACCAGAAGACCATACAGTATGAACAAACCGAAATGCTTACGGTTCTCAAAATCCGTATCACTCCAAAGTCTTCCAAGTAAAAGTCCTTCCAGATAGTCCAAAACCAAAACTCCTCATTATTCAACAGCCGGCATTCATCTGCCGGGCATATTTATGAATTTTATCACATTAGAACAAATGAGACTACAAAGCATATTTTATAAATAAAAAACAGGCTTCCCGCCTGTACACACTCCGCTTTCCGGATATCCCTTATCTTAAAGTAAAACTGCAGCCCGTAGTCTGTTCGATAAGTGACTGAAGATTCTTCCATTTATTCGGGAAATGCTGCTCCGCACCTGATTTCATAGTGGTCTTGTCTTTGAATTCCACCTTGATGATCCATTCTCCGGGGATCATGGTCTTATCGCCGTACTCGTCAGTCAGTCCAAGATTGTATCCGTTCATCCATTCGAGCATTCCCGACACCGGAAGCTTCTCTTTGATGATCCTCATATTGTCTTCGCTGATGGATCTGGTGAAATTGTTATTCCACATGTAATTGTCGCGCCAGGAAATAACTTTACGCCCGAAGTCATACTTCACCGCATAGCCCTCGTTCGCAAAGGTCCTTATCTCGACCTCCAAAACAGCTATAGCTCCGTATGCTTTCTCAAAATCCATTATTGCTCCTTACTCTACCGCGATACCGAAAATGCTTCCGGATGTTGTTCCCACGACAAGCATACCCTCGTAGACGATCGGAGAAGCTTCGATACAGATACCCGAGGATGTCTCATCAGACGTTCCGAGATTCCTTCTGGTCTGTATATATGTAATTCTCTCTCCGGTCTCGGCATTGATCATATGGACCTGACCTATCGAGTCACAGATGATCAGATATGCGTGCCCCTCCGTATCGTAGAAATCAACAGGTGAGCTGTACGAATAGATGTTCATATTATATTCCCAAACCTTGGTACCTAAATCCTTGTCATATGCAACAACTTTATTGCCGCTCGCAAGGCCGTTAGTCATACTAAATGAGAATATTATCAGATTCGATATCGACCCCTTTCCGATCACGGGATTGCCGAAGCAGCCGCCGCTCTGGTCTGAATCGGAGGATTCGCCGTTGAATGTGTAGCAGGACTCGGATGTCTGCCAGCCGCCGTCTTCCTGGGAAACACTTCCCGTAAGGCCGTTGACCTTGTAGATATAAGCAGCTCCGCAGTACTCGCCTGTTCCGCCCTGGTTGTCAACTTCCGTTCCGATATAAATATACGGGATGCCGTTCTCCTCATTTATGACGGGAGTAACGTCCGAGTCATCGCCCAGGACTCTTGTCCAGACCATCTGAAGCGTGTTGAGATCAAGGCAGCAGAGGTTCATGGTGTTATCCACAAAATACCCGTAATTGCCGTAAACCGCTATCGAGCTCTCCACACCCATATGTGAACCGACATTATCATCAAACATATACTTGTATCCCGTGACAACAGGAGATACCATTACCGTTCCGCCGGTATATGCCGTGTGAAGGTCAAAGGTGTAGATTATGCCGTTCTCGCAGGGCCAGATAAGCGTATCCGTATCTCCGTTGACGATAGGAGAAGAGTCAAACGCGTTCCAGTTGCTCCTGTATGCGCCGTCATCGGATCCGTCGTAATAATACAGAAGCGAGCCGTCAAGAAGCGAATAGATATACATTCCGAAAACCTTGCCGCCGTTATTGTCCGTCTGTCCGACATAAAGCAGCGGATAACCTCTCGGATCGAGCGCTGGAGTACCCTTTATCGAAGCTCCGACATCGATCGGATCCCTCGTCTGTTCACCGTTCTGGAGATTAAAAAAATATATCTTTCCGTCCAGCGCGGCAACGATAACTTCCGTAAGTGTAAGCTGCTGCTTGGCTGTATCGTACATGTCCATATTCTGACGGACATCGGCAGGCCATTCGACGACGAGGGGCTGTCCTGTCCACCTTACACCGGACCATTCAAAGTTCATCGTCGAAGCAAGGAGCTTTCCGACTCCGTTGAATTCCCATCTCTGGGTAAGGGCGCCTCTGTAAAGATTTGTATAACCGTAGGAAGCGCAGTTTCTGAAATTATTACCTCTGTAAGTGAATATTCCGGGAACAGATCCGTAGAAGACCGGATCGGTCATATAGATGGGATTCTCCCTGTTGTATCCGCCCTCGATTATCGATCCGTTTACCATTACTGTCTGGTTGATCCTTCTGGCCGAAGGAACACAGTCGGAAGCTATAGCCAGATCTTTGTTGATAACAACTGATGCCAGACCGGGATAAAGTATCGGGTTCTGGTAATCAGTGATCGGCGGGATCGGCGTGGGCGTCGGGGAAGCTACGGAGATATAGCCTGACTGGTCAGTGGTGTCCACATTTGCCAGAGTCTCCTTAGCTGTTGCCTTTTTGAAATAAACCGCAGCAAGAACGCCTGTCAGGCAGACGACAAGAAGAGTGATGACGACAACAAGCGTCACAGTACCTTCATTCGGATCTCTTGAAGGTCTGTAAAAAGTATTATTGGGCTCGATGTATTGCTCATCGTGCTTCATATTTCCCCTCTTTTGCTGTTCCTTTCCGAAAAGTTAACGCTTATTGTAACACGGCTGTAATTTTATCTCAAACCTGATGCAGGTCTGAGGCCCTGAAAGAGCCAGAAAGTAAGGGATCTTTGACAGTTTACTGAAGACTTTTCGCGAATTCTGCTATCTTATCCAGGCGGTGTCTCATGCCTGATTTGCCGATCGGGGGATCCATCATGGCTCCGAGTTCGGCAAGCGATGCTCCGGGATTTTCCATATGTGCCTTGGCAGCTTCTCTCAGCTCGGGAGACAGTTTTCCGGCCATGCCCGACTCCATGACTTTAGTGATCAGTTCATTCCTCTGTGCTGCGGCCTCAGCCTGGCGTTTTGTGTTGCCCTCGTCGCAGTTGACGGCTCTCACTACTTTGCTGTTAACGTCTTTCCCGGCACGGATATTCTCGAATTCCATCATTGCGGACGGGCTTCCGATATAGCTTAAGAAGTCCGATACATCATCACCGTTTTTGAAATACAGTGCATAAGAGTCCTTCCTCTGAACCCTGACGTGTTTTATTGAAAGGACATTAAGGGCCGCGGATATGAGCGTGGCATTCTCGGGTTCCCTGACAACAAATTCGATCCGGTAGCTTTTTCCGGGATCGGAACAGTAACCGCATCCCCAGAATGCGCCTCTCAAAAACCTCCTGGCATCTTCGACACTCATATCCCCGTTCGCAAATCCGGACAGGAGCTCTTCGCATCGTTCCCAAAGGGCTGAACTGTATATATCTTTTTCTAAAATGACCTTGCCGTGTTTATAGCAGCATCCGATGTTCTCGGCCTCGAAAAGCCGGAGAACAAGTTCTGAAAGCCTTTCCGGGATCTTTATCTCTTTTGCTGAACCCCTGACGCTGCTCTGGCTTAAGAAAAGACCGCAAAGGGCTGTCTGTCTCTGGACAGGCTTCTTTACGGCTTTTGTGGCAGTCTCAAGCTTGACTCTGACAGAAAAGCTGTCTTCCATCAGGGTTCATCCGCCTTTTTTGAGTATCTGTGAGGTTCTTTGTCAACATCCCTGTGTGTCGTTATGCACTGAATGCCGTTTTCTCTGAGCCTGCCCGCTATCGTCTCGGCACAGTAGACAGATCTGTGACGTCCGCCCGTGCATCCGACTCCTATATGAACACTTCCCTTGCCTTCCTTATCATAAAAAGGAATTACAAAAGAGAGCAGTTCTGATGTCATATAGTTGAACTCGTCTGTTTCCCTGAAGCCTTCAAGGTATTTAGCTATTTCCGCGTCTTTACCCGTAAGATTCCTGAGCTGCGGCAGGTAAAACGGATTGGGAAGGAACCTTACATCAAAGATATAGTCGCAGTCGACAGGCAGGCCATACTTAAATCCGAAGGATTCAACTATTACAAAGATACTCTGTCTGTCCGCATTCTTAATGATCTCACCGATAGCTTTGCAGAGTTCGGAATCCGAAAGAAGAGACGTGTCGATTACGACCGTCGCGATCTCTCTTATGTTCTCGAGCATCTTCCGCTCCGCAGTTATTGCCTGGGTAAGGGAACCCTTCTTCGTTGCCAGCGGATGCTTTCTTCTCGACTGCTGGTATCTGCTGATAAGCACCGGATCGGAAGCCTCAAGGAAGATGACCTTATAAGGACATCCTACCTCTTCATCTATAAGAGCAAGCGCTTCATCAAAGCCGTCGAGGTATTCCTGTGATCTGACATCGACGACAAAAGCGAGCTTCGGAGTGGAAAACCCTTCACCGTTTCTGCCTCTGAAAAAGCTCTTTACCAGATCGGGAAGGACATACGGCGGAACATTATCCATGCAAAAATAGCCGCAATCCTCAAGATATCTTACCGCCGCACTCTTGCCGGCACCGCTCATGCCGGTCAAAAACAGAATTTCCATTGCTATCCTCCGAAATTACCTACCAGTCTTACTTCCCTCTCAAGTCTCACACCTGAGTTCTCGTATACTTTTTCCACCACATAATCTATAAGTCTCATGACATCGGAAGCTTTTGCGCTGCCTCCGTTATTAACGATAAAACCTGCATGCTTCGGCGATACCTGCGCGCCTGAATCATCCAGAGCAAAGCCCTTAAGGCCCGCCTCCTCAATAAGTCTCGCGGCAAAATAGCCTTCGGGTCTCTTAAACGTGGAACCTGCGGAAGGAACATCCAAAGGCTGGCTGGCAGTCCTTCTTTTACGGAGGTCATCGACAAGAGCTTCTATCTCATCCCTGTTTCCTATTGAAAGAAGAGCTTCAAAGCCCAGAATGACCACATTTTTACCCTTTCCGTTTAATCTTTCGAAAAGGCTCGTCCTGTATCCGAACTCACATTCATCCCCATCTATATAACGGACAGCATCGCCGTCCCAGTAACTTACTCTTGAAATAAAATCCTTTGTCTCTCCGCCGTACGCTCCTGCATTCATGAACACGGCGCCGCCGCAGGATCCCGGTATTCCGCAAGCAAATTCGGCACCGGTAAGCGAGAGTTCCGTGCAGTAATTTCCGAATCTGGCAAAAGGCAGTCCGGCTCCGGCGGTTATCCGGATCCTTCCGTCTTCCGCTTCTTCGGATGAAAGCCCGCTCATATTCCTGGCGATCCTTATGACAAGACCGTCAAAACCCTCATCGGATATAAGGCAGTTGGAGCCGTTTCCGAGAACAAATACACTGATGCCTCTTTCTTCTGCCCATCTGAACAGGGAGGCAATTTCATCACCGGTCGAAGGCTCAGCAAAATACCTCGCGGGACCTCCGCATCTGAAGGTTGAATATCCCGCGAGCGGGACATTTTCGAGCGGCGACGGATCAGCCATCCAGAGACTTCCCAGGGAACACTCTGGACACAAGATCCAGAGCAGCGTTGTAACCCATTTTCTTGACTCTGTAGTTGATAGCGGCAGCCTCGACGATTATCGCAAGGTTACGTCCGGGTCCTACGGGGATCGTGACGGAAGGGACCTTTATACCGAGGATATCAGTTGTCTCTTCTGTAAGACCGAGTCTGTCGTAAGTCTTCTTCTCATCCCAGAGCTCAAGATTGATAACAAAGTCGATATTTTCCTGCTGCTTGACGGCAGATACGCCGTAAAGTTCCTTAACGTCAAGGATACCTATTCCTCGGATCTCGATAAGATGCTTGATGACATCGGGAGCGCGTCCCAGAAGGGTCGTCTCCGACACCTTGCGGATCTCGATCTGGTCATCGGCAATGAGTCTGTGTCCTCTTTTTACGATCTCAAGAGCGGTCTCGGATTTACCTACTCCGGACTCTCCCAGGATAAGGATACCTTCACCGTTTACTTCGACAAGAACGCCGTGCATTGATACACGCGGAGCAAGCTCCATCTTGAGATACTTGACGAGTTCCGACGAGAAATCGGATGTGGCCTGAGATGTCCTTAATACCGGAGTCTGGTACTTTCTCGCGGCATCAAGGATCTCCTTATGGACCTTATGGTCACGGGTGACTATAAGAGCCGGAATATTCTTCTCAAATAGAGCAGATACGGACTTCGCCCTCTCTTCAGGAGAGAGATTGTCCAGATACGCATGCTCCATGTTACCGATCATCTGTATTCTGTCAGGGCCGAAGTGATCATAATATCCGGCGAGCTGCAGTCCCGGACGGGTAACGTCCGCGACGCAGATCCTTCTGGATTCGATATCACCTGAATCGTATACGACCTCAAGATTATAATTCTTTACGATCTCCGATAGAAATACGCTCGAAAAAGGCATTTTATCCCAAGTCCTCCGTTAATCCTCTTATCAGAAAACGATCTCAACCTTATGTGTCTTTCCGTCCGTTGCGACAGGAAGCAGAGTGCCCTCAACGGCCTCACCGTCGAGCATTACCTTTATGCCGTCCTGGGCGCGGATAAATCCTTCGGGCTTGGTGATATGGATATCGTAAGCCGTTCCGGAGATCGACACCTTGACATCGAGTCTCTTATCACTCTGTCTGAGGATCGGTTCGACCCTTAAGCCTTCGCTCGTGAACTCAATGCCGAAGCACTGGAAGAGCGAGAGAAGGAGCCATGTTGACGTGCCTGACAAAGTAGGTCCGATATTCTCACCGGTCTGGCTGTTGTTGTACTGTGTGCACCATCTGGGGTTGCCGCATGTAACGAAAGGCGTCTTCAATGTATTGTAAGGAAGTATCTTGTCGATGATCCAGTAAGCGGTATCGGCAAGTCTTGAAGCAAGAGCCTCATCCTTAACAGTCTTTGCAGCGCCGAGCATGGCAGAGCATGCCATCATGTTCGCATGCTTGAATACACCGCCGTTCTCACGGTCACCCGGATAATAAAGCGCGACGTCGATCTTGGGAGCGATCCTCGGATAGTCAACTGTCGAGCAGAGTCTGAATCCGTAAGGTGTCTTAAGATACTTGTCGAGCGAATCGAGCATTGTATTGATCTCTTCCTCGGAAGCAACTCCGGCCAGGAGCGACCATGAGAAACTGTTAAGGAAGTATGTGCCGGGATGTCCTGCCTCGACAGCAAGTCCGTCACCCTGGGCACCGAGATAAGAGATGTCCGTTCTGTCTTTTCTGTTGAAGAGGACTCTGCAGTAGAAGTCGCCCTTCCAGCAGTTCTCACGGAGATTGGCAGCAAGCTTGTCTGAGAGCGCCTTGATGCTGTCAGCATCAGGATCGCCGGTCTTTCTGAACATTGTCTCGGCGGCATCAAGAGCTACCTTCAAAAGGAATCCGTTCATTACAGACTCGGAGAATTCGGAGTCGAAAGGAACATCGCCGTATGCCTTGCCGTTTGCAGCAAGCTGCTCTTTATACTCAGCGACCTTGTCCTTGCCGGAGATCGCATCGGGATCGACTCTTAAGCAGTCATTCCAGTCAGCACGGTCAATGAGCGGGATTCCGTGCTTTCCGAGAGATATCCTGCCGCTGTACATAAGGATAGCCTTGATCGTATCCTTGAGCTTGCGCTTAACGCCCGCATCAGTCTTCCTGGCCTTTGTGCCGGCCATGACGAATTCCTCTTCAAGGAAAGCGTAATCGTCTGTGAGGCCCAGATATCTGTCCAGAGCCTGAAGGAGCCAGAGTCCGTCGTCGGACCACCAGCCGGGCTCTTTGCCGATCCAGTAGAAGTTGTGGTTAGTATAACCGTCCTCGTATACGTTTTCGATCCAGCCGGCGAGCATCTTCTTAACAAAACCGGTATTTCCCATGCCTGCGAAATAGTACATGGAAGCGAAGATATCCTGGATCTCTCTGAAGCCGATCTCACGGTAACCCTTCTGTGTCCAGTCAAGTGATCTCGAGACAAATGTCTGGTAGAAAACCTGGAAAGGAAGGTTGTTGTTGACGTATGCCTCAAAGTTCTTGTCATCGTGTGAGATCTTCATGTAGTTGGCATACTTGCCGGCAAAGCCGATAACGTCCTCAAGGTCTCTTGCAAGATTTGCGGGGTCCTTGATGTACTCTGCAACTGCCTCAACCTCCTCAGCGGGAGTCTTGTCCACAACAAACTTGTCGTTTACGCAGTCTGAGGAAAGGCATGTGATGTTGTCGACACGAACGGAGCCGTTTGCCTTGACCGTGAAAGGTGTGGAAGTCGCGAAGAATCCGGGGCCTTTTCTTGAAGGTCTTGAAGCGAGAGGATAAATGAATTCAGGCTTGGCAAGACTTCCGGAACCTACGAAATCAGCATATCTGCATGCGTACTGGTCCGCGAAAACATCGCCGTCGCCGGTGTGAACGACCGTCTCGTTGAATCTGATATCACCCTTTGTTCCGTTGGGGTTGGGATCTGCGCTTACGGCGCGGATCTCATTATTCTCATTAAAGAAAACCTGTGATTCGCCGACTACAGTGGTAAAGATAACGTCTTCTGAAAGAGCGTGTGTCTGCTTTGTACCGAACATGCCGGTGCAGACCACTCTGAGATCCCTGTCTTCGGAAGCCGTATTCTCAATGTCAATGAGCTGCGCTTCGCAGGCTACGGGCAGGCCCTCTCTCTGGGGAACGATGAAGATCGTTCTCCTGACCTTGAGGCCGCATGAAAGCTCATAGCTGATAACGGTCCTGTTCTGTGAATGGACGGTGCTGATCTTTTCAAGACCGTCGGCAATAGCATTGCCTGACCAGAAGATCTGCTTGCCGTTCTCAACGATATAGAACTGTCTGTTAGCCGGGAAACCGTTCTCTTCAGGAAGATAATCCCATCTTGTGGCAAGGACCTGTGTATCGGCGTGTGATCTGAAAGAACCGCCGCCCAAAGCATCTACTGTGCTCTTAGGTGTTGACTGGAGAGGAAAATCGAAATCAATACGGTTGCCGATGAGCATATTCGTATAGTAATGGGGACCCGGTGAGGGAGTGGAGGGATCAAAGGTGAGTTCGCCTTTTTCGTTTAATTCGCCGCCCCATGTCTCTGTGCTGCTGATCAGCTCGGCGCATCTGTTGATGACAGCTTCGTCAAAGTCCGCGTCCGAGACAGCTCCGCCCTTCTCAGTCAGAGCCTTTATTCCGTTTCCGCTCTTTACGAGAAGAATGCTTATGCCTTCATTTACGGTCTTTGTGAACTGCCCGAAAATAACATCATCAGAAGCAAGGATATTTACTGCCATGCTGTCAAAGCCCAGGCCGGAAATACCGATAACGACCGGTTCTTTGCCGAAACGGACATACTGCGCGGAGATTCCGCCCTGTGTATTGTCAGCTCCGAATTTGCTTATCAAAAGCTCTTTAGCGGAACATCTTTCTCCTCTAGCTTTTTCGCCGATGTAACCCATAATGATCCTCCAATGGATTAAAAATATATGTCTGTTTTCAGCAAGTAACCCCACGGGTCAGAAATGACTGCGGGGTTCTGCTTTCAGTTAATGACTTTGACTCCCGTTAAGGGAACCCGGGATCTTACCCGAGAACTACCTCGACCTTGTGAGTCTTACCGTCGCCTGCAACAGGAACTACGCAGCCGTCGATCTCATTTCCGTCAACGGTAAGCTTCTTAACGCCCTTGCAGACATGGCCGGGATTCTTGATCTCGATCTCATATACATCGCCTCTGAACTTACGGACAACACTGAATCCGTCCCATGCGGAAGGAATGGAGGGATCGACTCTCAAACCGTCAAACTCAGGCTTAACGCCGAGGATGTACTGGGAGATGGCAACCATATTCCATGCGGCAGTACCGGTGAGCCAGGAATTCTTGCCCTGACCGAAGTTCTTGGCATCCTTGCCGCCGATCATCTGACCGTAAACATAAGGTTCGGTCTTATGGATATCAGATGTCTCTTCGGTGAATGCGGGAGCGATCTTTGAGTAATACTCAAATGCCTTTTCGCCTCTTCCGGCATAAGCCTCGGCACAGATGATCCATGCGTTGTTGTGTGTGAAGATACCTGCGTTCTCCTTATATCCGCCCGGATATGTGGAGATCTCGCCGTACTGAATGTAGTACTTTGTGAATGCAGGGTTGTTGAGAACAAGACCATACTCGCAGTTGAGATACTTGTCGATGGAGTTGAGGGTCTTGATGTCAGCTCCGACATCCTTGCCGATCTCGGACATAACAGCAAAGCCCTGGGGTTCGATGAAGATCTTACCCTCTTCACACTCATGTGAGCCCATCTTCTCGCCGTTGGCATCATAAGCTCTTAAGAACCACTCACCGTCAAATGCGGATTCCATGGTATTCTTCTTCATCTTGTCGATCTCAGCCTGAGCCTTGGCAGCCTCATCAGCCTTGCCGAGGTGCTCGAGGATACCGACGTAAGCGGGACCAGTGTATGTGAAGAGAGCTGCAACGAATACGGATTCCGCGATCTTGGAATAACCGCCCTCTGCCTTGAACTTCGGATTGGTGTATGTCTGGAAAGATTCACCGGGTGTGTCGGAGAAGCATGACAGGTTGATACAGTCATTCCAGTCGGCACGCATTGCGAGAGGCAGTCCGTGAGGTCCGAGGTTATTAACGATGTGATAGAAGGAAACTTTGAGGTGCTCGAGCATTGTGTGCTTGCCTTCCGGATCGTCATCGAAAGGAACATTCGCGTCGAGGATGCCCCAGTCGCCTGTTTCCTTGATGTATGCCGCAACGGACATGATCATCCAGAGCGGATCGTCGGAGAAGTCGCCGCCGATGTCGGCATTGCCCTTCTTTGTAAGAGGCTGGTACTGGTGATAGCATCCGCCGTCTGAAAGCTGTGTTGAAGCGATATCGATGAGTCTTGCTCTTGCACGGTCAGGGATCTGGTGAACAAATCCGAGGATATCCTGGTTGGAATCCCTGAAACCCATACCGCGGCCGATACCGGACTCAAAGTAGGATGCGGAACGTGAAAGGTTGAATGTTACCATGCACTGATACTGGTTCCAGATGTTGACCATGCGGTTGACCTTGTCATCAGGTGTATCAACCTTATAGATGCTGAGGAGGTTCTCCCATGTCGTGCGGAGCTCTTCAAGTCCTGCAGCAACCTTTTCAGGTGTGTTGTACTTGTCGATCATGGCATATGCCTTCTCCTTGTTGAGGACCCATGCCTCTCTGGTAAGGAGATCTGCGGGCTTCTCTGCCGCAAACTTCTTATCCTGCGGATTCTCGGCATAGCCTAAGATATAGATCAGGGTCTTGCTCTCACCGGGCGCGAGAGTGATCTTCTTGTAATGTGAAGCGATCGGAGACCAGCCGTCTGCGAAGGAATTTGAAGCCTTGCCTGCTTTGACTGTCTCAGGGTTATCCCAGCCGTTGTAGATGCTTCCGAGGAAAGCGTCACGGTCTGTATCGTAACCGTCGATAGAATCGTTTACCGTATAGAAAGCGTAGTGATTACGTCTGTCTCTGTACTCGGTAACGTGATAGATCGTTGAACCTTCGATCTCAACACGTCCTGTCGAGAAGTTTCTCTGGAAGTTTGTGCAGTCATCCTGGGCATCCCAGAGACACCATTCAGCCATTGAGAATAATGAAAAGTCCTTTGCTTCGGAACTGTCGTTTGTAAGAACAACCTGCTGGACTTCTCCGTCGTAGTTCTGGGGAACGAAGAATGTAACTTCAGCCTGAAGGCCGTTCTTCTTACCCTTTATGACCGTATAGCCCATACCGTGACGGCACTCATATTCGTCAAGCTCGGTCTTGACCGGAGACCAGCCGGGATTCCACACAGTACCGTTGTCGTTGATGTAGAAATAGCGGCCGCCCATATCCAGAGGAACGTTGTTGTAGCGGTAACGCGTGATCCTTCTGAGCCTTGCGTCCATATAGAAGCTGTAGCCGCCGGCTGTGTTGGAGATCAGGGAGAAAAAGCCCTGGTTGCCGAGATAGTTGATCCACGGATAAGGTGTTTTGGGAGTGTTGATTACGTATTCTTTTCTTAAATCGTCGAAATGCCCGAATTTCATGTTGTAAGCCTCCGCTTTATATTAATAAATACCTAATCATTCTACACTATCCGTTTGACGTTTTGAACAAATCAAATATAAACATTCTATGTCTTATGTAATATTTTTGTCTTTATTCAGGCATTCCCTGCTCATGTCCTCAAAATCCGTCAGGACAGTTTTTCCCTGATGAAAAGAGGCTGCCTTTCCGGGGGCAGCCTCTGAAAAAAGCAAATATCCGTGGCAGTCCTATGTTCCGCCGTCCCCTGTCACCTGCTCTTTGAATCCCTCCTCAGCTTCCGCGACAGTCTCATACGCGCCTTCGCAATAGGCACCGACAGCAGCTCTGAAAGCAATATCATATTTGTCATCACCGGGCATCATGTGCGATGCGTCCGCATTCAGCGCGCTGTGAAGAAGGACCGGATAAGGATTCTGTCCTCCGAGCCAGTCAAGACAGAAACTGTCGTCCGCTGCAGCCTCCGTCATAAGCTTAACGCTGTTAACAAATTCGCCTCTGCCGACCATATCATTAAGGTTATCCTCATTGATGCATACAGCCCGGATGATCTCAGCCGCAGTTGTTTTCTTGTCACAGTATTTGGATGCCATTACCCAGGTTCCCCCGCTGAAATAGTCAGCAGGTCCCGTTGTAATGCCCCAGTCGCCGGTCGTCGGATTCACATCCGTGCCTTCACCCGGATCGAGCGCAAGCTGGTATTCGGCAAACTGCAGGGAACCCCAATATGAGACAACGCTCCTGTCAGACATCCTGTCCTTCCAGGAATCTGACCATTTCTCCGCCGAAAAAGTAAGATCATCGGTATAGAGCTTCTTCGCAAAATCGAAAAGCTCTTCGATATCCGGATCGAAATATATATCCCCGTCCATGATCCATTCACTGTCACGGCCGGAAACAAATGCGTCATAGATCTCGGTATATCCTGAGACCAGCTTGACAGAGCCTTCCGATGCTTTATTCACCTTTTCCGCGGATTCCATGACCGCATCCCAGGTGGCAAATGATCCGGCAAGCGCTTCCGGATCGGAAGTCCCGAGATATTCCTCGGCAAGTGATCTTTCATAAAAGACGCCGCAGGGACAAGCTTTCCAGGCAAGGCCCTTAACCACGCCGTTGTCATCACTTGCGAATCTGAGCGTGTAATCAAACATTCCGGTACACTCGGCATAGTCAATGCCGAGATCGTTAATAGCTATCGTATTGTCCGATGCCAGATATTTTCTGGCATACGCGGCATCACATGTGAAAATATCCGGAGCGCCGTAACCGTCGGAAAGGACAGCATCAAGCTTCTGCTGGTAATCGGCGCTGTCGTTGACCTCGATAAAATCGTAATCATCAGACGTAATGCCCGCATACTTCTCGGCAAGGCTCACAAATTCGGAATTGTGGCCATAGATCATTATCTTGCCGGAATCTTCATCTTTCGCATCCGCGACCGTCAGTTCCCTGTAGCCCTTGAGATCATCCTGGATCACCGTTTCCACGGGCTGCTCAGACTCTGTCTGTTCCGCCGCGGAGATCTCTGAACTTTGGGATGTGTCTGATGCCGGCCGGCTGCACGATACAGCTGTCACTGCCATAACGGAAGACAGCAGCAACGCAATCATTTTTTCCCTTTTCATCCTATTAATCCTCACAATAAATATTCATGAATATTTACGCGAGCATTTTATTACAGATCACATAGAACTTCAATCAAAGTCTATGCAATTGCTCAAAATTGCCGCATGAGGTTTAGGCAGTTTGGATAAACGTTATTCCCTGCCGGTCAGATGAAGAAAACTGATGTTCCGTAGCGGTTAAAGAAATCGGCATAAGCGCTGATATCGATCACAGCAGTGTAGATAACACCTTCGGACACACCGTAAACAGTGGCAAAAGTACTGCCGGAATTGTCTGCCGCGACCGGGCCGGGCGCAACATACAAAACCTCTATATCAGATGCTGAAGGGATCTTAACAGCCTCAGTCTCCACAGTAGTCTCGACAGTCTCGTCCGTTCTCTGTGTTGCTGCAGGAGTTGCGGTAGGTGTTGGGATAGGCTGTGCTTTGAGGGTATTCTCAAGACCCTTCTTAAGAGCATCTTCAAGACCTGCGGGATCCTTGCTGATCGTAGTGTAATTGATGTACTGGCCCGAAAGCATATCAAAGCTTGCAAAATCAATTACGGTTGCCTCATCGGATTCAACACCTTTAACCTCATATACCATGAGGACTGAAAGAACACGTCCGTTTGTCGTATAACGGAAATCGACATTAACAGCTGAAGGGATCTCAACTACACCGGTGAGATTAAATTCAGCCTTTGCTTTGGCGATAACCCTGTTATATGCGCCTTCAGCTTCAGCATAGAAACCGTCAACTATGATATTGATCGAATCCCTGACAGTCTCATTAGCTGCTTTAGTTACGACCAGTCTGTTTCCTTCAAATGTCGCGAAAAGAGCCGTATTGTCATCGGAATATGTCTTTTCTCCGAACTCCTCAACAGTCACGGTAAAGACATCAGTCAGGTCGATATCCGTATATTCAGAGAAATCAACACGCTGCGGCAGCGGAGTGGGGGTAGGAGTCGGCGTGGATGTGGCCGTAGGAGTTGGGGTGGGAGTGTCCTTCTCGGCAACAGTGGTCTCGGTTGCAGAAGTCTCCTCCGTCACGGTGGTTTCCGTTGTCTCCTTCTCGGTCTCTCTTACGGTCTGGCTCGTAAAGGCATTCCCGAGATCGCTTATTCCCTGACCCAGTTCGTCAGTATTTATCGAACAAGCGGCAAGAAGTGTTGTAACCATGCCTGCCGAAAGCAATAAAGCTGCGAGTCTGTTCCCTTCAAGCTTTTTCATTTCTCATACCTCCAAAAGTTAATCTAATCCTTATAATCTGTCCGTTTGTTATAGTTTTATTCCGTTCGGCTTAAAGCCGCATAAGACCATTATATCCCACTTTTCTCTTATTACGGCAATATGATGTTTTCCCTGTTTACCGCAACGGAGATTACCAGCCCCTGAACCGACGCTGATCTGCGCATCAAAAGCGCTCCCTCATTGCTTGCGAGGAATGCGAGCGACGCTGAAGTATCAGACCTTTTATCCGGAGCGAATGTCATTTCCATCGGGACTCTGGCTTTGGAGCGCCTGTCCGAATCAAAGGAAACCACTTCCGCGCCTAGTTCTTCAGCTATACCCCTGATTATCTCACTGTCTTTTGCCGAATAAGTGGAAGCGACACTTGCCACCGCCTCGGGGTTCAGAAGATGCTTTATCAGGGATTTCCTCACAGATTGACGGCAGTATCCGGGATCTGTCTTGGTCCTGATCTCTATACCGATACTCAGATTCCTTGGAACAAGTATCAGATTCCTTTCATCTTTTTCATCGCCTAAATATGTGCAGGTAATGAAAACGGACGGTTCGGTCTTTCCTTCCTTTGCCGCTTTATACTGCTTTATGAAATCGTCCCTCATCTCATAAGGATAGCTGTGCAGATAGTAAGTCATCGGATCGATGACGGAATCGGCAAACATGACCGGAAGATCCGTATAAACATTGATCTTTCCGCCGCTCTGGATCTTATTGTTCACGCTTTCGAAAACGCTGCCGTCACTGACCGACATATTATACCGTGATACAAGACCCGTCAGGTCACTCGTTGTCTCTGTCTCGCCTTCAAATCCGGAAAAGCAGAAAGGTCCCAGAGCCTTTACGACTGCGGAATAAACCTCATCCGTTCCCTTTTCATAGAACTTGCTGCCCCTTCTGAGGACCGCGGCATATCTGCCTTCGGGTGATACGGCGATCACGGGAAGGTCACGGGTCTTATCGGTTATAGTCTTTTCCATAGAACGGATCGCCGCTTCAAGCGGAAGGACTATTACAACGGCACATTCAGTCTCGCCCTCGGCCAGAACGAAGCTTCCGGTTATAAGCTCCGCAGCCGAGACGAATCTTCCGCCGATGTCATCTATCAGCTTCTGTCCTGTAACCTTCGCTTTCGGGGATTTGCCATAACATATGATATACATAGGCCGGTACCGCTTTCATATTTACTGATATAACAATAACACTCTTTTGATAAAATTATCCCAAACATATTTCGGAGGAAAAACACATGAAGATTGTCATTCTTGACGGCTCGGCTGCCAATCCCGGAGATATTTCCTGGGGCGCGCTCGAGAAACTGGGCGAGGTCACGGCCTACGATATCACTTCCAAAGACCAGCTTATTGAGAGAATGCAGGGTGCCGAATGCGCGATAACCAATAAAACGGCATTTGATGGGGATGTTTTCGACCGGCTCCCCGGTCTCAGATATATAGGTGTCCTTGCCACAGGCTATAACGTTATCGATCTGGATGCCGCAAGGGCGCACGGCGTTACTGTTACCAACGTTCCCGAATACGCGACATTTGCCACAGCCCAGCATACGATGGCCCTGCTTCTGGAGCTTACAAATCTCACCGGACTCCACAGCGCTTCCGTTATGGACGGCGAATGGTGCAGATGCCCCCAGTTCTGCTATTTCAAGGCTCCTCTGACCGAGCTTTGCGGCAAGACTCTTCACATAATCGGTCTCGGCAAGATAGGAAAAAGAGTCGCGCAGATGGCAGCGGCTTTCGGCATGTCCGTAACCGCGACACCTCATGACGCTTCTCTTATAGGCTCCGTTACTGAAGCCGGCACTGTTCAGGTAAAGTGTATACCTTTTGAGGAAGGGGTAAGAAACGCTGATGTCGTATCACTTCACTGCCCGCTTACAGATGACACCAGGGAGATCATCAACAAAGACTCCCTTTCCCTGTTCAAACCCGGAACATTCCTTATAAACTGCGCAAGAGGTCCGGTAATAAACGAAGCGGCCGTAAGGGACGCTTTGGAGAGCGGCCTTCTGGGCGGTTACGGAGCGGATGTGGTATGCACCGAGCCCATGCTCCCCGGTAATCCTCTTCTGGGCGCCCCCAACTGCGTTATCACGCCGCACATTGCCTGGACCCCCGTCGAGACAAGGCTCCGCCTGATCGATATGGCCGCCGCAAACCTTAAAGCCTTCATGGACGACAGCCCTGTCAACACTGTCACATAACAAGGCAGAAGGACCGGAATATTCACGGATTTTTCCCTATAACACGCCGAGGGCATCCCGTTAGATCGGAATGCCCTCGACATGGAATAAGGGATAGATTAAGAAAATTGTCATAGTAATTTATTCCGAACACACATCCGCAAATATGTGTTCATTCAAATTTTAACAAGGAGATTGTCATTGGTCAAACTATTTTTCATACTATTTTTTTGATGTTTTCAACTGTATGGCAAATCCCGCCGCGCAAAAGCCCACCAGCAGCAATAACCTGACCAGAGTATAATCGAACCCTATATCAGAACCTAAGACCCTCTGCTCGATGATCCCCGCATATTCACCCGACAGGAACCCGGACCAGATGATCGGTGAGAGCACTCCCGACAATACCCTTGCGCCCGCAAAAGCAGTAAACAGGCTTATCGTCCATCTCTGGGCAAAATAGACTATTACACCGATGAGCGCCCCGGCAATAAGACCCGCGCCAAAAGTAAAGATTATCCTGAGAACACTGTTGGAAACTCTTTCGAACAGGAAACTGAAATCATCATAGAACCAGAAAGCGCATACTATGGTGGTTATGGCTATCAGGGCTTTCAGATAGAGAGCAAACGCGAAGATCCCCAATCCTAATGTAAAAACGATCAGCACCGCTATCTTCATTATGGGGTTCCAGGCAACTCCCATGTCCGCCGTAAAATTTATCACGGCCCTTCCGAGCAGAAATCCCGCCACACCGCCGGCTATTCCGAGACTCAGCCGGAACAGATTATAGCCCTCAAAACACATGAGGACTCCCGCGATGACCGCGATGACTGATATTACAACGTTAATCAGCATCCAATATCTCCTTTACTTCATCAAAGCTTTTGGCATTCACAAGCCTCACCTTGATCTGATTCCCGCCCGGCAGCCCCTTGATATAAAAGGGCATAACGCTTCTGAATTCCCTGACAGCTGTTTCCTCGGGAAGATATTTAAGTCTCCCCTCCAGTTCACGGATGAGCATTTTCTTCCGTTCTCCGCTGTAAGGACACGCCGGGATCTCCTTTCCGGCAAGTCCTGCCGTCACCTGCTCAAATATCCACGGGTTTCCTCTCGCCGCCCGGCCTATCATAATGCCGTCACACCCTGTCTGCTCAATGACTTTGCGCGCCGAATCGACGTCGCAGATATCACCGTTCGCGAAAAACGGAATGACGTAATCCCTTACAGCCTCACGCATGACCGCTATCGCCCTGACTGAACTTTCGCCCTGATACATCTGGGGCCTTGTTCTTCCGTGGACGCATATCATATCACATCCGGCATCAGCCAGCGCTTTTGCGAAATCAGGCTTTCCGTTATCTCCGGCCTTAAATCCGGTCCTGGTCTTCACGGTTACCGGAATCTTCACGCGGAGACCCTCAAGCGTTTTTTTGCATGCTTTGACTATATTTGAGGCTCTGACAGGGTCTTCCATCAGCGCGCTGCCGGAACCCGTCTTTACCACCTTCGGGACCGGACATCCCATATTAATATCGATTATCGAGACCTTATTCAGCACAGGTGTTTCCATAATCGTCTCTATCGCGGCTTCAAAATCCTCCGGCTCGCTCCCGAAAAGCTGGATCGCGGTTATGCCCTCCTCTTCAGGGGATATCCTCATATAACGGTAACTCTTATCCACACCGTTAAAACGGATCGATCTTGCGCTTACAAGTTCCGTAGGACTGTAGCACGCGCCCATCCCGTTGCAGATTACCCTGAAAGGAAGGCTGCTTACCCCCGCCATCGGGCTCAGCGCCACCGGGTTTTTGAGGACTATTTCACCGATTTTGACCGATTTCATTGAAACTCCTAAAAAATGATAAATTCCGTTACATGATTTTATATTATTATCTTGCTTGAAATAATAACAATTCAGGGACAAAATAGTATCTGTTAAACGAGGTGCATTTTTATGGATGATTGTCTGGTATATTTCTTTACCGGTTTTCTGGACAGCGGAAAGACTTCCGTGATCTGTTCCTGGATCGGCGGAGAGAATTTCAAAAACCGCAAAGTAGTCGTTATCAACACCGAAGAAGGTGAAGAAGAATACAAAAAAGAGAACTATGAGGGCGCAGATCCCGTAGTTATCAGCTGTGACACCGATGAGGTCACCAAAGAGCTGACTTTCGATATCGAGGCAAAATACAAGCCGGGCGTCATATTCATCGAGTGGAACGGTTCCGTCTCCCCTGCCGAGTTTTTCGAGAAGGTCGATGTACCCGAACGCTGGGCGCTCGCAGCTGCTGTAGTTGTTATCGACGCGTCGACATACGGCGAATACTTCAAGAATATGCAGACGTTCTTCGCTGATTATTTCAGATACGGCGATACCGTTATATTCAACCGCGTGGATGAGGAGAACGATAATATCCCGAAGCTCAGGGGATCCGTCAAGGCGGTCAACCCCGGAATGAGCATCAATTTCCTGGGCAAGGACAATAAGATAATCCGTATTGAGGATCATCTTCCCTTTGATCTTAAGCAGAATCCGTGCCACATCGCGGCGGAGGACTTTGGTCTGTTCTACACTGACGCGATGGACAATATGGACCGTTATAACGGCAAGAGGGTCAGCCTTATAGGACAGGCTGTGATCCTTAGGGAGTTCAACGGACGCGCTTTTGTGCTTCAGAGACAGGCTTACACCTGCTGCGCTGCCGATATCCAGATGATGGGCGTGCTCTGCTTTTACCAGATCAGACCCAATTTCCCTGCCGGCCAGTGGCTTAAGGTCACGGGAACCGTAAGATATTTTGAAGATGATGACGGACAGGGCGGAAAGATAAATGTTCCCTGTCTTCAGGTTGAGGACTATGCGTTAACAAGCAAGCCCGATAACGAGGTCATATATTTTAACTAACACATACAGAAAAGAGGCATTTTAATGACAAAAGTTGACATTTTCTCAGGATTTCTGGGAGCAGGAAAAACAACTTTGATAAAGAAGCTTATCGCTGACGGTTACAACGGAGCAAAGCTTGTCCTTATCGAGAACGAATTCGGTCAGATCGGCATCGACGGCGGATTCCTCAAAGAATCGGGCATCGAGATCACCGAGATGAATTCCGGATGCATCTGCTGCAGCCTTGTAGGCGACTTCGGAACCGCATTAAAGGATGTCATCGACCAATTTGCGCCCGACAGGATCCTGATCGAACCCTCAGGCGTAGGCAAGCTCTCGGATGTTGTCGCTGCAGTCAAGCGCGTTGAAGGCACCGAGATCTGCGGAACCGTTACGGTCATCGATGCTTCAAAGTGCAGGATTTACCTCAAGAATTTCAAGGAATTCTATGAGAATCAGATCAAATATGCCGGAACGATCATCTTAAGCCGTACCGGTAATATCTCACAGGAGAAGCTCGATCAGGCTATTGAGCTGATCAGGGAGATCAATGATCACTCTCAGATAATCACCACACCCTGGGATGAACTCTCAGGCGTTCAGATACTTAAGGCTATTGAAGAGCCCCTCACAGCAGCCGATATGGCCGCAGCTCTTCTTGAGGCTGAACAGCATGAACTCGAGCATTCGCACCATCACCATGAACACGGCGAAGACTGCGACTGCGAGGAATGCAGACACCATCATCACGACCACGATGACGATGACGACGATGATGATGACGAGCATGAACACCACCATCATCACCACGATCACGATGACGATGATGATGAGCATGAACACCATCATCACCACCACGATCACGATGATGATGACGATGACGACGAAGATGAGCATGAACATCACCACGACCACGATCACGATGATGACGACGACGAACATGAACATCATCATGAACATCACCACCATCATCATGCTGACGAGGTTTTCGATTCCATCGGATTCGAGACTTCAAAGCGTTTCACGAAGGCTGAGATCGAGGATGCGTTAAAAGCACTGGATGACAGTGAGAAGTACGGCATGGTCCTCCGTTCAAAGGGAATCGTTGCCGGCGAGGACGGAACATGGATCCACTTCGACTTCGTGCCTGAGGAATCCGAAGTAAGAACAGGCGCTTCCGATGTTACGGGCAAGATCGTAGTAATCGGTTCAGGCGTTAAGAAAGACGCAGTCAAAGAATTATTCGGGATTTAAGCTTATGGGTAAAAAAGGACTTAAGATCATCGTAGTAGGTGCCGGCAAAGTCGGCGACACGCTCGTAAACAGACTTGCTGAAGAAGGACATGATCTTGTCATCATCGACAAGAATGTTGACAGACTCACTGAACTCGCAAACCTTTGCGACTGCATGGGGATCATCGGCAACGGCGCAAGCCACGAGGTTCTTGAGGAGGCAGGCATTGCTTCAGCCGATCTCTTCATCTCGGTTACGGAATCAGACGAGCTGAACCTTTTGTGCTGCACGATCGCTAAGCAGTTCAACAGAAATCTCGCAACGATCGCGCGTGTAAGAAATCCTGACTACGGCAAGGAGATCCCTTACCTGAGATCCAAGCTGAGTCTTGAGATGATCATTAATCCTGAATATGAGGCTGCTGTCGAAGCGGCACGCATCCTCTTCCTCCCTGCCGCCATATCAATCAACTCCTTCGCGCACGGAAGCGCGGAGCTTGTAAAGATAAAGATCCCTGAAGGCAATGTTCTTGACGGCAAGACGATCGCTTATCTCGGAAGCAATTATACCAATGACCTCGTCATCGTCGGCGTTGAGCGCGGCGACGAGGTGACTATACCTAACGGTTCATTTGAACTTTCGGCCGGAGATATCATCTCCTTTGTAGCTACCAGAAAGGTATGTCATTCATTCCTTAAATCAATCGGATTCAAGACAAACTCCGTAAGGAGCACGATAATCATAGGCGGAGGCAAATCCGCATATTATCTTGCCGACCAGCTGATCAAGACAGGCATCGATGTTAAGCTGATCGAAAAAGACCCCAAGCGCTGCGACGAACTGAGCGACCTTCTGCCCAAAGCGACCATCATCAACGGCGACGGCATCAATGAAGCTCTCCTTGAGGAGACCGGCATCAGAGACGTCGATTCAGTTGTTGCCCTGACAGGTATCGATGAGGAGAACATCATGCTTGCCCTGTTCGCAAGACAGATATCCAAAGGCATCAAGTCAGTAACAAAGATCAACAAGATAAGCTTCACCGATGTTATAAACCGTCTGGATCTCGGAAGCGTCATCTACCCCAAGCTGATCACCTCCGAGGCTATCATCACATATGCCCGCGCGAGACAGGCTTCCATCGGAAGCAACGTCGAAGTTATGTATCATCTTTTTGATGAGCGTGCCGAGGCTATCGAGTTTAAAGTAAAGGAGCCTTCCGGCGCCACAGGCAAACAGCTCAAGGATATGAAACTTAAGCCCAATACCCTTGTATCCTTTATCAACCGTTCAGGCAAGATCATTATCCCTACCGGCAGCGATTCGATCGAGGTCGGTGACAGCGTTATGATCGTTACCAAGAATAAAGGCTTTACCACTTTGACCGACATAATCAGATGAACATAAGAATGCTTATCTACATCCTGGGCAAGGTCCTTCTGATAGAAGGAGTCTTAATGATTTTGCCCGTTGTATGCGGTCTCTTCTACGGAGAAAGCCAGTTATTTTATTACATTATCCTGGCTGCCCTATATGTAGGCTTAGGATTTGCAGTCTCCGCCAAAAAGCCAAAGAACATGACGGTCTTCATCAAAGACGGCTGTGTGGCAACCGCTCTTTCCTGGATCTTATTGAGTGTCTGCGGATGCATTCCGTTTGTGCTTACAAAAGAGATCCCTTCATTTACCGACGCGATGTTCGAGACCGCATCAGGATTCTCCACGACAGGTGCCAGCATCCTTACCAACGTGGAAGCAATGTCACACACTTCTCTCATGTGGCGTTCTCTGACACACTGGATAGGCGGCATGGGAGTGCTTGTGTTCCTTTTGGCCGTGGTTCCCATGGCTGGCGGATCCAACATGAATCTTATGAGAGCCGAGAGCCCCGGACCTTCAGTCGGAAAGATCGTTCCTAAAGTCAGATCCACGGCAAAGATGCTCTACCTGATCTATCTTGCCATGACTGTTGCGGAGATCGTTATCCTGTTCGCCTGCGGCATGCCTCTTTTCGACAGCGTATGTTCAGCATTCGGAACAGCCGGCACGGGCGGATTCGGTGTAAAGAATGACAGTTTCGCCTCATATGCTCCTCATATTCAGTGGATCGTCGCTGTCTTTATGATAATGTTCGGCGCGAATTTCAATTTCTATTATTACCTGACCACAAGACAGGTCTCCAAAGCATTTAAGATGAGCGAGGTGAAAGTCTATCTGATCGTTGTGGCAGTTGTTACGGGAATCATCTGCTTCTCGGTAAGGAATCTGTACGGAAGCTTCGGTGAAGTTATAAGGCATTCTTTCTTCCAGGTATCGACCATTATTACAACAACCGGATTTGCGACCACCGATTTTGACCTGTGGCCTACAGTTGCGAGGTTTCTGCTCCTTGTCCTTATGATCATCGGAGCATGCGCGAGCTCTACTGGCGGCGGTATCAAGATCGCCAGATTCCAGATCATGTTCAAGACGATCAAAAGAGAGATCCATACATATATCCATCCCAGGACCGTCAAGAAGATTCATGTTGACGGCAAGACCGTGGACAGTGACATCGAGCATTCCGTCGCTCTCTATTTCTTCATATATCTGATTACATTTGCTTTTTCAATGTTCATCGTCGCGTTCGAAGGCCACGATCTTGTCACAGTCTTCTCATCCGTTGCGGCGACACTCAATAATATCGGTCCGGGTCTTTCAATGGTAGGACCTACGCAGAACTACAGTTTCTTCTCCGCTGTATCCAAGTGGGTATTTATCTTTGATATGCTGGCAGGAAGACTTGAGCTGATGCCGCTGATCGTGTTCCTTAACCCTTCGACTTATAAAGGAATGATAAAAAAGCCCGCTAAAACCCGCAGCTGAGGATCAACCGACCTCATACGGTTTGGGATCAGCTTTTGTATATCTGATTATCTCTTCCATCCTCGGACGGTCGAGATACGCGACGAGAGAATATGCTTTCCCCGCCTTACCTGCACGCGCAGTCCTTCCGATCCTGTGAAGATAGAGTTCATTCTCTTTGGGAATATCGTAATTGAATACCGCTTCTATATCATCGACATCGATGCCTCTCGCCACGACATCCGTTGCCACAAGGACATCGAACTTGTCAGCCCTGTAGAGGTCCATTACCTTATTGCGTTCCCTCTGGCTGCAGTCTCCGTGAAGAATTCTTGCTGAGACTCCGGCAGCTGTAAGCTGCTGGCCGACCTTTGAGGTCTGAACCTTTGTGTTGCAGAATACGATCGTTTTCCTGAGGTCCTCTTTAGCCATTATCCTTATTATCGTCTTAAGCTTGTCCTTTTCGGGACACTCGACGATGTATTCGTCAATATCAGGATGATCCTCAGCCTTCGGCATGACATCGATCTCGGCACTGCCGGACATGAATTCCCATGTGATATTCTGGATCTCTCTGGGCATAGTGGCGGAGAATAATGCTATCTGCTTATCTTTGGGCGTTAACGCCATTATCTTTCTTATATCATTGATGAAGCCCATCTTGAGCATCTCATCGGCCTCATCCAGGACAAGTGTGTATATATTGGAGATATCCACCATTTTCCGTTGGGTCATATCGATAAGACGGCCCGGAGTCGCAACGATCACCTGGGGATTCTTTTGAATCTTTTCAGCCTGGAGACGCATGCTCTGGCCGCCGATAAGCGCGGCGATCCTGAACCCTTTTATATACTTCGCAAGACCTTTAAGCTCTGATGTAATCTGAAGGGCCAGTTCTCTTGTCGGACAGAGGATGAGCGCCTGAACGAACTTTGAATCCATGTTAAGGTATTCGAGGATCGGTATACCGAATGCGAAAGTCTTGCCTGTACCGGTCGGAGCCTTGGCGATCACGCTGATATTATCCATCAGGAGCGGAATCGCTTTCTGCTGGATCGTCGTAGGACGTTTAACGCCCATCTTCTTTAAGGCACCCATAACCTCAGGGGACAGGTCAAGATCTGAAAATGTCTTCTCTTCGCTCATTCACACATAACTCATTTCAGTATTTCCCGCAAACTATAACACAGATAAGCACATAAAGATATTACCGCTCTGATTATCATCATGGATATTGTATCTGTCAGGAAGATAACGTCATTTATTAATTTTGTCATATAATTAAGTATCAGTATTATTCTTTTCAATCAGTATTTAAGAGGTTCTTTATATGGCAAAACGTGTTTTTCTGATCGTGCTTGACAGTTTCGGTATAGGCGGCGCTCCGGATGCTTCGGAATTCAGTGATGAAGGCAGCAACACTTTAGCGGCAGTTCTGTCCTTTTCGAACGAGCCGTATCCGAATCTCTCGAAAATGGGACTCCTGGCAATAGACGGAGAAGATGATAAAAGGATCATTGACTACAAAAACGCTCAGGAATCTATCCCCTCACCGGCCGGCTCCTACGCAAGAGTAAGGGAAATATCCGCAGGAAAAGATTCCACTATAGGACATTGGGAGATAGCAGGCATTATCTCCGACAGACCGCAGCCGACATATCCTGACGGATTCCCGGATGAGATCATTGAAGAACTCAGCAAAGCTACGGGAAGAGGTTTCCTGTGCAACAGGCCCTACAGCGGAACTGATGTTATCAGGGACTACGGCGAGGAACACATGAAGACCGGCAGTCTCATAATCTACACCTCTGCAGACAGCGTTCTTCAGATCGCCGCGCATGAAG
Source organism: Oscillospiraceae bacterium (assembly GCA_902776845.1). Lineage (GTDB taxonomy): Bacteria > Bacillota > Clostridia > Saccharofermentanales > Saccharofermentanaceae > Saccharofermentans. Next base: position 35,437 of record CACYRM010000008.1, read on the forward strand.
ATATCGTTCCTCTCGAAGAACTCTATGATATCTGCAAAAAGGCCAGGGAGATCATGAGCGGCGAAAATGCCGTCGGCCGCGTCATCGCGAGACCCTTTACGGGAGAACCCGGCAGCTTCACAAGAACTGCAAACCGCCACGACTTCTCGCTCTCAGCCCCGTCTTCCACGATGCTCGACCTTCTCAAAGCCGAGGGATATGACGTCATCTCAATAGGAAAGATATACGATCTGTTTGCGGGAAGAGGTCTTACGGAATCCAATCCCACCAAGAGCAATACCGACGGCATCAACAGGACCATTGAGATGATGGACCGTGACTTTAACGGTCTCTGCTTCACAAATCTTGTGGACTTTGACATGAAGTACGGTCACCGCAACGATACAGAGGGTTATGCGAAAGCCATGCATGAATTTGATGATGCGCTGGGCGTTATACTAAGCAGGCTCAGAGAGGACGATCTGCTGATAATCACCGCCGATCACGGCTGCGATCCCTCCACTCCGTCAACTGATCATTCAAGAGAATGCATCCCGCTGCTGATCTACGGAGACGGATACAGAACACCCCGCAATCTCGGGGAGCTGACGGGCTTCAACAATATTTCCTGCATTGTTCTGAATTCACTCATGGGAAGGATCCATAAAAAAGATTTCTGTCCTG
>CACYRM010000009.1 GCA_902776845.1 Oscillospiraceae bacterium
ATCGCGGGAGGCGCAAAAGGAATAGTTCTCGATGTCACCTGCGGTTCCGGGGCGTTTATGAAGGATTATGCGATGGCAAAAGAGCTTGCCGAAGCCATGATCAGGATCGGTAAACTCGCAGACCGTAAGACTGTTGCCGTAATTACGGATATGGATCAGCCTTTGGGCAGGTTCTGCGGCAATATCCTTGAGATGCAGGAAGTTCTTGACACCGTAACGGGAAAGGGCGAAGAGGACGTTATCGAAGTTGTCACGGAGCTTGCTTACCACCTGATTACTATTGCGGGAAAAGAAGGGGGAATGAGCCCGCAGGTATTAAGGGAAGAGATCAGGGCAAGACTCTTTGACGGCACATGCTATGAGAAATATAAACAGCTTATAGAGTCCCAGGGAGGCAGTCTTACGACTTCAGGGTCACCGGTCTATGTTGATAAGCCTTTTGACTGTATGCACGTCAATTCGCCTGAAAGTGGTTATGTCACGCGCATAAGGACAGACCTGATCGGTCAGGCTTCGGTAATTCTCGGTGCAGGGCGTCTTAAGAAGACTGATACGATCGATTACGGAGCGGGAATCGGATTCTTTGCCAAAGTCGGTGACAGGGTTGAGCGCGGAGATTCACTGTGTGCTCTGTACCACGGCGAGAAATGCGAGATCTCCGAGGAACGCCTTTTCGATGCGATGGATCTTATCCTTGAAGCATACGAGATCGGTCCTGATAAGCCCGAAAAGAAGCCTTCGATCTTGGGTGTTATAACTTGATTTGTTCTGTTATTGCGATATAATACGAACAAATGTTTATGCTTTGACAGGAGTACTATGGCCAACGAACCCGTAAAGAAAAGGATAATCGGTATCGACCCGGGCTACGCGATCACGGGTTACGGAATTATCGATAAGTGCGGGAATAAGCTTGTTGCCGTGGATTACGGCGTTATTGAGACCAAGGCCGGTGTTGATTTCCCTTTGAGGCTTCTTACGATCAACGATAAGATCAGATTCCTTCTCGAGCAGTATAAGCCTGACTTTATGTCAGTTGAAGAGCTCTTTATGGGACATAATCACACTACCGTTATTGGTACCGCGCAGGCCAGGGGCGCAGTACTCGTTGAAGCCGCGAGAGCCGGAGTTGAAGTGTATGAGTTCACGCCGGGACAGGTTAAGCTCGCGATCACCGGGTACGGCAAGGCCCAGAAAAAGCAGGTACAGGTAATGACCAAGTCTATACTTGGTCTTAAAGAAGTGCCCAAGCCCGATGACGCAGCCGATGCTCTTGCTTTGGCAATCACTCTCGCAAATACGGGACTGGCCTTCGCCGGAAAGGCCGTATCCGGTTATCAGTACGGGCGTTACGGTTATTCAAAACGCAACGAAGGTTTTGTCTGATAAGTTTCTGAATACACATCAGCATTAAGGAGATATTGAATGTACGCTTATATCAAAGGCACAATAGCAGAACGCAATGACCAGCAGATCGTTATCGAGAATAACGGGATCGGTTATCTTATCAACTGTCCTCTGGGGATCTCAGCTGAATTCGGCGGTCCGGGCGAAAATGTAACTGTCTATCTGTACCAGAGCGTAAAAGAGGACGATATCTCACTTTACGGGTTCAGTTCAAGAGACCAGAAGGAGATGTTCTTAAAGCTGATCACCGTAAGCGGTATCGGTCCCAAGGTGGCGCATACCATATGCGCTTCGCTGTCTGCGGAACAGATAGCCGCAGCCGTCATGAGCAATAATGTGGCGCTTCTTACAGGAGTTAAGGGACTCGGAAAGAAGACTGCAGAGAGGATCATACTTGAGCTTAAGGATAAGCTTAAGGCACAGCTCGGAGCTTCTGCCGCTGTAAGCGCAGTGCCCGCTGCCGCTGCGGCTTCCTCCGGCGGCAATGCCGGTATTATGCAGGATGCTGCCGGAGCTCTCGTTGTGTTAGGATATAAAGATCAGGAAGCAGCAGATGCCGTTGCGGCCGCGTATGAGGAGGGGATCGGTCTTGAAGATCTTATCCGCAAGGCATTAAAGGTTGCTGCAGGTAAGAAGTTCTCATAAGGAATAAAGAATCGATGATGGGATTTAACGAACAGGAAAATGATGAAGAGCGGGTTCTGGGGAGACTCAGACAGCCCGGTGATACCGAGGAGAAGGCTTTAAGGCCGGTAACCTTTGATGAATATTCCGGTCAGACCAAGGTTAAGAACAATCTTAAGATCTTTATCGATGCGGCAAAGAAGCGCGGTGAAGCTTTAGACCACGTTCTTTTATATGGTCCTCCGGGACTCGGCAAGACAACGCTTGCCGGCATCATCGCTTCCGAGATGGGTGTTGCCATGCATATCACGACAGGTCCTTCCATAGAGAAGGCGGGTGATCTGGCAGCTCTTCTTACTAACCTTAATGAAAACGAAGTCCTCTTTATCGATGAGATTCACAGGCTTAACAAGAGCGTTGAGGAAGTGCTTTATCCCGCAATGGAGGATTACTGCCTCGACCTCATGATCGGCAAGGGCCCTGCTGCAAGATCGGTAAGGCTTGATCTTCCTCACTTTACACTGGTCGGAGCGACTACCAGAGCAGGTATGATATCCGCTCCTCTGAGAGACCGTTTCGGCATGATCCACCGTCTTGAGCTTTATGAGACCGAAGAACTTATGGAGATCCTTAAGCGTGATGCGGGACTCCTTGGGATCGCGATCAATGAAGAGGGTCTGCGCAATATCGCTTCCAGATCCAGAGGTACTCCGAGAATCGCCATAAGGCTTCTTAAGCGTATGAGGGATTTTGCCTCATATCTCGAAAAGGATGTAATTGATAAGGAAGTATCAGACTTCGGCCTTAAGGCTCTGGATATCGATGAGTTAGGACTTGACGCTGTTGACAGACGTGTCCTTACCGCAATAGCGGATATTTTCAAGGGCGGACCGGTCGGTCTTGAGACTCTCGCAGCCTGCACAGGTGAAGATCCTGTGACTATCGAAGATGTTTATGAACCATTCCTGCTCCAGAACGGATTCCTCGCAAAGACTCCGAGAGGAAGAGTTCTTACGTTAAGGGCTTTCGAGCATATCGGAATAACTCCTCCGCCTTCTTTTATCGCAGGTATGAAGAACAGTGACGTGGTTCCTCCCAAATATGAGAATATCTCAATAGAAGACTGGCAGAATGCAAATAAGGACGGTGAGAACAGCTGATGGGGAAGATGCTCCTTCACGCATGCTGCGGTCCCTGCGCAATGTATCCTTTGGACCTTCTGTTATCTGAAGGCCGAGATCTTGACTGTTACTGGTACAACCCGAATATCCAGCCCCAGTTTGAATTTGACAGAAGGCATGAGAATCTGGAGAAGGCATGTGAACACTTCGGGATAAGACTTATTTCCGAAGGAACTGAATGCATGCAGGAATACTGGCTCTCCAAGACATATCTTGAAGAGTTCGGTTCCAGATGTGAGATGTGCTATGACATCAGAATGGACAGCGTTGCTAAATTTGCTTCTGAGAACGGCTATGAATCTTTCTGTACGACGCTTCTTGTGAGCCCCTACCAGCAGCACGAAAAGATCGCTGAGATCAGTGATAAGAAAGCTTCAAAGTATGGTGTTAAGTTTGAATATATGGATTTCAGACCGGGATTCAGACAGGGTCAGGATATGGCCAGAGAGATCGGATTATACAGGCAGAAGTTCTGCGGCTGTATATTCTCTTTGGAGGAATCCAAATTCAGGGATAAGATCTACAGGTCTTTTGAATCGTGACCTGCGGGCTCTTTGGCTTCGACGAGAACTGAATAATATCCTTCGTAGATAACCATTCCGGGCTTTGCTCCCGGGATCTTTTTTACATGTGAAACGGGGCAGTAGTCCACTTCGGCTTTCAGCTGGCCCGGTTTGGAATCTTCGGAAGTCATGTGCTCTTCAAGGATAATTGCCTTGGAGAAGAACGCGGCAAGACTTGCAGCCTCCAAAAAAGCGTTATCAGAAGGCATATCCTCATTAGGCTTTGTTTTAAGTATGACGTGTGTTCCGGGAAGCCCCTTAACGTGGAACCACCAGTCGTGTCTTGAAGCGGTGTGGAAGGTGAGCTGGTCGTTTTGGATATTGTTCCTTCCCGCAAGTATCTCGTAACCGTCAGAGGTCATGTATCTGCGGCAGGGAAGGGCTCTTTCTTTTGATCTGTCTTTGCTGCCCTTGAGGGCATTGGCTCTTTTTGCAGCTTCCCTTAAAGCCCTTGAGGATGCTTTGCCTGACTTCGCGACACCGACCATCTTATTAGGATCGCCTTTGCCGGCATTATTCTTTACGGACGCTGATCCTTTTCGAAAACCTGAATCACCGGAGATCTCGGCTCTTATCTCTTCATTGATCGCCGCGAGATCCTCCGGGCTTGAAGCGGCATTGACGGCGGCATTCAGAGAACGCAGATACTGGGCAGCCATCTCGTCTTCCTTAAGATAGTTTTCCGCAAGCTCCATTTTCCGCTTGGCTTTATGGAAACGCCTGTAGTAATCCTGGGCATTCGCAGAAGCGTCGAGCGAAGGGTCCAAAGGGATCGTTATCTCTTTCTGGGAAGCATCCGTATAATCTGTGAGCGTGACACTTGAATCACCCTGCCTGATCATGTATTTGTAGGTGAGGATAAGGTCGCCTGAATGCTTCAGCGATTCGGCTTTTTTGCCTTCTTCAAGATCCTGTTCGTGAATCTCACGCTTCTTTATGACACGGGCGAGCGCGCTTCCTATTATCTGGCTTAAACGGTCGCGTCCTTTATCGAGAACAAGTCTTGAATCCCTTGCCTGATAATACATATATACCGCTTCCGATATCGAGGATACGGGCTTTGTTTTGGCATATCCTTTGAGCTCTGCTATGGATGCGTCTTCGGGCTCGTTGTTCTCATCGAAAAAGACATAAGGTGTATAGGTCCTTTCAGTTACTGCGGTGAGAAAATCCTTTACGGAAGATATTAGTCTGGCCTTCTCGTAATCTGTAAGCATAGACAGGGTCTTTCTGTCATCGATATCAGCCCTGTCGGTAATATAGGAAGCCAGAACAGGTGAGAGACCGAGAACCGAGCCTACAAGGGCTTTTGCCACAGGGCGTGATGATTCATTTTCTGTTACAGGAAGACTGCCTGCACAGGCGGCCTTAAGAGCGTTCTCGGGAGTGAGTTTATCCTGCGCCGGAGGATATTCATAAACACGGGCAGGCATGACTTCTCTTACGCGTGATACAGAGAAATCAACATGGATAGCGGAATCAAGTATCCTGCCGGACCCGTTTATAAGGATAAGATTCGAGAAACGGCCCATAAGCTCTGCCGTGAGCGTATAGGTCTTGCGGTCCTTCAATTCATCGAATTTGCTGACAGTTATCTCGATAATCCTCTCATAACCGGGATTGGTAACGCTTTCTATCCTGGAACCTGCCAGGTACTTGCGCAGAAGCATGCAGAAAGAGGGCGGCATTGAAGGGTTCTCCAGAGTATTGTCGGCAAAACATATCCTCGGAGCGCCGGGATCTATCGAGATAAGGAGTTTTTTGTATCCGCCTGTGGATCTTATGTGGAGAATGACGGTATGCCTGTCAGGCATGTAGATCTTATCCACACGCTTTCCTTCGAGTTCTTTATTCAGCTCGTCAGCGAGGAGCTGACAGGTGATTCCGTCCAGAGTCAAGGTATTACACCTCGTCTTCTGACGGGACGCTGTCCGTATTCTTATTCTTCCTGCCCGAGAATACCAGTGTCAGTATTACCCATATGACAACGGCAATCAGTATCTCGAACCCCAATATCTTGAAGAACATGTCATATTTGTTCCAGCTGATAAGCAGATCGATACCCGTGATCAGAATGACCGCGCCAATAAAGATAAGAGGCATAGCCGCTCTTGATGTCGCAAACTTCCTGAAAAGGGAATCTGATTCCGGTTCCGGCTGCACAGGTGCGGAAGTCTTCCTAGAACTGCTTTTCGGGGAAGCTGAACGTGAAGTGTTCGCTGTCTTTGTGCGCGCAGTACTATTTGAGGAGCTTTTTTTCGAGTTCCCCGAAGCAGACTTTACCGAATGTGACTTTGCGGTATTTGCCATTATCAGCCGATGTTCTCTTTCTCCTTGAGGAGACGCTTGATCTTCTCGGTAGGGTTGATGAGGCTTGAGAGCGATGCATCGTGGTTGATAGCGTCAATGAGGAGCGCTACGAACTTGCAGAGGTTGACATCAGCATACCAGGGAGCCTGTAAGAGTTCGGGTCTTCTGTAGATAAGGTTCGTGGCGAATACCTTGTCGATGACTCCGTCCTCGTATGCGGCGTTGAAGTTGTCGATACCTTCGGTAAACAGCGCGAAAGTAACAGCGCAGAAAACCTTTCTTGCGCCGCGCTCCTTCATCTCGCGCGCGATGTCGATCATGGAGTCACCTGAAGAGATCATGTCATCAACGATAAGGATGTCCATGCCTTCAACAGATTCGCCGAGGAACTCGTGCGCAACGATCGGGTTTCTGCCGTCAACGACTCTTGTATAGTCTCTTCTCTTATAGAATGTTCCGAGCGGGACGCCCAGGATAGAAGCATAGTACATAGCTCTGCCGATACCGCCTTCATCAGGTGATATGATCATGAACTTACCGCTTGAGAATGAGAGGTCGGGTACCTGACGGTACATTTCCTTGATGATCTGATATGTGGTGGGAAGGCTCTCAAAGCCGGCAAGAGGAATAGCGTTTGCAACTCTCTCGTCGTGAGCGTCGAATGTGATGATGTTTGCGACACCGAGCTCATAAAGCTCTTCCAGGGCGAAAGCGCAGTCCAGGGACTCTCTCGCGTTTCTCTTGTGCTGACGGCTCTCATAAAGGAAGGGCATTATGACATTGATCCTTCTTGATTTTCCCGAGCAGGCAAGGATAACGCGCTTGAGATCCTGATAGTGATCGTCAGGACTCATACGGTTGTCTGTTCCGAACATCTTGTATGTGCATGAGCAGTTCATGACATCGCTTACGAGATAGAGGTCATGGCCTCTGACTGTATTCTTTACGACTGCTTTGCCTTCTCCGGAAGAGAACCTTGCGTTCTCAACGGGGATCCTGTAATCCTCTCTGAAGAAACCCGGATACGTATTGACAATCTGTTCCTTCTGGTACTCGGAACGTCTCTTGTTGAGATAGAAGTTGACCTTCTCCGTGAAATCTTCACTTCCTCTAAGTGCAATAAGACCGATAGGTCCTACCGGCGCCATGGGGTTGTCGCCGTATTGGTCGTAGCGGGAATAAGCTTTTTCGTCAGATGCTGATGTCATAATTGCAGCCTGCCTTTCATGCTTTATTTGATTTCTTATTCATTAAATTCATCGAAAACCTCTCCGATCCTTATCTGGCTTGCGAGATCCTGGAGTCTCGCAGTCGAATTGATAAGGTCGTAGACTGATTCGTCTGAATTAAGTGCGTCTATTATCCTTGCGACATAGGGTATCATGTCCGCAGCCAGATACCATTCGCGTGATCTGAGTTCCTCAGGCGCATAGATGAGGTTAGTCGTGCATATGCACTTGAAGACACCGTCGATATAAGCTTTGTCGAATACATCAAGTCCGCCGGTGAACAGTCCGAAAGGAGCAAGGCAGTATATGTCCTTGGCGCCCTTGTTCTTTAATTTGTTTGCCGTACGGATCATGGTCTCGCCCGAATTGATCATGTCATCGATAAGAAGGATATCCTTGCCGGTGACATCATCTCCGAGGTACTTAAAACCCTTGACGACCTGGCCGTCCTGGTTGTGATAGTACCTGTAGAAGAAGCTCAAAGGCAGATTCAGATGGGATGAGTAAAAAATGGCCCGCGATATACCTGTCTCATCAGGGCTTACCACGAGCGTAGATTCCTTGTCCATCCTGATAGAACCGAAACGGTTCAAGAGGGTGGAGGTCATCTTGAACTGACAGCGCGGCATCTCAATAGACATAAGCGGTACCGCATTCGCGATCCTCGCGTCGTGGGGATCGAAAACAATAAGATTTGCAACGCCGAGCTTATAAAGCTTCTTGAGCATATCGGCGCAGTCATAGGATTCCCTGTGGGAATCGAGCTTTTCGCGCCTGCCCTCATAAACAAAAGGCATGATGACATTGACTCTCTTGGCTTTTCCCTTAAGTACGGAAAGGATCCTGAGAAGATCCATATACTGGTCATCGGGAGATATTACATGTTTTCCCTCAACGAGGCTTATATCCATATTGTGTGAAAGGACATCGGTAATGACATAGATATCATGACCTCTGACGCTTTCTCCTATGGAAAACTTGCCTTCGCCGGTCTGGAATCTGATAAGTTCTGAATCGATAATATAGTTTTCCCTTGAATAGCCGGGATCGTTTGCATATATATTGCCGGGTTTCTGTGAACGGAGCTTTCTCTTGTATGAAAGGACCTCGGAAACCTTCTTTACGAATTCTTTGTTGGAAGTATGTGCAATTATGCCAATAGGACCGAAAGGTGCCAAATATGTATCCTTATAGCCTGTATTGACATATAAGTCGCTCATGGCAAACTGAGATCCTCCGCTTAAAGATTAATTAAATAATATCGGAGTCACAAAACAATTCAAAGTGAATATGTATAGAAATTTGCACGAAATGTTTTTGAATTTATGTTCAATCTTTGCATACCTCATCAGAGAGCGCCTGCTTTAAATCATTTATTCCTGATTTTTGCGGGTTTGTCTCGCTGGAGGATACCGCGAAAACCCTTGCATCTTCGGCAAAATCAAGTACAGTTGACATCATCCGGAGCTGATTTCTGACCTGCTGGGCAGAAAGCTTGTCGCATTTTGTAAATACCAGAAAATAAGGAAGAGCCGATTGATTAAGGTAATTCAGCATCGCGATATCGTCAGAAGATGGTTCATGCCTGATATCTATGAGCAAAAGCACCAGATCGATGCCCTTTCTGACCTTGAAATAATTGTCGCAAAGCTCGGAAAAGCCCTGTGATCTTGTCTTTGAAGCTTTTGAGAAGCCGTAACCCGGCAGATCGGCAAGGATGGCCTTTCCATCCAGATCGAAATATATTATCTGCTGCGTCTTCCCGGGTGTCTGCGATACTTTTGCAAGTTTTTTATTGTTTCCCAGGGCGTTGACGAGTGATGACTTGCCGACATTGGACCTTCCCGCGAGAACGATCTCGGGCAGACCTGTGCCGGGCGTATCATTCAGCGATGCGCAGGTCTTCAGATATTTTATCTTTCCGAAATTAATAGCCATGTTTATAACTCTGTTCAAAGTGTTCAGATTGTCGTTTTTGCAGGTTCCTTTGCAGGTTTTTGTACGAAGATTGAGACTCGGACCGACAAATGACCGCATTAGAATTTTAACATGAAGGACTTATATGGCAAAACATCAGTCGGCAGAAGGCTTTCAGGCCGCGGATACGGTCTTTTGCAGGACTTCAGACCGGTACTGTCTGACTTTATCAATCTGGAGAGCGCGTTAATAAAGCGTCCTGTTGTCCTGCCCGCATTTTTGTTGTTTGCAGGCAGTCTTGGCTGCTTTTATTCTGCTTCTGTCATTCCCGCGGTGATCATATGTGTTTTAGTTGTCTTTATAAGCTGCTGTTTATTCTTTTCCGGGCGGCGGAAAAGGGAAAACAGGCTGCTGTTTCCTATTATATGCCTTATTATATGCCCGTTGCTGCTTTATTCAGGCTTTTTCATAAGTTCGAGACTGAATTCGGATGTGAATGAGGATGCCGTATCAGGTGATCTGAAATGTGTTGTGACAGAGGTTTCTTACGACCTTTCAGGTAATATTGATGCTGCAGTCCGTCTCGAAGGCGGATCTCTTGCAAAGGTCAGCTTTTACTGTGAATGCGGTGATATTTCGCCGGGCGATGTCCTGCTGCTTAAAGGAAAATTGAAAGAACCCCGCACGGCGGGCAATCCGGGTGAGTTCGATTACAGGGAATACCTGAGAAAACAGGGCATTCTATATACATTCTCCTGTGATAAATGTACTGTTGCCGGAAAAGCCGGTTTTCCGCTGAATATCACGGGTTATCTGCAGAAACAGTTTTTCGGGTTAAGGAAAAGAGTATTTAAGGCTGTAACGGATACTTTTGACGCATCTTACAGGGCATTATCCGCCGCTGTCTGTCTTGGGGACAGATCGCTCATATCAGACGGTGTTTCACGGGAGTTTGAGATGTCATGCTGCTCGCATCTTTTAGCCGTGTCAGGCACGCATTTCTCGGGATTTCTGCTCTGTGTTCCGAAGATAATCGAAATGTTCAGGATAAAGCGCAGGCATGCTTTGATGATCCATGCCTTGTTTTGCATCATTATAGGCTGTCTTACAGGCTGGAGCGATTCGGTCACAAGAGCTGCGGTCATGAGCATCTGTGTGTTTGCCGGCAGGGAATGGCTGTCCGCTGTGAGCCTGGCCGCTATGGTAATGATGATATCTGATCCCTTCTGTGCCTTGTCTTCCGGATTTCAAATGAGTTTTTGCGCAGTGATCGCCATAAAGGTCTATAGCGGAAAGATCTTCCGCTTTCTTTTGAATATCCGTCTTGGCGAAAACGCGGCTAAGCTCGTCAGTTTGTATATTGCCGCGGGGGCAGGCCTGATCCCGTTCTGGACTGATATTTCGATGCGGCCGGATCCGGAACACATGGTCATCCAGGCAGCCGGCACTTTTCTGGCCGGCGCAGCATGTGTGTTCTTTGTACCGTGTGTGATCTTATGCCTGTTGCTGCCGTTTTGGTCAAATATCATGTCAGCACCGCTGTATTATTGTCTTAAAGCGCTTTCAGGACTGGTCAGTGCCGGAAGTTCGTTGAGCGAACAGAGCGGAATGCCGGTCCGTTTCAGCAGGCTTTTGCTGGTAACGCTCGGATTCGCGGTCTTTCTTTATATGATCCCGCATTGCCAGATACGCAGGCTGCTTTTAAAACCTGCTGCGCTTTTCCTTGCGGCTGTTATCGGGTTTGAGGTGTTCTCTTTCATTGACCGTCCCGGTTGCCGCGTGGTCTTTGCGGATGTGGGGCAGGGGGATTGCTGCCTGATAATCACACCGGAAAGAACCTGCCTGATAGACGGCGGGACTTATAAAGAGGGAATCACAACCGTAAGTAATCTTTTGGATTATTACGGGATCTCCAAGGCCGATGTATGTATCATGAGCCACTGGGATGCGGACCATGCCGGCGGAATAGCCGCTTTATACGATATGGGAAGGACAAGAGATATCCTTACTTCATATATACCTGAGGCTGATGACAGAGATAAAGATGTCAGCGAGTTTTACAAATCCTTAGGCGAGGACAGTCCATTCTGTTCCATGGATCCTTCTCGGTTATCACTTGTCCTTGCAGGCGACAGGATAAACTTATCTGACGGCGTATATCTGGATGTCCTCTATCCTTCGGAAAGCAACGGAGGCGGCAACGAGTCGAGCCTGGTGCTTATGCTTCATATTGACGGGGAGACTTCAATCCTGTTTACAGGTGATATTGGTTCACAGACTGAATCTTTGCTTGTTGAAGAGCAGGTGTTTCCTGACTGTGACATCCTTAAAGTTGCCCATCACGGCTCGAAATATTCATCTTCCGGGGAATTTATCGAAGCATGTTCGCCTGATGCGGCTGTGATCTCTGTCGGCGCGGGTAATCTTTACGGTCATCCCGCCCCCGCAACGCTTGAGCGGCTTGAATCTTACGGCTGTGATATCTTCCGGACAGACCTGGACGGGGCGGTGGTGCTGGAATATTAAGAAGAGCATCAATGCAGATTCAACATCATCCGGCATTTGGCTTTGCCTTATTTTGTCCTATAAAGGGCATTAGAATTTCGGTTTTGTTTGATATACTCTTGAGTGATATATGGGAGACATATGGGAAAATAGGAAAGGTTCCGGCTCGTAAATGCCGGAGAATGGAGATTATGCAGAGAAAAATTTACAGGACGATCAGGTCATTGCTTGCCCCGGTTTTAGTGTCCTCGGTGATCTTAGCCTCTTTTACGGGGTGTGACGCTGCGGAGACCAAGGCTTCCGAAGGAATAAAGGAAGGCAACGACAGCAACACTATTGAGACTACAGCCCAGCCGACGCCGACAAATACACCGGTGCCGACGAACACGCCTACACCTACACCGATACCGACACCGTGCATACCTCATATGAATATGCCTGCGGTGGATAAGACGGCACCGATGTTCCTTAGCCTTCCCGAGAGTGTAAGTATTTCTGTGGGAAGCGATTTTGATATTCAGCGTTATATCGGCTATATAGATGACTGCGACAGTGATGTCGAGCTCCAGGTTGAAGGTGAGGTCGATACATCTGATTCGGGCAGTTATCCGCTTACGCTTACGTTGATCGATGATGCGGGGAACACAAAGACAGGCAGTATGACGGTCAATGTTTATGTTCCGAGCGGCGGAGGCGGCGGTGGCGGCGGCTCTTCCGAGCATACGACGCTGGCATTCAGCGATTTTATGGACAGATATCCCGGTGAAGATATAGCTTACGGCATAGATGTATCCAGATATCAGGGTGACATTGATTTCGAGAAGGTAAAGGCCGCCGGATGCGACTTTGTAATGCTGAGGGCAATGATATACAACAACGGCGAACTGGGCGAGGACCGCAAGTTCGAGGAGTATTATCAGGATGCAAAGGCTGCAGGCCTTCTGATCGGCGTTTATTACTATTCTACAGACAGCAATATTGAAGAACTGCATGAACATTGTAACGAACTGCTTGCGGTGCTTGAGGATAAGGAACTGGATCTGCCTGTCGCATTTGACTGGGAAAGCTGGGGCCATTTCCAGAAATATAATATGAGCATTGTTGACATTAATAATCTGTTCTATGAGTTTGCATGGATAATGCAGGCGAACGGATTAAGCACCATTTTGTATTCAAGCAAGTACTATCTTGAGATAATCTGGGAACCCGCCGGTTACGATGTATGGCTTGCCCATTATGTAAAGGAAACAAGCTATGAAGGCGATTACACGATGTGGCAGACCGGATCTATAGGCAGGATAGACGGATGTAACGAAGATGTTGATACTGACATCATGTTCAAGAGCAAGTATCCGGACCTGTTCGGAGGCTGAGCACGGAACGGAGAGACAGCGGCATTAGTTCGGAGGTTGATTAAAGGTGGCTAAGGCAAAAGCGCTTCCAAAGGGAGTCCTGAATTCCCGTCAGATGCTTACAAAGATCAGTAAAGAGCCTGATTCGCTGGGGCTTGTGCTTTTGTACGGTACCGAGGATTACATGATCGACGGAGCCGTATCCATGCTGAAGAAGGCCTGCCTCGGTGAAGGCGCCGAGGACATGGATTATGCTGTCATAGATACGAGGACAGGCGACAAATTCGATATGGCAAAGCTTGAAGAGCTGATCTCCATGCCGCCGTGGATGTCGCCCAGAAGACTTGTCATCGTCAAGCAGTCCGGTCTTCCCGGTAGGGAACTCAGCGATAAGAATCTTGAGATATTGAAGGATATCCCGTCCTCCGCGGTCGTGGTCTTTTTCGAAGAGACTGCAGACAGCAGAAAGAAAGCGTTTAAGGCTTTCCTCCAATACGGAACGGTTGCTTCGATGAGCGGGTTCGAAGAGGATGAGCTTACGGGCTGGATCAGCAACAGGTTCTCCAAAGAACACTTAAGGATTGGCTTTGAAGCCGCGAATTCAATGTCCTCAAGATGTTCCGGCAACATGATGGAACTCGTAAACGAGATCAACAAGGTCGCTCTTTATTGTCAGAGCAAGAATTATACTGAAGTCACTCCTGATATTGTGGAACTCTGCTGCCCGCCGGATCTGAGCGGACAGATATTCGATATTATGGATGCCTGCGGAAGCGGAGATGCACGTATCGCGCTAGGCACGCTCGATAAGCTGATAACCAACAAAGAGCCTCTGGCGAGAATAAGAGTCTCGATCATCAATCATATCAAGGCTTTGATAATGGCTAAAGAGGCGGGGAATGCCGATCTTCTGGTCAAACGCACAGGAATGCATGAATTCAGGGCAAAAAAGCTTGTCAGCCAGGCAGGCAATTTCCAGATGAAGAGGCTTATCGACCTGTATCTTGCCGCTTCGGATTCAGACAGTGATTTCAAGCACGGACTTATTGACGAGCGGTATTCGCTCGAAATAATCCTTGTCAAAGCAAGCGCAAAGGCGAATGTCTGAATAATTGCGCCGGAAGCGGTCAGATTTCATATTCTTTTACCACATTATCGTATTTGACGTTGTTGTCCTTATGTCTTAAAATCTTTTAGTATTATTTAGAAGAATGGAGATCATAATGGCTAAGATTCAGATGAAGACCCCGCTTGTTGAGATGGACGGGGATGAGATGACCAGGATAATCTGGAAGCAGATCAAGGATATCGTCATTTTACCTTTTGTTGATTTAAAGACTGAATATTTCGATCTGGGATTGAAGCACAGGGATGAGACAGCTGACCAGGTAACGATCGATGCTGCCAACAGGACAAATGAGCTCGGAGTTGCTGTAAAGTGCGCAACGATAACGCCCAATGCCCAGAGAATGACAGAATATAATCTCCACACCATGTGGAAGAGCCCTAACGGAACAATCAGAGCTATCCTGGACGGAACAGTTTTCAGGGCTCCGATCCTCGTAAAGGGAATCAGACCTTTCGTTTCTTGCTGGGAAAAGCCTATCACTATCGCTAGACATGCTTACGGTGACGTTTACAGAGACACGGAGTTTCTTGTAGACGGTCCTTGCAGAGCTGATCTTGTTCTTACTTATCCCGACGGAAGACAGGAAAGCCAGACGATCTTTGAATATAAGGATGCAGGTGTTGTACAGGGACTTTACAACACGGACAAGTCCATTGCGGCATTCGCCACATCATGCTTCGAGTATGCATTGGACACCAAGCAGGATCTCTGGTTTGCTACAAAGGATACGATCTCCAAGAAGTATGACGGCCGCTTCAAGGAAATTTTCCAGAATATCTATGACACACAGTATAAGGAAAAGTTCGAGGCTGCAGGCATCACATATTTCTACACGCTTATCGATGATGCAGTTGCAAGAGTAATGCGTTCTTCCGGCGGATTTGTCTGGGCGCTCAAGAACTATGACGGCGATGTAATGAGCGATATGCTCGCTTCCGCATGCGGTTCTCTTGCCATGATGACTTCTGTTCTCGTTTCCCCCAAGGGCGTTTACGAGTATGAGGCTGCCCACGGCACGGTTACCCGTCATTACTACAGACATCTTAATGGTGAGCAGACATCCACTAACCCGATGGCTACACTTTTCGCCTGGTCCGGAGCGCTCAGAAAGAGAGCACAGCTTGATGATCTTCCTGAACTCGAGGCGTTTGCCGACAGGATCGAGAAGGCTTCCATCCAGACGATCGAAGAGGGAACCATCACGGGCGATCTCAATAATCTGCTTGATAACGAGAACAAAAAGACCGTTACTACAGAGGAATTCCTCAAGGCAGTAGCAGCCAAGCTTTAATATAGAACCACGACGGAGGAATAAACACGATGAGTTATTACAAGACATGGATGGATAAGTCCGAGGACGCTTCCAACAGACAGGAATATGTTGAATATATCAACCGTTACTATGCGCTCGAAAAGATTGCTTACGAGAAGATCCTCAGCGCATATCCTGATAATGAGGAATTCTTAAGCGGAACAGCAGCCGAGATGGCTAAGAAACTTGATTTTCCCAAGGATTCGATGGATGTGTTCGTAGGATTCATTGACGGTATAAAGTCCAGTCTTACAAACGGTGACGATATTGATCTTGAAGCTATCGATGATAATTATCAGATCAAACTCGTTATCGATTACGAGAAGCTCTATTACAACATGCGTGACGCAAAGGCTGAATGGCTTTACAACATCAAGGCATGGAAAGATATTCTCTCCGAAGAGAAGAGAAATGAGATTACCCGCGAATACCGTGAAGCCAATATGGCTCATTCCGACAAGATCGGCCGTAACGATCCCTGTCCCTGCGGTTCTGGCAAGAAGTATAAGAACTGCTGCGGCAAGAAGGGCTGATCTGTTGATCTGACAGGAGAACATCCTTGAAAAAGCTTTTAAAGTCTAAATGGTTCATAGCGCTTATCGTCCTGCTCGTTCTGGCGGCATGCGCTATATTGAGCCTGCTTCCGGGAAGTCCCGTCAAAAAGCTTCTTCAGCCGGTGCAGCTGGTTACTTCTCCTGCGCAGTCACTTGTCAAAAAGACAGGTGATAAGTTAAGCGATTTCTGGGCTGCAATTACCGACGGTATTGCCATAAGAGAAGAGAATAAAGCTCTTAAAGAGCAGATAGCGGACTTAAGATATCATCTTACACAGAATGAGGAGGCCGCATTGAGATATGAAGAGCTTAAGGATGCCCTTCATATCAAAGACACTTTCAGTAATTATGTTATTTACGGCGCGGCTATCCTTTCGAGAGAATCAGATGAATGGTTCTCCACGATAAGGCTTAATGCTGGTGCCGCGGACGGTATCGTTCTTGAAGAAGGCAATTCCTATCCGGTGCTTGACGTAGAGATGAACCTTGTAGGAAGAGTTATCGAATCTTCGGATACTGAATCAAGGGTCCTGCCTCTGCTTCATGAAGGATTTGCTGTTGCCGGAAAGGTAAATGAAGTTAACGGCGCGACGTTTATGATTGTCGGAGATGCGGAGCTGAAGCGTCAGGGTCTGTGTCTTGTAAAGGGTATAGATCCGGACGTTAATCTTGAACCGGGTATGGAGATCGTTACTTCAGGTGACGGAGGCCTGTTCCCGGAAGGTGTTCCGATCGGCGTAATCGAATCTGTTGATTATTCAAATCCGCTGGATGTTAAGGCGGCGCTGAAGCCGTATTCGCAGATAGGCAAACTTGAGGACGTCTTTATCATGATCCCTTATGTCGAAACGGCTGAAGGGACTGCTGAAACGAACGCGGTTTAAGGTACTGGTCTATGCGTATTTTTGCCGGGGATACAAAAGCAAGAGTCAGGAAGATAATCGTTTATGCGGTCTATATTATCCTTCTCTCTTCGATCCAGGTATCTTTCCCGGATGCGTTCAGTTTTGCGGGACAGACGGCAGATCTGGTGTTTGTTTTCGTAGTGCTTTCAGGATATTTCAACGGATTTTGGGACGGTGCCGTTGTCGGACTTGTCTGTGGGATCATAAGGGATGTATTCTCGCCGCCGGCTGTAATCGGTCTTGACGGCGATGTAAGGGTGACGGCTTTTATCGGCGCGTTTACGCTTTTCGCGGCAGGAATCACGGGAGCATCTTTCTTTACAAGCAGAATGCACCGTAATATCCCGTTCTCCGTCGTTGCTGTCATTTTCGCCACGTTCTGCTATAAAACGGCAGGCTATCTGATAATCTACGGTTGGAGCACCCTGGCGGGAACCGGTTCGGGAATATATTCGCCTTTTACGGCTTTTGTATATTCTTTCCTCCCGCAGCTGCTGTTGAATACAATAACCGCGGTGCCTTTGATCCTGCTGCTCAGGTTCCTGGGTCCTGTGTCGTTTAAGGGAAAAGCTGATAAAGATGAGATTATTGAGCAGGAAGGTGAAGGTAAATGGCTCGGAATCTGACAGATGATTACGGTGCATTTGACCATAATGCCGAAAAGGGCGAAAGATCCGAACAGGTATCGCTCTTTTTGCGGTTTTTCAGGTTTATCTCAAACCGTTACCTTGTCCTTGCCTCGATATTTGTCGCATTTGGCGTGGTAATCCTCATAATGACCATGAGGCTGCAGTTCTCGGATTACCAGAATACTTTGTCACAGAGCTCTTCGGGTGTTGTGAGACAGTATGTATCGCAGGCTCCGAGAGGAGACATCTATGACAGCAGGGGAGTCCTTCTGGCTTCCACGGTCGAATATAACACCGTAATGATCGCGAATGCGTATATGGACGATGATTCGCTTAATTCGCTGTGTCTTGAACTGAGTTATCTTTTCGATCAGTATCATTGTATTGATGTTGCGGATCTCGACCAGTATTTTATCCTGGATCCGAAGGCGAGGTTCGTTAAGTCTGAAGATAAGATAAGGCTGTGGCAGACTGACTCGAATCTTTTTGACCTTAAGGATTATTCGGCGGGCGTTATCGTAACATTCACGGATGATTATGTTAAAACAGATCCTAATGTGTTTTTCCTTTATCTGAGAAAAAAATTCAATATAGATAACAATTATACGATTGAGGAAGCATACAGGATCATAAGGATCAGATATCAGATATTCAGCGACAACTGGGCTTTTATCAAGGGAACTCCGGTAAAGATCGCCACAGATGTTCCTGTGGAACTTATAAGAAAACTTGAAGAAGAAAATTACCACTATATGGGGCTTGTCGCAGGCAAGGAATATGCAAGGACATATTCCACCGAAGCGCTTTATGCAAGCCATGTCCTCGGCTATGTGGGAAAGATATCCAGTGTTTCCTATCAGGATCTCTCGCCTTTCGGATACACGAGTGATGATATGGTAGGGAAGGCCGGTGTCGAATCACAGATGGAGCGGTACCTCCACGGAAGCAGCGGAATCACGCCTTACAGTATCTGGACCATGAACGGTGAGGACGGCCTTTTTGTCCCGCACAGCTACGGTACGGAGCCTGTTGAGGGAGCTACCGTTTATCTGACGATCGATTCGCACATTCAGGAAGTCGGAACACAGGCTCTTAAGGAATACATCCTTGAAGCAAAGGAAGACGAGCAGATGAACCAGACCGGTTATAAAGTTGCTTCGGCAGGCGCTTTTGTTATGATGAACGTCAACACCGGCGCTGTCATAGCCATGGGCTCTTATCCGAACTACGATCCTAATGATTTTGTCCTGCAGAACTACGGTGACGAGCAGGCAAAAGAACAGGTCAAATATTATCTCGGTCTGGATCAGTACCAGGATATTACATCCGGAGACCTTCCGATGTGGAACCGCGCGATTATGTCGATGTACGCCCCGGGTTCAACTTTCAAACCCTGCACGGCTCTGGCTGCGCTTGAGAACGGTGATATCACTCCTGAAGACAATACGATATCGTGCGTAAGCCCTTATGATGTGGACGGCTGGATATTCAAATGCCTCGAGTTTCCTGATTACGGTCACGGTCCTCTGACCCTGAACGACGCAATGGCGCAGTCATGCAATATCTATTTTATGATCCTCGGTATCAGGACCGGTATCGACAATATCTCAGCTATGGCCAACAGATTCGGTCTCGGTGTCAAATCCGGCATAGACCTTCCGGGCGAGATCTCCGGAGTCATGTCGAGCCGTGAGAATAAGAGACTTACAAGACAATCCGTATATGATAAGACATGGTTCCCGTCAAATACCGCCCAGGCCTCGATCGGACAGTTCGATAACTGCTTTACGATCCTTCAGCTCTGCAGATATACATGCGGTATTGCCACTAACAAACTTTGCACGCCTTATGTGGTTGATAAGGTCGTTGCAAATGACGGTACCATCCTTTATCAGGGACAGTCGGAATCTGTTGATATAGGCATCTCCGAGGAAAGCATCGAAGCCGTAAGAACGGCGATGAGATGCGTTGCTACCGGTACATACAGGTGGAGTTCTTCCGCCGGCGGACAGTTCGATGACTATCCTGTCGAGATGGTATGTAAGACCGGTACGGCGGAGACGGGCTTTGAGGACTCAAGAAAAGAGTATTCGAACGGTCTGTTCATATGCTATGCGCCCAAGGATAATCCTGAGGTGGCCCTTGCGCTCGTGGTTGAGAAAGGTAAGTGGGGTGCCACATCTGTCGTTATCGCGAAAAAGATCATGGCGGCATATTTTAATGAGCAGTTCGATTCTTCCGAACCTCTTTATACAGCAAACCCGATCTTTGGAGATTATCTGCCTTCGATAAACGCCACGGCCGGCTGATTTCTTCAGTTTTTTCAGACACTTTTTGGCCCGATTATAAAATTTTGATAATTCATTGTTGATTTCTAACAAAGAGCAGTTGCCCCAAAACGCATTTTACTGTACAATCTGTTTATAAGTTTTTAATGGGAGATTTCGGATGAAGATAGTTTTGATGGCCGACAACAGGAAGACTGAGCTCTTGGTCAACTTCTGCATTGCCTACAAGCCTTTGCTTGAGAAACATCAGCTTATCTCTGTTTACTATACGGCCAAGCTTTTAAAGACCGCAGCCGATTTGGATGTTTCCGGTCTCTCTGTAGATTATTCGAGCGGCTTTGAGCAGCTTGCTTCAAGAGCGGAATATAACGGAATTGACTGTGTTATCTATCTCAGGGACGGCCGTCAGGTAGGAGAGTCCAATCCTTTTGAACTTTTGGATGTCTGCGACCAGAATATGATCCCTTATGCTACCAACATAGCTTCTGCGGAGATACTTATTACCGCAATTGACAGCGGCGCGCTTGATTATCGCGAATGGAACGCAGGCTGATCACAGTCCCTTTAGGACCTCTGGAATCCAATATGTATCTGATTACCGGAGATACCGGTATTTTTGTCGTGGATCCTTCTGTCTCTCCCGAGAGAGCGGAGGAGTACTGTGACCTTCCGGGGCTTTCGAAGGGTGAATGTCATGTGAGGGCGCTTCTGCTTACTCACGGACATCATGATCACATCAAGTATGTAAATGAATGGCAGGATGCCTATCCGACGGCTAAGATCTTCTTCAGCAGCAACGACAGGGATCTTTTGGGCAACGGATACATGAACTGCTCATATATGGAGGGCTATGAGGTCATTTATGACTTCAAGTATTCCAATCTTGCCGGAATGTACGGGCAGAATCTTGTAAAGGAAGAAGATATCTCGATAAAGGTCTATGAGACTCCGGGCCATACGATGGGCAGCGTGTGTTTTCTTGTGACTATAGACGGCGAAGATATGCTGTTTACCGGAGATACAGTATTCAGAGGTTCCGTGGGACGCACGGATATGCCGGGCGGGTCGGGAAAGGACATAATGAAATCCGTAAAGAGAATAAGCAAACTGGATCCCGGACTTAAGATCTATCCGGGGCACGGACCTGATTCCACGCTCGGGGATGAGATAAGGTTCAATCCTTTCTTTTCAATGTAATTTGCTTGACTTTTCTTTTATTTTTTATGTACAATGGTGCTCTGCAATGAAGGTGCGTAAGTAGTCTTACTGCTGACCGGAACAGAGAGTCGTGTCTTGGGCTGAAAGCACGATCCGAAGGGCATAACGATGAATTTCAACACCGGAGCTTCTGTCGAAAACGGTTAGGATACTGATTAAGCAGATGCCTTGCGCAACGGCATAAAAAGTGCGTAAACAAGAGCGGGTGACTATAATGGTTTCCCGAACATGGGTGGTACCGCGAAGGTGCTTGGAACAAAGCGAATTCGTCCCGTGGCAATTATGATTGCCGCGGGCTTTTTATTTGGTTAATGACAAGCGGAAATAAAAGGAGGAAAACATGGCTGAACTTAGTGAATTAAGCGCAAAGTTATCAGAGATCAAAGCCAAGATCGAATCAGACCTTACCGGGATCAAGAGCTCCAAGGGTGTTTTCGAATACCGAAAGAGCGTTATGGATTCCAAGGAAGGCAAGATCGGTTCTCTCATGAAGGAGATGGGCAAGATACCGAAGGAGCTTAAAGCTGACTACGGCAAGATGGTCAATGAGATAAGAAACTGGGCAACAGAGAAGTTCGATGCATTGGATGCGGAGTTCAAAGCTGCCGAGCAGAAGGCAAGATATGAATCTGAGACGATCGACGTAACTCTGCCTTCCAAGAAGCTTAAGAAGGGTTATCTCCATCCCAATACACAGGTAAGAAACCAGATCGTGGACATCTTCGGTTCTATGGGTTTCTCTGTATATGAAGGAAATGAGATCGAGACAGATCACTATAACTTCACGGCACTTAATATCCCTCAGGATCACCCCTCGCGTGATATGCAGGATACATTCTATCTGAGCCCTGAGTTCCTTTTGAGAACTCAGACTTCAGCCGGACAGGTTCATGTCATGGAGTCACAGCAGCCGCCTATAAAGATCATCTCGCCCGGTAAGGTTTTCCGTTCCGATGACGATGCGACACATTCACCGATGTTCTCCCAGATGGAGGGACTTGTTGTGGATGAAGGTATCACATTATGCGATCTCCAGGGTATGCTCGACGTATTCGTTAAGAAGATCTTCGGTGAGGAAACAAGAACCAGATTAAGACCTTCATATTTCCCGTTCACCGAGCCTTCTGTTGAGGTTGACGTTTCCTGCTTCCAGTGCGGCGGCAAGGGATGCAAGCTCTGCAAGGGAACAGGCTGGATAGAAGTTTTGGGCGCAGGCGTGGTTAACAAGAAGGTTCTTGAAGGCTGCGGCATTGACAGTGACAAATACAGCGGTCTGGCTTTCGGTATCGGAATCGATCGTATTGCCATGCTCAAGTACGGAATCAACAACATCAAGCTCTTATTTGAGTCTGATCTCCGCGTACTTGAACAGATCGATGACTAAGGAAAGGGAGGCAGGAATATGTTAGTACCATTAAGCTGGCTTAAAGATTATGTAGATATTGACGTTACTCCGGACGTGCTGGAGGAGAAACTCTTCAGCTGCGGCTTTGAAGTAGAGGAAAAGTACGAAGTGGGCAAGGACATCTCTAAGGTCGTTGTCGGTGAGGTCAAGACGTGCGATCCGATCGAAGGCACACACCTTCACCTCTGCTCTGTTGATGCAGGTGAGCACGGTGTTCTTCAGATCTGCTGCGGCGCGGATAATGTTAAGGCAGGAGGAAAGTATCCTCTGGCTCTGATCGGTGCCCAGGTTTACGCGACAGCGAAAGACCATGTAACCGTTGAAGGCGTCATGACCATCGGCCAGGGCAAACTGAGAGGTTACGATTCATTCGGTATGCTCTGCTCGGGTGTTGAGATCGGCGTTACCGAGGATATGTTCCCCGGCGCGGGTTACAACGGACTTCTGGTCCTTCCTGAAGATTCGGTTCCGGGCGCTGACGTTAAGCCTATCCTCGGCCTGGACGATTATATCTTCGATGTTTCTATCACTGCGAACAGACCTGACTGCCAGTCCATCTTCGGTATCGCAAGAGAGGTTGCCGCAGTACTCGGAAAGCCTGTAAAGGAGCCCGCTCTGGATTACACTGAGAGCGATGCCGCAATCGATTTCAACATCAGAGTATCAGCTCCGGACCTCTGCCCGAGATATATCGGTCATTATGTTTCAGATGTTACTATCGCCGAGTCACCCGTATGGATGAAGCGCCGTCTTGCTCTTGTCGGATGCTCCGCGATCTCCAATGTGGTCGATATCACTAACTACGTTCTCTATGAACTTGGTCAGCCGATGCACGCTTTCGATTATTCTTATCTTGAAGGCGGAGAGATCCATGTGCGCCGTGCCGAAAACGGTGAGAAGATCGTAACTCTTGATGAGAAGGAATTCTCTCTTACATCCGATAACCTCGTAATCTGCGACGGCGTTAAGCCTGTTGCGCTGGCAGGTATCATGGGCGGCCTCAACTCTGAGATCCTCGATTCGACAAATGCAGTCATGTTCGAGGCTGCAAAGTTCGCTCATGACAACATCCGTAAGAGTTCCAAGGCTCTTGGCCAGGTTTCTGATTCGAGCATGAGATTCTCCAAGGGTGTTGATGAATACACAACGGTCATGGCAATGAAGCGCGCTCTGCACCTCATTGAAGAGCTCGGCTGCGGCAAGGTCAGTAGGACATCTTTCGACGTTAACACAGGCAATTCCATTGAGCCCCGCAAGCTTACCGTAAGCGTTAAGCAGGTTAACGGTGTTCTCGGAATCACGGTTCCTGATGATGATATCGTCCGTATCCTTACAAACCTTAATTTCGCTCCTGAGCTTAACGGTGATGAGCTGACTATAGCAATTCCGGGATACCGTGTTGATATGGAATCCTATCAGGATGTTGCTGAAGAGGTTATCCGTATGTACGGCTACGATCACATCACGCCTACATTTATCCCGACCGCGAAAGTTACGTCAGGCGGATATAACCTCAAGCAGCGTTCGGAACTCAAGATCAAGAGGGATCTCTGCGCTGCAGGCGCGAGCGAAGGCGTACACTATTCATTCTTCTCGCCCTCTGACTTCGATCTTCTGAGACTTCCTGAAGATGCTCCGGAGAGATTCGCAATAAAGATCATGAATCCTATCAATATCGATCTGTCTTTGATGCGCACAACGCTTGCGCCCCAGATGATCAAGGCTATGGCAAGGAACCAGAAGAACGGTATCCTTACCGGCCGCATCTATGAGATGGGTAATAAGTTCCTTCCCAAGAGTTTGCCTCTTACTGAGTATCCTGATGAGCGTGAGACGATCTGCATCGGTGTTTTCGGGGAGGAAGAAGACTTCTATTCACTTAAGGGCCTTGTCGATGTTATCGCTGATTCCCTGGATGTGGAATTCGATTATGAGAAGGATACAAAGACGTTCCTTCATCCCGGAAGAACTGCAAAGGTTATCTGCAACGGTGAAGAAGTCGGTTACCTTGGTCAGGTCCTCTATGAGATCTGCGATGAGCTTGATATGAGGGTTCCGGCTTACGTTGCCGAGATCGACTTGCGCGTTTTGAGCAAGTACTACGGCAAAGAGAGAAAGTTCATTCCTCTTCCCAGATTCCTTGAAGAGAAGAGAGACTTCTGCTTTGTTATGGACAAGGATATTTCCTGCGCGGCTGTCGAAAAGGAGATCAAGGCTTCATGTGAATATATCACCAAGATAGAGCTTTTCGATATCTACGAGGGAATCCAGCTCGGACTCAACAAAAAGAGTCTTGCGTTCAGCGTTGTATTCACTCCGAAGGACGAGGAATTCACATCCGAAGTGATCGACGGATTTGTTAAGGCTATCCTTGATAATCTTAATGAAAAATACGGTATCTCTTTGAGAGCGTAAGAACGTAAACAGATTACTTTTTATCCGGAGGCTGCTCAAAAGGGCAGCCTCTTTTTGTGTTTTTTGAATTTGATTTGCGTTCAATTTACGTTCAATAGGTATTATAAGACAGCCTTTTGTGCTTCAAGCCCTGTAACGCAATAAAATCAGTGCTTTGAAGCGCTTTTGACGCACTTCGCGCGGGGCGCCTTTTTATGCCTGCCTATGTCGGTTTTGTCGGATTTTGTAAGGAATATCAAAGCCCCTCTGACTGTATGATTATCCGAAAGAAATACGGTCAGAACAGCGCTTATTCAAAAAGGAGGTCCATTATGTCTACGATTGAATCGGCTATAGCTTTTCCGCTGATCCTGATTATGCTCGTGTTCATGATCTCTGCTCCCGAGGCGATAGCCCTGGAAAGCTTTGAACGGGCTAAAGACGGCGGCAATGAACTCTTTTACATGGAACGCGATAAAGAAGTCGCATATAAGAATATCGTAAGAGGTGTTGACTGTTACGATACATCGCCTGAGAAACTTTGCACTTATCTTTCCGGGATATCGGACAATTTCAGACTGATATACGGCGCTGTTTTCGATCTGTCAAAGGAGGCGCAGAATGAGGAGAATTAATAAACGGGACAGAACAAAGCACGGAAGCGCCTCCGTTTTTCTCTCGCTGATCCTTTCCGCGCTGATACTGGTCGAATGCACATTCGTTGCTTTTGTATGGAATCTTGATTATGCGCTGAGTGTGAATACGGCGCTCAAGACACAGATCGACTCGATATTGAGTGATTACAACAGACAGCTCTTCGAGGTCTATGGAATATACGCTTTTACAAAGGACGAGATAGATGACGAATGCTTCTACAAAGCTCTGGAGAGTAACGGTCTTGAATCCGGTTCGACTTTATTTGTGACTTCGCGCTCAAGATTTACGGCGGACGATCTGAAGAAAGCAATCAATTCTTACTACTGGTACAGGGGGACGGGGATAAGTGTTAAGTCAGTTGTTGAAGACTATTCCCAGCTGATCCTCGGTCTTGATGAGAGCGGGGTTCTGGCAAAGGTCGGCGAATTTATGGAGAGTCCTGCCGCAGGTTATCTCTCGGATATTATAAAAGGCTCGGAAACAGCAGAAGAATGGATCGGCAAAGCCGGTGATGTGCTGAATCTGGAAGATCTTCTCGAAGAAGCCGCCGATATGGATTCCATAAGCGCGGATTACAAGGAAGCTATAAAGGACTTCGATATCGATATTGATATCGATATCGCGGAATGGGAAGCTCTTCTTGATACGATGTCGGATCTGGAGAACGTTATGGATCAGTTAACGGATATGTCAGATCCGGTCATGACAAAACTCTCCGTTGCGCATTACTGTTCCCACAATTTTGACTGCTGTTTCTCGCCGGAAGGGGATTCATCGATAACCGGAACAGAATTTAAAGCTATTCACGGCGATAAAAAATATGATTCGGAATACATAATAACCGGTATCGAAGGGCTGCCGGGCGCTTTTGTCGTGGAATACTTTATGTCACGTATTCTGATAGTTTCCAATATCCTTAAGGATTATGCGGACGAGAAATTCAGGAACACGATGGAGGTCCTGGGAGAGATCATTTCCGCGATCATCCTGGTGGTAAGCGAAGGGGCTGCGGACATAGATCCGCGTCTGATAGCCGCGGGACTGACTTATTTCTGTGCGGTGGTTCAGTCATTAAAGGACCTGATAATGATAGTTCAGGGCAAGAGTGTGGTCATATTCGAATACGAGGATACGGAGATCATTACTTTCGATTACAGGGATTTCCTTAATCTATTCTGTCTTCTTGTTCCTGAGGAGGATCTTCTGGAAAGATCGCACGAGATACTTAAAAGGGACTATGGAAAGCTCTATAAAGGGGTAACGCTTGAAGCTGATTTCAGAGGAAACAGATACACTCTCGAAAAGTCATATCAGCTCTATGAATAAAAGGAGGCAGGTGCCATGAATGCTCAAAAAGTCAGTAAAAGAGGGCAGATCGCGCTCGAGGCCGCAATAGCATTTTCCATTGTGCTTGTCCTTCTTGCGGCTGTTATAAGCTCAATGGATCTTTACCGGACCGATATCCTTATGCGGAGATCAGTCGAACAAACCTGTGAGAAGATGTCTCTTCTTTATCCGGTCTCTGTGCCGGCGTCGGATCTTATGTCTGCTGCCGTAAACGCTTTTCCGGATCTCGGAATAGGCGATATAAAAGGCGCTGATGTTATCTCAAAAGCCGTTTCTGTCGGAATGGGGGCGGATAATGCCACGGGAAATAATGTGAAAGAACTGATACTTCAGGGATTATTCTCCTACACGATGGAAAAGCAGATCAGGGAAGCCTTCATTGAAAGGAACGGAGGGTCTGATTTTTTTATGCCTGATGATATTCAGGTGTTTTTCGAGATCAGCGATACACATCATATAATCGAAGTCACAACGGAATACTCCGTAAAGACGTTGGCGGGCAGGAAAAGCAGAAGTATCTATTCAGTCATACCGCTGTATGGCGATCCCGTCCTTACGCTTCACGACAAGCAGGACAGTGATGCTCCTGCTGCTGAGGAGAATAATGAGAACAAGGGTGATATCTGGTCCAAGAGCAATTTTGACAGGGGAGACGATTTCAGAGACCTTTTCGGTGCCAATCTTCCGAAAACATTTCCCGTAATAGACGTTGTCGACGGAGGCGAGATCACCGCAATAAGAAGTATTGACCTCACATCGCCATATTATCAGGATGTTTCACTGATCGAGAAGACAATAATGCAGGATATCAAGGAGCTGAGCAATTTCGAGCCTCAGTCGGCGAATATAAACGGGCAGGTCTATACTGTGGATCATATCGATTCCAGACATCTTACTGTTATAATACCTGAAAACTCCGGCGTGATCGCTAAAGAGACCGTTGATGAACTCAAAGGATATGCCCTTGTTAACGGCGTTATCCTTGAGATATGCGAGTACGGGACCTCTGAGAGGTACGTTACATAGGATTCCGCCTTTATTGTATTAAAATAAATAATGCGTTATTATGTATGAGTATGTTTGGAGGTAAGAACATTGAAACATGATAACAGCGTAAGGCGTCCGAGTCTTGCTAATTCAAAGATAACAACGGACAAGACCGCTTCGCTTTCCATAGGGGATTCCTTAAGGAAAGCTAAGACCAACCTGATCTTTTCCAGACTCCTTCTGGGAATTCTTGTTGTGCTTGCTGTCACCGCGTTTTTCGTAGCAGTCTATATGGGATATGCGCAGCCTCTTTGGGATTACATTATGAGAGTCGTATCTTGATATTCGGATAAAGGAAATAAAATGGACGACATTAAGGACACTCATTTTACGGAAAGCGAATTGGAGGAACTGACAGATCTTTACAATGCCATGCTGACTATGAGAGACAGTTCTGAGATGCATAAGTTCTTTGTGGATCTCTGCTCGATAAATGAGCTTCACTCGTTTCTTCACCGTTGGCAGATAGTAAGAAGGATCGAACAGGGCAAGAGTTACGAGGAGATCATTAAAGAGATCTCACCCGCTGAGGAAAAAGAAGATCCCAAGGCGGAAACGGAAAAGAAATCCACAGGCAGAGCTCGCGGTAAAGCCAGGTCCAAGACCAAGGTGAGTTCCACGACGATCTCGAGGGTAAAGAACTGTTATGTCAATCCGGAAGGCGGATACAGGACGGCTCTTAACAGGCTCAAGGAAGCTGCCGAGAAAAATAATGAAGAAAAGTAATGAAGGTACAAGATGGGATTAATTGAAAGCATTTTCGGTTCACACAGCGATCACGAACTTAAGAGGATCAAGCCTCTCGTAGACAAGGTTTTCTCCTATGAGGAGGAATATGCAAAGCTCTCAGATCACGATCTGGCAGCAAAGACAGACGGATTCAGAAAGAGATATGAGGACGGTGAGTCTTTGGATTCACTCCTTCCCGAAGCCTTTGCAACAGTCAGGGAGGCTGCCTGGAGAGTCCTTGGTATGAAGCCTTACAGAGTACAGGTCATCGGCGGAATCATCCTCCATCAGGGCAGAATCGCCGAGATGAAGACGGGTGAAGGTAAGACGCTCGTTGCCACCATGCCGGTTTATCTTAACGCTATCACGGGTAAGGGCGTTCATGTCGTAACGGTAAACGATTACCTTGCAAAGCGTGACTCCGAGTGGATGGGAAAGATCTACAAGTTCCTTAATATGAGCGTAGGTCTCATTATTCACGATATACCGATGAAAGACCGTAAAGGCATGTATGCCTGCGATATCGTTTACGGAACAAATAATGAGTTCGGATTCGATTATCTTCGTGACAACATGGTAGTAACCAGAGACGCGATTGCGCAGAGAGAACTTAATTACGCTATCGTCGACGAGGTCGACTCGATCCTCATCGATGAGGCAAGAACTCCTCTTATCATATCCGGAAGGGGAACGGAATCCTCTGATCTTTATCAGAAAGCTGACAGCTTCGTTAAGACTTTGAAGGCTTATACAGTCGTTGAGACAGATGATAAGGTCGATATGGATGAACTGGTCGGTGATGCCGATTATGTAATCGATGAGAAGTCCAAGACTTCGGTCCTTACCGCCAATGGTATCTCTAAGGCGGAGAAATACTTCAATATCGAGAATCTCTCCGATCCTGACAATTTCGATCTCCAGCACTATATCAACAACGCTCTGAAGGCCAACGGAAACTTCAAGAAAGACCAGCAGTACATAGTCCAGGACGGCGAGGTAATCATCGTTGACGACTTTACCGGAAGACTTATGCCGGGCAGACGTTTCAGCGACGGTGTGCACCAGGCTATCGAAGCCAAAGAGCACGTTAAGGTCGCAAACGAGAACAAGACTCTTGCCACCATTACGTTCCAGAATTTCTTCCGTATGTATACTAAGCTTTCCGGTATGACCGGTACGGCTTATACAGAGGAAGCCGAGTTCAGACAGATCTATAATCTTGACGTTATCCAGATTCCTACCAACAAACCTGTTGCGAGAGTTGATGAGAATGACGGCGTTTTCAAGACTGAGAACGGAAAATATGCGGCTATCCTTAAGGCCGTTAAGGAAGCTAATTCCAACGGACAGCCGGTGCTTGTCGGTACGGTCAATGTCGATAAGTCAGAGCTCCTGTCAAGGATCTTCTCCAAATACGGAATCAAGCACAATGTCCTGAATGCCAAGAACCATATGCGCGAGGCTGAGATCGTTGCCCAGGCAGGCCGTAAGGGTGCCGTTACGATCGCCACCAACATGGCAGGACGTGGTACGGATATTATCTTAGGCGGTAATGCCGAATTTATGGCGCTGCAGGAGATGAGAAGACTGGGATATACCGAAGACCTCATCGCGGCTTCAACTGCGCATAATGAAACTGATGATGAACTTATTCTTGAAGCGAGAAAGAGATTCTCTGATCTCGAGTCCAAGTTCAAGGAAGAGCTTGCACCTGAGGCTGAGGAAGTCAGAAAGCTCGGAGGTCTCTTCATTGTCGGTACAGAGCGTCACGAATCAAGACGTATCGATAATCAGCTTAAGGGACGTGCAGGACGTCAGGGTGACCCCGGAAGATCCAAGTTCTTCCTTTCGCTTGAAGATGATCTCTTAAGGATCTTCGGCGGCGACAGAGTCTCCATGATCTATGAGAGCCTCGGTATTGAAGACGATATGGAGCTTCAGGTCAAATCCCTTACCAAGGTTATCGACAGTTCACAGAAGAAGCTCGAGGCTATGCATTTCTCCGCGCGTAAGAGTGTCCTTGAATACGATGACGTTAACAACGTTCAGAGAACGATCACTTATGAGCAGAGAAGACAGGTCATCTTCGGTGAGGATGTTCACGGTATCTATCTCCAGATGGTTGAGCGTGTTGCTTCAAGAGTATGCAACCAGTTTGCTCTTGACGGCGTTATCACTTCCACAGAGAGATATTCTCTTGGTAAGATGCTCGAGGAGATCTTCGGACAGCTTCCTTCAGTTCTTCTTGTACAGGATGTTGATAAGGATATTCCCGAGTGTGATGAGCTTGCTGCTCAGATCGCCGAAGAGGCAAAGGCTCTTATGGAAGAGAAGGAGAATGAGGTTTCTTCTGAAGTCTTCCGTGAGGCTGAGCGTCAGATCCTCCTGAGGACTGTTGACCTCAAGTGGATGGATCATATCGACGCATTGGATCAGCTCTCCAATTCCATCCGTATGAGAAGTATCGGTCAGCACGATCCTGTTGTCGAGTATAAGCTTGAAGGCTCTGCAATGTTCGAGGAGATGAACGAGAACATCCAGAATGATGCAGTCAAGTTCATTATGAGAGCAAAGTTTACTCCTGAGACTCAGATACAACTGAAGTCGATGGCAAAGGATATAAAAGAAAGCCACGCAAATGCCCCTGCGGTAACACCTCAGTCCGCATCAAAGCCCATCCAGGGAACAACGGGCAATAATGCGCCTCAGACTCCCGTAAAGCGTGAGTCTTCCAAGGTCGGCAGAAACGATCCCTGTCCCTGCGGTTCGGGCAAGAAATACAAGGACTGCTGCGGCAAGAAATAAGGCTTGATCTTAGAAATATGTAATCATACGGGGCATTTCAAATAATGATTGAGATGCCCCGTTATTTTTTCCTGGAAACAATGCAATTATGTCCTGTAAACGAGCGCGAAAATTGCACAAAAAGACCTTTTTGTGCAATTCTGTCCGCAAATAGGATATGAAAATTGCACAGCCTGATAATCTGCCTTGTATCTTTTGATATCTTAAATATATAATTGTCCCATGATTACAGATATTTCAGAATTTATTAAACGCGTTGACGGCGCTGCTGATCATATCAGGAGCGTATTGCCGGATGGCGTGATCCCGTCTGTCTGTATAGTTTTGGGTTCGGGTCTGGGACCGCTTTCTTCGATGGCAGAGGAGGCCATTGAGATACCCTATAAGGATATACCCGGATTCCCCGTATCCACAGCTCCCGGACATAAGGGTTCGCTCATTATCGGCAAACTTTCAGGAAAGACCGTTTTCATGATGAACGGAAGATTCCACTACTATGAAGGCTATCCTATGGAGACGGTAACTTTCTATGTAAGAGTCATGGGAAGACTGGGCGTAAAGGCACTCCTTCTGACCAATGCTTCCGGCGGCATCAATCTCGATATGAAGGTGCCGGAACTGGTAGCTATCACGGATCATCTGTCATTTAATGCGGAACCGGTGCTGAGGGGACC
This sequence comes from Oscillospiraceae bacterium, assembly GCA_902776845.1. Lineage (GTDB taxonomy): Bacteria > Bacillota > Clostridia > Saccharofermentanales > Saccharofermentanaceae > Saccharofermentans. Next base: position 32,182 of record CACYRM010000009.1, read on the forward strand.
CAATATCCCTGAATTCGGCACAAGGTTTCCCGATCAGTGCCATGTATACGATCCCGAGCTTACGGATACGCTGGTAAATTGTGCCCGTGATCTTAAGATAAGGATCAGCAGAGGTGTTTATGCCTACAGCAAGGGCCCGCAGTATGAGACTCCGGCAGAGATCAGGGCTTTAAGGATCCTTGGTGCTGACTGCGTCGGAATGTCAACGGTACCCGAGGCAATAGCCGCTTCACATATGGGTATCAGAGTAGCTGCTATGTCATGCATTACCAATATGGCAGCAGGTATCTCAGGCAATCCGCTGTCTGAGCAGGAGGTCCTTGATAATGCTGCTCTGGCTTCTGAAAACAGCTGCGCGCTCGTTAAAGAGTTTGTAAAAAGAATTAATCCATGAAGGAGA
>CACYRM010000010.1 GCA_902776845.1 Oscillospiraceae bacterium
GTGATATTGTTCATCATCTTCACGTGTATAGGACTGGTCTATCAGGCCAACAGCCTGCTCATGACCGTCGCCGAAGCGGCAAAGAGCTTCAAACCGGCCGAGATGATCAATACACAGCTCCTTGAGCAGTACAGCGTTGACAACGGCGGCTTCCTGACAGCCGATATGATCGATTCGCTCAAGGAAAATGTCGCTAACATGGGTCAGACTATCGTAAAGAACATCCCGCAGCTCATCAGTTCGTCACTGTCAGCCGTCTGGAAGATGGTCGGAAACCTTCCTTATGCCGTATTCTTTGTAATCACCATCATCCTGAGCGGTTTCTACTTTATAAATGACGGTCCTACCGTTATGAAGTTCTTTGTAAAGAACACTCCAAACAGGAAATTCCGCAACAGGATCTTCACGTTACTGAATGAACTGTCCCTGCTCGTATTCCGTGTGCTCGGCGGATATTTCGCGCTGTTCGTCATCACGGCGGTAGAATCATTCGTGGTCTTCCTCGCGGCAGGACTCAGGGAATATGCGATCGTGCTCGCGATCATCACGGCCCTTATTGATTTCCTGCCGGTGCTGGGTATCAGCGTGACTATGCTCCCGATGTTTATCTATCTCATCGCTCACGGGCAGTATGTTTCCGCCGCAGTCATCGTCATCGGCTACGTTATCATGACGATCATACGCCGCTTTATCGAGCCGCCGATCCTCGGCAAATCAATGCATCTGCACCCGCTCATCACACTGCTCTCAATGGCTGCAGGCGTTTATATCTGGGGCGCTCCGGGATTCCTGCTCGGACCTGTTCTCTCGATCATCATTATCCAGGCACTCAAGGTTTTCGAGATCGACAAAAAGGCCGGATCATACTTCTCAGGCGTGCTCGACAGATTTATGAGTGACAAGAAAGAAGAGGATGTCACGGAAGATGCTGAGGAAGAGCCTGACGGCGAAGCGGCTGAAAGGAAGGCACCCGTGAAGAAGACCGGAAAAGCTGACAGAAGAAGAAAAAAGCCATAACCGGAGGCGGCTATGGCTGATTTTTAACCCGTACCTAAAACCGTACCTTTTTTGAAGCAAAAACGGTACGAAAAACAGCAAAAAACTAAAATGTGCTCTCAACCGTACTGATTTTAAGGGAAAAACAGTACGGTTTTGTGCATTCCTCTCTTACAATACTACGTTCTTATCCTTGAGGTCGAGCGAAGCGAACGGTCCGGGGATTATGGAAGTGCGCTTGTCGCCGAAGTAGTCGGTATCAAAAATAATGTCGTTTCCGTCTTTATCCTCGAATCTCTGCTGAGGCTCGAAAACTTTGCCGAGGGTATCCGTCTCTACCAGGGAAGCCGTGAATGAACCCATGGCTTCGGCGAGGTTTGTATCGAGATAGACCTTATCTCCGTCTTCTTTAATATCGACATAAACTTTTGTCTTGTCATCTAAAAGATAATTGGTCTCCTTGCAGAAGTGCAGGGCGCCTCCGAGGTATGCGTTGCCTTCGATCCATACCGGAAGCTTGTCAAAATGGGCTTTTGCGATCTTCATCATGTCCGGAGTCTCGCTCTCAAGATCGAACTGCTTGATCCAGTCTTCGTAAATGGGATAGTGATCCCAGACGTGTGTGCCGACCACGCGCTCCTCCTCTTCGATCCTGCCGCTCGGGAAGCGTGATACGAGGGAAGCTTTGGTCTGTCTCTGGAAGAAGATATTGTTATAGAATCTGTCGTCACCGTGGAGGATCGTCATGAATCCCATGACTTCGGTCCTGTGAGGGAAATGGTACGGGGTATAACGCCAGTCCGTACCGGCACCTACTGACGTGAACGCGCCGCAGATGAGGTTATGTACCATTGCAACACCCTGGGTGGCAATACGGAGGGATACATCCGAGAGAAGGATGTTATTGTCGATCAGTGTAGGTCCGTGTCCTACCTCAACGAAAATATCCTCGCTGCCCATGGCTCCGTCGAGAGGTGTGGCGAATTCCGGTCTCTGGTTGTCGTGGAGAAGGTTCTGTGTGATGCGGGTGCCCTGGGCTTCCCAGTCTGTCCAGATGCCCATTGTCGAATGATGGATGTGGTTGCGTCTCATAACAACATCGATCGCGGCGTGGAGTTTGATACCTGCGACTTCAGCGCCGCCAAGTTCCATCATGTTGTTGATGTGGTGGATATGGTTATCCTCGATGGTGGAGAATACCGCGCCCATACGTCCGATGATGCCGCCCTGTTCACAGTGGTGGATGTTGTTGCGGCGTACGATATGGCTTCCGATGTTCTCCTTGAGCCAGCCGTGATACTGTCCTCTGCAGACTGCGTCACGCTCCATCTGTGTGGGGCTCTTGAGTTTATGATATGTGAAATAATGGTTATTCTCGGGATCAAGATACTTGCCCAGACCGATTCCGGAGCACTTGGAGAAATAGACTTCACAGTCTTCGATGATCCAGCCCTTTGACCAGTGGGGACCGATCATGCCTTCCTGCCAGGCGGCCGGGGGAGCCCAGTTCGTAGCTGCTTTGCAGATCTTAAAGCCTCTTACTGTGATGTAATTCCTTCCTGTCTCGGCAGGGAAGAAGCACATTCTTCTCACGTTGATCTCGGCCATCTCCTCGTTAGGGTTAAGGCCTGAGAAGTTAGCGTAAATAACGGTCTGATCACCGTCCTGCTCCGCGTACCACTTGTATGAAGCTTCCTCAGGTACCCATGAGTGCGGCCAGGGCTTTGCCTCGATTACTTCCTCGACAGAAGCTGCCTCATAGAGCCTTCTGTCGTTGATGTATACGCAGCCGACGTGCTTTTCGCGCCTGGCGAAATACCAGTCGCCGTACACGTATGTCGTATAAGGATTATATTCAGGATCGAAAATGGAATTGTCGACTCTTGCCGACCATACGTCACCCTGGTACTTTTCCCAGTTTGTGATCTGTTCGGCACCCGTGATCACAGCGCCCAGAGGCTCGTCGCTTACATAAGTGATGCGGGCATCTTCGGTACCGCCGTTCTTAGGTGAAACGTATTCCCTGTATACGCCGGGCGCAACGTGGACCGTATCGCCGGGCTGTGCTATTGCTGCAGCTTCGGAGATCGTGCCGAAAGGATTGGTCTTAGAACCGTCACCTGAGTTGTTGAGGGCTTTAATGTCTACATAAAGTTCCATGGCAGTACCTCTTTTCGATGGGAATTTGAATTATGGATTTAATATAACAACGCGGAAAAATTATGTATATAAAAAAATAGGGTATAAGTGTCGTAATGCTTTTCGAGCATTGTCAGAAAAAATTTTGTGAAAAATCAAAATACCCCGTTGACATCATTTCCGGGCGATGTTATAGTTACCACGACAGACGTAGTACGACAGTCATAGCAACGGCAGCCGTAGCAACGACAGTCGTATCAATTAGGGAAGGAGATAGATTATGGCAGAGATCAGCAGCGATGTCATTAGAGGCTATAACGACATAATTATTCTTTACCTGCTTCTTAATGACCCGTCATACGGATATGAGATCTCAAAACAGATCAGGCAGATGTCCGAAGACAAGTACATCATCAAAGAGACGACGCTCTACTCGGCATTCACAAGGATGGAGAAGAACGGATTCATCGAATCATTTATCGATGAAGATCTCGCTGGCGGAAAGAAGAGGACCTACTACCGCATAACACAGGCCGGCAAGGAGCATTACCGCGCCAAGTGTGAGGAGTGGACACTCACGAAGGAAGTTATAGAAAAGTTTATTGCAGATGAGGGGAGACTCGTATGAACGCTATAAAAAACTATTTGGACAATATGTTCCGCAATCTTCCTAACACGGAAGAAGTCAGGAGAGCCAAGGCCGAGCTGCTTCAGATGATGGAAGACAAGTACGAAGAGCTTATCGGCGAAGGCAAGACCGAGAATGAGGCAGTCGGTATCGTTATCTCGGAGTTCGGCAACCTCGATGAACTCGCAGAGTCTCTGGGAATCTCAGAAGCTGTTACCGAGAATCCCGACGAAGCAAAGCCGATGCTCTCAATGGACAGAGTCAAAGAATACCTCGAAATGAATAACCTCCATTCGATCCTTGTACCTCTGGGTATCGCACTCTGTATCTTCAGTGTCGCATTTAATATTCTTGCTGATGTTATAAAGTTTATTAATCTTGAAGCTCTCGGCGTAAGCGCAATGTTCCTTGCGATCGGAGCAGCAGTCGGATTATTTATCTTTGCGGGATTAAAGAAAAAGCAGTTTGCTGAAGTTAAGCGCAAGGAATGCTCACTCAGCATAGAGGGCGCGGAGTATGTAAGAGGCGAGCGCAAAAGCTTTAAGACCAGCTACGGACTTATGTCCTCGATCGGTATCTGCCTCTGCATCCTCAGCATTGTAAATCCGATCATCTTCGGAAGCATTCCTTATATCAGCAGTAATATCGGCGCAGTTCTGTTCTTCCTATTTATCGCGCTCGGTGTATTCCTTATCACCTCCGCAAACTTCAAGATGAACGGTTACGACAAGATCCTTGAACTCAATGAGTCAGGAAAGATGAGCGAGGAATTCGTTCCGAAGTCAGACAGAAAGGTCAACAAGGCTCCCATCATCATCTGCGCTATTGCTGCAGTTGTCATCGCTGTCTCAGTATGCGGTATCGGCATCATAAGTTCACTTATCTCAGGAGTATTCGTCAAAGAGGATTACGCTGTTGAGACAATGGCCACCACTTATGAAGAAATTGCTGATAATGCCAGCGAAGATCTCAAGAGTGTAAAGATCGATGCAGACGCACTGGAAGTTATATTTAAGACAGCAGAAGGAGAAGGACTCCTCGGTGTTGATTACACGGGTCCCAAGAAGCTTAAGCCGGATGTATCTTTCGAGAACGGAAAGCTTGTTATCAACCAGAAAGCAAGCAATATAAGATTCAACACATTCAAGTTTGACGGCCCGACGCTCGAGATCACAATCGGAAAAGACGTTAAGATCGATAATTTTGAGATGAATATAGATGCAGGCAACATCAAGCTCAACGGCATTTCAGCTGATTACCTCTTCGGTGATATCGACGCGGGAAATATCGAGATCAGAGATTGCACATTCCGCAAGGTTGAGTTCGAAGTTAACGCAGGAAATTACAACATTAAGGATTCTTCGATCGGCACATTGAACATCAATACAGATGCCGGCAATATCGAGGTCAAGGATACAGTGCTCGAGAACGTTAAGATCGAAGTAGACTTCGGAAGTGTTGATATTGAAGACCTGGGTGATGTTGATGCATATGACATCAACTGCGAAGTGGACGCAGGCGCTATCAGTGTCGGCAGCAGTACAAGCACGGGACACTACAAGTCCACTGGAACCGGAGCAGGATCTATCGAGATCAGCGTGGATGCGGGAAACATCGACATTGACTGATCCTGATAATCAGCGCGAAAAAGGAAATAAGGGTAGTAATTCGTTTTACTATACAGCAAGGCAGATCTTAAGGAGGAATCAAAGATGATCAATGAGACGGTAATTTCTGATCTCTGCCGGAAGGCAATCGATATGAGGTCTGAAAGTTATGCTCCATATTCGGATTTTCTCGTAGGGAGCGCGGTACTCTTAAGTGACGGAACCGTTTACACCGGTTGCAACATTGAGAACAGCGCATTCGACCCCTCCATATGTGCTGAGCGTACTGCAATATTTAAGGCGGTATCTGAAGGTCACAAAGATTTTGCTGCGATAGCGATTGCAGGTGGAAAAAGAGACGGAGAATTACAGTATTGCGCACCGTGCGGTGTATGCCGCCAGGTGATGAGAGAATTCTGCGGTGACTCCTTTAAGATCTACCTTGCCAAGAGCGCTGACGATTATAAGGAATTCACACTGGGAGAGCTCTTACCTGAGAGCTTCGGCCCGGAGAATCTGGAATAAGTAAAGACGGAAAAGGGACGGGAGAAAATTGTATGGAACCGGATATATTATTCGGAGCGGTGTTCGGAGGCGCCCGCAAAAAGCCCCCGAAAATGGAATAAGAAAAGGGTAGAGACTGTCGCATGTTGCCGGGCGGTGTGCCCGGCAACTGCTGTTTAAGGGAGAAAGTTATGAAAAAAGCATTGAAAGTAATTGGTAAAGTTTTACTCGGAATCGTTGCCGTATTAGTCGTTTTCCTGATCGGCACATGCGTTTACGATAAGATATGTCTGGCCTCAGAAAAGGACCTTCTCGAGAACCAGATCTACGGCCAGAAGGTGGAAGTCTCAGGACATGAAATGAGCATATATGTATCAGGTTCAGGCGAACACACACTTGTATTCATGGCAGGCTCGGGAGACAGTGCACCGATCATCGGTTACAAGAATTTCATTGACCGTTTTGATGAGGATTACAGAGTCGTCGTCATCGAGAAATTCGGATACGGATTCAGCGACGCTTTTGACGGGTCAAGAGATGTCGAGACGAGAGTTGCGCAGAACAGGGAAGCGCTTAAAAAGGCCGGAATCGAAGGCCCTTACATCCTCTGCCCTCACTCATATTCAGGACTCGAGACAGTCTACTGGGCACAGAATTTCCCTGAAGAAGTCGAAGCAATCGTTGGTCTCGATATGGCTGTTCCCGCTGCATACGACATGATGGACGAGAAGCATATAGATTCGGAATCTTCAGTATATTTCTGGTCGAGAGCCGCAAGGTATGCGGGAATCGTAAGACTCATTGCAGGCGCTACGATCCCTGAAGGTTATTCCGATATGGAAGTAAAGAGTGCAATGGCACTTGTGTGCAGTTCATTCTCTAATGAGACATTTGCGAATGAATGCAAATACATCATTCACGACCGCACGGTCATTGAGAGCCGGGCAATGCCGGATGTTCCCACGCTTTTGATCGTTTCTGACGGAACCGTTGATGAAGGCTGGATTGGCTTTGAGAATGATTACGCCGCTCAGATCACTGACGTCACAACAGTTCAGCTTGACTGTGGACATTCCGTTTACATCAACGAACCCGATAAGTGTGAAGACGCAATGAGAAGTTTTCTGGCAGGGCTTGTTGATTAATTGCGTGTATATAACGCAAAAACACTTTGTAAATAAAGGTGAAAGGGCAAGCCTTAAAGCCTTATAAATGATAGAATTATAGAAGTTGAAAAGGCGTTTCTCAAAGCATTTCACGGAGCATAAAGAAATGCGGAAACAGTACTTTTCGAACCGGAGGGGCAGCAAAAGTGGCAGCTTATTATGAGATATTATTCGGATTGTCAGTCCTGCTGACGTTGATATATATCGCGATCTGGCACAAGCATTTTGATGTGCACATTTCTCTTATATTTTCCTTTATTCCGATCGCAAATCTTGCTTACGCGATACTCGCTCATTCAAGGAACCTTGATGCCGCACTGGCAGCCACAAAATTCACATATATCGGCGGATGCTTTTTGACGCTCTTTATCACCCAGAGTATTTTCGGACTGTGTCACATCAATCTCAAGAGGTGGATGAGCGCCCTGATGACGCTGCTTTGCCTCGGAAGTTTTTCGCTTGTTCTCTCGATCGGCAACTCACAGGTGTTTTATAAGACTGTGTCGTTTGACGTATACAAAGGTATCGGAATACTCAGGAAGACATACGGCTGGGGCCATACGCTTACATATGTTGTTATCTCTTTGTTCGTAATAATCAATGCCGGAGCGCTGGTGTACAGCCTTGTGAAAAAGAAGGATGTATCGAATAAGACGAGCATCCTTTTGATGTTCCCGGTTACGATATCATTCTTAAGCTATTTCGTCGGAAAACTGCTGCCTGAAGGCATCGACGTGATGCCGTTGTCCTATGTTTTCGCGCAGGTGATATATCTCATTATCGTGCACAGATTATCGCTCTACGATGTTACGGATCTCGGTGTAGACACGCTGGTAAACAAGGGCGATACGGGATTCATGTCATTCGATTTTGACGACAACTATCTGGGTTCGAACGAGATGGCCAGGAAAGTTTTCCCGATGCTGAATGATATCAATGTCGACACTTATGCCGGAAAATATATGCAGATCAAGAAGACGGCGCTGAAGTGGCTCGAGGACTTCAAGAGAGATGAGAGTAAAGACCGCGTCTACTATGAGGTCGATGACAAGATCTATCTAATAACGATAAGTTATCTCTATGACGGAAAGCACACGGTCGGTTACCAGTTCCTCATCACTGATGACACCGATTCCAGAAAGTACATGAAGCTTATTTCCAACTATAACGACCAGCTGTCGGCAGAGGTATCGGAGAAGACCGAACACATCGTGCAGATGCATAACAGGCTGATCCTCGGAATGGCAACCATGGTTGAAAGCCGCGACAACTCGACGGGCGGTCATATCAGACGCACAAGTGACATCATAAGGATCCTGATAGATGAGATCAGAAAAGATACTTCTGACAAGAAGAATATGCTGATGCTCTTCGGCAGGGAAGGCCTGACGGATGAGTTCTGCAGGAACGTCATCCAGGCTGCGCCGATGCACGATCTTGGAAAGATAGCGGTTGACGATGCTGTCCTGAGAAAACCCGGAAAGTTTACACCTGAAGAATTTGAGAAGATGAAGGCCCACGCCGCGGAGGGTGCCCGCATCGTTGATTCGATCCTTGAAGGAACTGACAATGAGTCATTCCACACGGTAGCGAGAAATGTTGCGCATTACCATCATGAACGTTGGGACGGATCCGGTTATCCCGAAGGCCTTAAGGGAGATGATATTCCCATCGAAGCACGCATCATGGCGATCGCGGACGTTTACGATGCGCTTGTCAGTAAGCGTGTTTACAAAGACAGCTTCTCCTTTGAAGATGCCGACAAGATCATGATGGACAGCTTCGGAAAGCATTTCGACAAAAGGCTTGAGCGCTATTATGTGTCTGCAAAACCTCTTCTTGAAGAGTATTATAGGAAGATAAGCGACAAATAAGTCCGGAACGTATTCCGGACGGATTTACCGATATTGCCGTCAGGAGGATATATATGTCCGGAGATAAAAAGTTCAGTCTTCTTTTTCCTAGAGGAACAAAGGTTGATTATAAGAGACTTGAGCCTTCAACGTTCCACGATCTGGGGCTCGATCTCATATGCAAGGAAGTAACTTCAGAGCCGAAAGAGCAGAATGTCATAGCGGAGATACTGGCCAATCTTACGGCTGATCCCGCGGTAACGAATTACAGGCAGGATGTTTTCGAGGACCTTAAGAACCTTCCCGATGTAAGGGCAAAGCTCGTCGAACTTTTCGACAAGATCGAATTCAATAAACAGTACGGTGTCATTAAGAAATCCAAGGACGAGATCGAGGGTCTGTGGTTCCTCATGCACCGTCTTAACCAGTACCGCGATTATATAACCTGCGTTGATGCCCTTAAGGATTGCCTGAGCGATGACAGGATAAAGTCACAGGGACTTAAAGATTACCGCGCGTATATCGATGAGATCTATACCGACGCGCATTTCCACGAACTTAAGAAGGACCTGGAAAACCTCACAAAAGACACGTCGGAGATACAGAGCGTTACGATCGGCATGAACCTCAACCAGAGGCTCGAAGCGGTAAGCATGGGCATCATCTCGGTCAATAACAAACCCTTCAAGAAGTCCGGAATCGTAAGCAATTTTGCGGACAGCCTTGGCGGCGACAAGGTAAAGGAAGGCACCGACTGGAACGGTGATATGCATTACCGTCAGGTCGATGCGTCAAAAGACGGAAGCTTCTCGGCCGTATTGAATAACTATGCGAAATATACTGCCGCTAACGCGAATCCGCTGATGCGTGCCGCAACGGTCTCCTCCATAACCGCAGGAGACGGCCTGTCGAACACACCCGCGTATTTTGACAACATCCTTAACAAGATGCTCGATACCATGGCCAAGAATCTCAGGAAGACCCTCGACAAATATTCTGATATGGCAATCGGGAACATCGCGGATGTCATACCCGAATTTGTATATTACATAAGATTTGCCGAGTTCATGACAGGTCTCGAAAAGAAAGGCTTCAGGCTTACAAAGGCAAAGGCCGTACCGAACGGCGGTCTTTCCATGGACGCGAAAGGCTTTTACAACTTCAAGCTGGCACTGAGCCTTTCAGACCCCAAAGAGCTCGTCGTCAATGACCTGATATTCGATCCGGACCACACGATCTATATCCTTACAGGTGCCAACAGGGGCGGCAAGACCACGGCTACGCAGGGCGTGGGACTGCTGTTCGCGCTTGCCCAGGGCGGTGTGAGGGTCCCTGCCGATTCTTTCGAATTCGCTCCTGCGGACTGCATCTACACGCACTTCCCGGCAGATGAGGACAAGACACTTGATCTCGGCCGTTTGGGCGAAGAGTGCATCCGTTTCAAGGAGATCTTCACCAAATGCACATCTGACAGTCTGATCCTGATGAACGAGACTTTCTCGACAACATCCTTTGAAGAGGGTTATTACATAGCATGTGATTCCATAAAAGCCCTGCTTACAAAGAATACAAGGACCATCTATAACACCCATATGCACAAGCTCGGAATCGATGCCGAGGAGTTCTCGAAAGATTCTCCTTCGAAAGCATCGTCCCTCATCGTCAAGAGCGAAGGCGGCAACCGTTCGTTCAAGCTTGAGATCGCGCCTCCTGAAGGCTCGTCTTATGCGGCTGATATCGCAAAGAAGTACGGTGTCACTTATGAGATGCTGATGAACGGCAAAGAAACGCAGTCGGATAAAGAATGAACGTTATAGATATTAACAGCCCGGATGACACATTGATAGATATCTATGTGTCTCTTTCAGAGCCGCAGCTCCGTCACTACAGGGATCCTGACGGCGGGATCTTCATCGCTGAAAGCTGCAAGGTCATAGGACGTGCCCTGGACGGAGGTATGAAGCCCGAATCATTTCTCGTAAGCGCCGCAGTCTTCGAAAAGGATGAGGTTAAGGCTTTGCTTGCGCGTGCCGGTGAAGCACCGGTCTACCGCGCTCCTTCCGATGTAATGGAGAGCATTACCGGATACCATCTTACCGGCGGTATACTATGCTCGATGACAAGGCCGGAGCTGCCTTCGGCATCTTCTATACTTGATCTGTCTGCTCAAAGGTCGCGGATCGCCGTTCTCGAAAATATCGTCAATCCAACTAATGTCGGCGCGGTCTTCAGAAGCGCGGCTGCATTTAATATTGATGCTGTCCTTCTGACCGAGGGCACGTGTGATCCTCTGGAAAGAAGGGCGATGAGGGTCGGAATGGGCACGATGTTCCAGCTGACGTGGACGTTTATTCCCCGTGAAGATGTCTGCGGAACACTGAAGGCTTTGGGATATAAAACAGCGGCTCTGGCTTTGGTTGAAGATTCGATTCCTTTGGATTCTCCCGTGCTCAAAGATGAACCTCGCCTTGCCGTTCTTATAGGCAATGAAGGCAACGGACTTACAGGTGAATCAATAGATAACGCAGATTATAAAGTGATCATTCCCATGTCGCATGATGTGGATTCTCTTAATGCGGCGGCAGCTAGTGCCGTAGCATTTTGGGAGCTTACTTAACTAGATCTCGCTTGCTTAAGGCTTCCGCGCTCGCTTTGCTCGCTTGTGCAGAAAAGCAAGCTCGATAGTTAAGTAAGCTTGCGGAGGGGAGAGGTGGGGCGCAAGCTCGATAGTTAAGTAAGCTTGCGGAGGGGAACAGAACCGGATAAAGATTGTTCAAAATATTTCCTAAATAACAGCAATTAGGAAACGCTTTTGGAAAAAACGAGTCAAATTGCTTAATCTGTTTCCTGAAAACGACGATTCAGGAAAAACATTGGAAATGATGCATATAGCGCTTAAATTCAGACAGTATTGCCGGATTATTCAGATCTTTACCAGATCGTCCAGAGTTTTTTCGTAGTCGCCGTCGATCAGGACAACATTCTCGCCGGTGGCATAGAAAAGTTCCCTGAATCTTTCATTTTCTTCCTTCATGAATTCTTTTGAGAAACCGCTTTCATCCAGTCTTGATTCAATGTCGGAAGCGTGCTGGACAATATCATTGAAATGTTTATCAATGTATGAATCGGTGAATGCCAGGCAGATGAACATGATCGAGGAACTGTAATCCTCGGAGAAGTCTTTCCGCCAGTCATAGGGAATATAACAGCCCTCGATTATAAGGTTCTGATCATTTTCAATGGCTGTCTTTATCATCTCCCGGGCGATAGGCCAGAGATAATCAGTGAGTTTTGCATCATCTTCAGGAGTAAGAGTGGTGTTGCCGCTGCGTATAAGCCCCATCTTCAGATGATCGATGGAGAGATACGGGTAATGAAACTTTTCGAGGAACTTCTGGGCAAGAAAAGTCTTTCCGGTATGTGATGCGCCTGTTATCAGTATGATCATAGCTCTACCCCTTCTGTTTTCCGCCGAGGCCCCAGTTCTCAAGCGGAGGTTCGTCAATAACAATGAAGACATCCGAAGGCTCGACCGACAGGGAGCTTTTCAGTGATGAGGTTATCTCTTCTATCAGGAGACCTTTTTGCTCCTTCGTTCTTCCGGGGAAGAACCTGAGCTCTATGATCATGAAATCATCAGTCTTGAATGACGGAAATTCGAAGTCATCTTTATCATATTCCGTGATGCGCTGGAATCTGTCCCAGTCTTCGATCCCGATCGTTTTCACGAGAGCCGCGTGAATACAGTCAAGAACGGTCTTCTTGTATCCGGCGCTTTTTCCTTTGAGAATGTTGACGTTGACTATTGGCATGTTTAATTCCTGTTATTCCTTGATGCGCTTATTATATCAGAAATCGTTGACTTTTTGCTGCCGGCACAGCATGAAAAACCTCCGTTTGAGAGAGAAAACGGAGATTTTTCGAAGGTAGGTTTATGAAAGGAAAAACTTAATAGATCGTGCCCACAACCGGCTGCAGATAATAGTCGGAGCCTGATGTCAGCGGTTCATACCGTGAGCCGTAATAGGAATCGCTCCACCCGTTGGAAGCATAGTAGATGTCACCGGTCTCGGTATCCAGTATGCGTTCCCTGCCAAGTGTGGCATCACTGTATTCCTGAGACGTGATGTCGCTTGTATGGTTGCTGTATTCCCAGCTGTCCATGATCATGGCGCTTGTGGCATTGGCGTTGAACATGATCGTGTCGGAGGTCTGGAAAGTCAGCTGCCATGCGGTGCGTCTGGCTGAATAATATGCATCTGTGAATTCAAGGGTTGAATAGATGTGGAACATTATATCTATCCAGTCGGTGAAATCCTCGACGGGAAGTGCTATTACCATGGTGCCCGTTATGAGGTCCCAGTCCATTTCCTGATAATACAAAGGGGTGTCGATCAGGGAGGAAGTGTAGATCCCCTCATAAGCGCGTCCGCCGTAATTTGCGTATGCCTTGAGGATATCCCCGCCGTAGCCGTTCGGGCCCATGTTCTCGACGACTTCAAAATCCGTGTATCCGAAGAAATCCCCGCTGTTCTCGAAAAATGACTCCGGTGTGGCTTCCGGTGAGATGTATCCGTGCTCATATGTGGGGAAACCGTATTCGGCACCGGCACTCATCCAGTACTCGAAATTTTCCTCGGACGGATAACCAACAATGGATGTTGAGAAATAGAACTTTTTCTCGCCTGAGGGATCACGGGCATACACCTCATATCCGATCGTGTCATAGTTGAAGGATGTTATGGTCCAGCCCGCGGGAGCTTCGATAGTGTAAAATCCGTCGTTAGATGTGTAGGTTACCCAGTTGATGTTTGCGTTCGCATTGGGAGAGAAATTCACCACCTGTTCAGCCGGGGCCGGTGTGGACGTGGGGTCAGTGCCCGAGGTTGTTGAAGTCTCAACCGTCTCGACTGTCTCAACGGCAGTTCCGGTTCCCTCGGTCTTTATGCCCGGGTCTTTAATACGTGATGAGCGGTGATCCTTTCCGCCGGATGAACCGGAACAGGCTGTGAACGATGTCACAGCAAGGCAAAGGACCAGAAATAAAGCGGTTTTTCTCTTCATAACCTCACCCTCCTGTCAGAGTTTTCATAACTATAGGGTAACAGGGAGATGTAATGGTCATATTTAGAGAAAATAAAAATATTGTTACCCGGAAGTTAAAACATATTTTACGTTTACTGACCGTGAAATATTTAAAATATATATTCTCTAAAATGTGCTATACTTGTCGCGGTCAAAATGATGAGAGGTGAAAAGAATGTCCCTGCCCAAGGATCCGTTCATGCTTTTGAGCTATATAAACACTCAGCTGAGAGATAACTTTTCGAGCCTTTCAGAGCTTGCAGCATCGCTCGGCGCTGACGAGGAAGAGATCAGGAGCACTCTCGGAAAAGCGGGCTTCGTTTATGACAGCGGACTCAACCGTTTCACGACCGCACAGTAACTTTCGTTAACTAAACACAAAGGAGAAAATATATGAAACGCAGACCTGTAGTACTTATGGTTCTTGACGGATTCGGTCTTTCCGACAGCAAGGAATACAATGCCATCGCCATGGCAAACACCCCCGTTATCGACAAGCTTATGGCTGAGTGCCCGTTTGTTAAGGGCTATGCGTCCGGCCTTGCAGTAGGACTTCCCGACGGACAGATGGGAAACTCCGAGGTAGGCCACATGAATATCGGTTCCGGCAGAGTCATCTACCAGGATTTGACACTCATCACAAAATACATTGAGGATGGTGTTTTCTTCAAGAATGAGGACCTCCTCCGCGCGATCAACAACTGCAAAGAGAAGAATTCAGACCTCCACGTATGGGGTCTCCTCTCTGACGGCGGAGTTCACTCACACAACACACACCTCTACGCAATCCTTGAACTCTGCAAGAAGGAAGGCTTTGACAGAGTTTATGTCCATCCTTTCTTTGACGGACGTGACACACCTCCGGCATCAGGCAAGGATTATCTCCAGGCCCTTGTAGACAAGATGGCTGAGATCGGTGTAGGTAAGGTTGCTTCAATGTCCGGCCGTTACTATGCAATGGACAGAGACAACAACTGGGACCGTATCCAGAAAGCTTATGATTCACTCGTTCTGGGTGAGGGCGTTAAGGCAACAGACCCCGTTCAGGCTATGCAGGATTCCTATGACGGCGGCGTAACGGACGAGTTCGTTCTTCCTACAGTTATCGTAGACGGCGAGGGTAAGCCTGTTAGTGTTGTTAAGCCTGACGACTCGATCATCTTCTTCAACTTCCGTCCTGACCGCGCAAGAGAGATCACAAAGGCTTTCTGCTACTCCGATGAGGATATCGCAGCTCAAGCAGGTGACGCTTCCGACACAAAGTGCATCAAGTACTTAAAGAGAGCTAACGGCTTCATGCCTCTCACATATGTATGCTTCAAGGATTATGACGAGCTCATTCCCAACAAGTTCGTTGCCTTCAAGAAGGAAGAGATCAAGAATACATTGGGTGAGTATCTTGCAGCAAACGGCCTCAAGCAGCTCCGTATCGCAGAGACAGAAAAGTATGCTCACGTTACATTCTTCTTCAACGGCGGTATCGAAGAGCCCAACAAGGATGAGGACCGTACACTTGTTCCTTCACCCGCTGTTGCAACATATGACCTTAAGCCTGAGATGAGCGCTCCCGAGGTTTCCGAGAAGCTCGACGCAGCTATCTGCTCCGACAAGTACGATGTAGTCATCATCAACTTCGCTAACCCTGACATGGTTGGTCACACCGGTGTCCTCGAAGCTGCGATCAAGGCTGTTGAGAGAGTTGACGCATGTGTAGGCGGCGCAGTAGACGCGGTCAAGAAGATGAACGGCGTTCTCTTTATCTGCGCTGACCACGGCAATGCCGAGCAGATGATGAACCTCGAGACAATGCAGCCTCACACTGCACATACAACGAACCCCGTTCCGTTCATTCTCTACAACTACGATCCTGAGTACACGCTCCGTGAGGGCGGCCGTCTCTGCGACATCGCTCCCACACTCCTTGAGATCATGGGACTTCCCCAGCCTGCTGAGATGACAGGTGAGTCGCTGATAATCAAGAAGTAAGTTGAATAAAGATCTGAATTATAGAAGGCTGCCTTTCGGGGCAGCCTTTTTCGATGATATATTTGACTGTGAAAAGGGGAGATCAGACCTTCTTATACGGCAGGGTGATCGTGTCAGAACCCAAAAGCTTTTTGGCATCAGGATCGGTTACGGGAGCCGTGACGGTGATCACACCGAAGTTGTCGATCATTCCTGTCAGCGTGTCGGTCTTTGACTTGAGCGTGACCAGATTGTCGTTGAAGGTGAAGGTTCCCGAGCTTTCCATTCCGGAGGTGTCGATCGTATCCAGACTTCCTGTAACCTCGGCTAGGATCTTACTTCTCATATCGGCATAATCGGCATATCCCGCCAGCTTGGCCATGGTGTCGAGCGCCAGGCTTGATGTCGTTCCGAGGGTGTTCATTATTATCTTGTCGATGTTTGTCTCGACGAAGTTCTTAATGTCAGCTGCGAGCGAGTCTCGGTCGATCGTCACCTCATACTGTCCGTTTTTTAAGACAAGAGTTGAGACGATATAGATCCTGCCTTCCACATCCGCCGGCAGACTGACATTGAATTCTTTAGTGATGTACGCTTTGAAATTATCGGTGATATCAACTCTCGCAGTGTATGTTCCGTCTATGGTCTTCATGCTGACCCTGAAATCCTTGTATTTAAGGAAAGAGGCATATTCTTCCGACTCGAGATTGGTCGCGTACCAGACAGCATAGTTTCTCGCGAATTCGCATGTGAACTTATATGTCTTTGAAGGACATGCCTGAACGGCAGGGGCGATATCGTCGATCTTTTTGAATTCCTTTCCGGCGAGGGTCTCATAATCCGCCATGGTAATACGGATATCGATTGACCCTGTGCGGCTGTCGATCTTCAAACTGGATTCGTCGACCTCATAAGTCATGGTGCTGAGCACGGCGGCTCTGAAAGCCCTGTCTTCATCTGACAGATCGCTGTTCAGATCAAAGAGACCTGTAAGATAAGAGGGCAGATCGATCATATCCGGCGATTCCGGAGTGGCTGCGTTTGTTATGGCGATCGAAGGGTCATCTTTAATGACTGACTCCGCTATGATCCCGGCTGTCTTAATAAGCGTGCCTTTTCCGATAGCGGGCATGGGATCTGTGATGAACGAGAAAAGATCAGTGAATTCAGGGTCATCGAAATTGGTGACATACCATATCTTGTCATCCTCAATGAATTCCACGGTGATGTCGATGGTCCTCGTGCCGCAGTTGTCGACTGCGTCCGCGAGAGCGTTGATATCGGCATAATCGCCGCCCTGAAGACTGTTGTGATCGGCTATGGTAAAACTCATACCGACCGAGGCAGTATCTTTGCTGACCTTTACGGAACTTCCGTCGATCTCAGTCGTCATTGAACTCATCATGTGGGCAAGGTATGTACACTCCTCGTCGGAATAATCATCAACGCTAAAGAGACTCTTGATATTCCTCTTGGATTCACGGTCAAGGCCGTCGGTCTTTTTGATTATCTCAGAGGCATCTCCGAACCTTACGGCATCAGCGAATTCAGAAGCGGCCGTCAGGACTTTATTCTTCTTGAAAAAAGAGCATGAACAGACCGACGGGAGCAGGACCGCAACGATCAATAATGCAAAAACGCTCTTGTTCACAGATCTTTTCATTATCCCTTATAACCTCTTATGACTTTTATCTGATAATCCTACAATAACGGCCGTCAGGTGTTGCGTCAAGGTAAAAATGCCGTGAAAACTGTGTTAACACATGCTCATAGGGCCCCTGTCCTCATTGAAATTGGCGTATTTTTTATATAAAATTTACTTTAGAATCTTTGTGCGGCAGGGGTATGTCTGCCACAATAAAACAATCAGGGAGGAACTTACTAATGGAAAAAAAGAGACTGATAACCAGAAGTGATTTTGACGGACTTGTTTGCGCAATGCTCCTCAAAGAGTTGGATATTATCGGTGAGATCAAGTTTGTTCACCCTAAGGATGTTCAGGACGGCAAAGTTGATATTACCGAGAATGACATCACAACGAATCTTCCTTTTGATCCCAGAGTAGGTCTGGCATTCGATCACCATGAGAGTGAGCTTATCAGAACCGACCATGAGGCTTTCGGCAACAAGTATATCTGCATCTGCGAAAAGTCAGCGGCAAGAGTCGTTTATAACTATTACGGCGGAGCTGATACATTCAAGACCGTAACCGAGGAGATCATGACAGCGGTCGATAAGGGCGATTCGGCTGATTTTACCGTCGACGAGATCCTTAATCCGACGGACTGGGTACTCATGAACTTCATAATGGACGCAAGAACAGGTCTCGGCCGTTTCCACGACTTCAGGATCTCCAACTACCAGCTCATGATGGAGCTCATTGACTACTGCACAAACCACACGATCAAGGAAGTATTGGCACTCCCTGACGTAAAGGAACGTACTGACCTCTATTTCGAGCAGCAGGAACTGTTCAAAAAGCAGCTTGAAGAGAACGTCAAGATCCATGACAAGGTTGCAGTGCTTGACTTAAGACCTCTCGAGACGATCTATGCAGGCAACAGATTCATGCTCTATGCAATGTGGCCCGAGGTCGAGATGAGCGTTCACGTTGCGTGGGGATTCAAGAAGCAGAATACAGCCGTTATGATCGGCAAGTCTATCGTAAACAAGAACGGTACGACCGATATCGGTGAGCTTTGTCTCGCATACGGCGGCGGCGGTCATACAAATGCCGGAACATGCCAGCTTGATAATGATAAGGTTGACGCGGCATTGCCTGACATTATCGCAAGACTCAACGAGCACGAGTAAACTTCAAAACGCCGGTTGGCAATAGCCAGCCGGCGCTAATCATTTAAGGCAAAGAGTTTTATGAAGCTTAAGAGAGCAGTGGCGGCGGTGTTGAGTACTGCTGTGGTCATCGGATCTTCGGGCTGCGGCACGGTTGGAGCCCGGAAGGATATGCCCGCCATAGACGGGTTGCTGAAGAGCTTTAATACGTCTCTGAACAGCCTTGACTGCGACGGCTTAAGGGTCCTTACGGACTGGAACAAAAATGATTTCGATTACTCGAATATCGAAGATCTGCTCGATGTAACTTACTACGGCGATACAGAGGGGGAAGGCTTTGTATCCTGCGCCGGATATATAGCATCCACTATAATGATCGATTATGACATCAAGGCTCTGAAGAGTTACGGAAATAAAGCATCTCTGGAAGTGCAGTATGAGCTTGTGGACTGGCGGACGGTCTACTCCTGGCCCCATGAAAGCTATGATGATGTCTTAAATGACCTTAGAAACTCAGATGAAACTATGACTGTATTCACCAATATTGTTTTCGAAAAGGTTGATGGTAGATGGAGGCTGTGTCAGATCTATGATCTTAATGAAGTATTGGGTTTTATCCATTCCGTTCCCGTGGTTTCCGTGAAGACCGGCGGGGTGTAGTATATGAATTTAATTACATTAATTGAGAATAATTAAGGAGGCGGGTATGAAGTTTAAGAAATTGACATCTGTTGTTCTTGCATCCTCAATGTTACTGGGATTTGCAGGATGCAACAAAAACGAGAAAGCCGTAAAGCAGATCGAAGACATTATGGGTGATTACGTGGATGCGCTTAATGATTTCGATGCTGACGGTGTCCTCGATCTTACGAACTGGGATGATGACGATAAGGACTATGAAACAACGGAACATCTGCTGGATATTGATTATATAGCCAGTATGGACGGTGACGGCTTTGCTGACTGCGCCAGATATATCGCTTCCACGATCGAGATCGATTACAAGAGCGATGCCATCGAGATCGACGGCGATAAGGCTTCGGTCAAGGTCAAGTATGAGCTTGTTGACTGGGAGTCTATCTATTTCAATGAGTCATGCATCGATTACATGGATGTCGTAGACTGGCTCAAAGGATCCAGGGATACGATAACCGTAAAGGGCAAGCTGGATTTCGAACTCGAGAAAGGGGAATGGAAGATCTCCAAGATCTCGAATCTCAGTAAGGTTTTCGACTTTATAAATGTTCTTCCCACATTCAGCAATGATCCGCTGGTCACCGAGGATCCTCCCACGGATACTGATCCTTCTATATACCCTACCGGAGAGGCGCCGAACGGAACATATTTCGGTGACAGTTATGACAAGGCAATTGACGCTTATCTCAACATTCTTGAGGCGAATAAGAATCTGATAGAAGACTGTGAGAACAATTACTATCAGACCAATACCTGCGGCCTGTATGATATCGACGGCAACAATATCCCCGAGTTGTATGTCCTTTGCTGTGAGCCCAACGCCGTATATGCCTGTGATCTTTATATTTATTCCTACAATGAGTTTGCAGGCGAGGCTTTCCCGGTGATAGTCATCCCGAATATCCTTTATCTGGCAGGCGGCGGCGGTGAATTCATAATGTATACCACTCAGGACGAGCTTGTTATCACTTATGCGCACGGTGAGGAATCATTGTATACGACAGAGACTCATGTCTATGATCACAATTATCTTGAGATCGACAGTTACTATGAGGAACAGCGACTGAACATGGACGATGATGATTATTCCTATACATATGATTATTTCTCAGGAAGCGGTACCCGCCTCGAAAAGAGTGCGTATGAGGCTTCTCTCAAGCCTTATGTCAGTAATGCGGAGATGGTTCTTTCAAATCACTATTACATGAGAACCGGCGATGTCATGTATCCGCTTATCTCAGTGCCAATGAACAATATGATCTTCCGTTACGAGATGGTCGATCTTCTGAAGGCCCTGAAGTAAGGAAGACCCTGGTCGGAACTTATCAAAAACTTTGCTATCGGGGTCTGTTCTTGATAAAATATACAAAACGTGCAAAATCGGAGGATACCGGTAATGGATGCATTATTATTTGCTAAGGCAGCCAGAGAAGAAAAAGACGCAATGCTCGAGACCTATCTAAGCAGTACAGATAATATGGCCGGAGAACAGATCGCCAAGCTGAGGGCTGCAGGCGCAAGCGACGAGCTTCTGAGGGAAGTCTTTGATTCGGTCCTTACCGATTGTTTCTACAATATCCTTCTTGGAATCGACGGACAGATGCCTATCGGTTCTCTGGGTGAGAGGAGCTACAGGCTTCTTGCACCTGACAGTACTGTAATCTCTAACGCAAGCGGTACTCTTGCCGAAGCGGCATATGAGGCTTTCTACGGCGAAGAGGGCTGACGGATTACAATAACAGAATCTTATAAAGGGCTGTCTCATCGTTGAATGAGCAGCCCTTTGTTATTTCCGTGATCGTGTACGGCGGGATTATTACGGTCCCCAGATGAACCAGACAAACAGGTATCCTGAGATGACGGCGGTCAGCGTGAAGGGGATGCCTATCTTCATGAAATCGGCGAAGCTTACCTCATAGCCCTCCTTTTTGAGCATACCGACGCCTGCGATGTTTGCCGAAGCGCCAATCGGTGTGAGGTTGCCGCCCAATGTCGCTCCCACAAGAAGACCGAAGAAAAGGAAATGCGGCTCGACGTTCATCGCCGAAGCGACACCCGCAAGGAGAGGAAGCATCGTTGCCACATAAGGGATGTTGTCTATGAATGCCGAGATGAGGACAGAACCCCAGACGACTATTGTGAACATAACGAACTTGTTGTTGCCGCCGACACCTGCAATAAAGCCTGCGAGGTCATTGATGATCCCGGCTTCCCTGATCGAAGCGATAACCACAAAGAGGCCTAAGAGGAGAAGCATTGTGTCATAGTCCATGGCCTTGAGTGAATGGACCATGCCCTTTGTTGACTTCTGCTTTATCAGTTCCCAGATTATGGTAAGGATACCGCATGCCATGCAGATGATGCCGTTGGTGCAGGAAGGTGTGTCCGGGAAGAAGGAAGCGATGATGAGAAGTACCACATGACCGAGCATGGTGACCGTAGGCACATAATCTGTTACCTTGGTGTGCTCGTCGCTTGTTACCGGCTGGCGGTTCTTGCGGAAAAGTATCATCATTATCGGTATCGTAAGGACAGCGCCCAGCTCGACCGCGAAGAACATGCCGAGGCGTCCGTTCATCCAGAAGAAATCATTGAAGTTCATATTGTCCGCAGCCGCGAGCATGATTGAAGTCGTATCACCTACGAGCGTTGCGGCACCCTGAAGGTTCGATGAGACGGCGATCGAGATGATCATGGGAACGGGGTTGATCTTGAGTTTCCTGCAGATCGCAAGACCTACCGGAGCGACCATCAGGACTGTCGCGACGTTATCGATAAATGCTGATATGATGCCCGAGAAAAGAGACATGATGATCGTTACCCACATTACATTGGGCGAGAGCCTTAAGAGTGCCTCGGCGATCTTGTTGGGCATTTTCGATTCTATGAAATAATCCACGATGACCATTGTGCCGAATATCATCATAAGCACGTTCCAGTCGATCGATGGAAGGATCTTGCTTACCGGAAGGACCTGCGCGGCGACCATTATCACTGCTGCGGATAAAGCGACGACCGCGCGTCTTTTCGGCAGGACGATCATCAATATGTACATTATCAGGAAGACCCCGATCGCGATATATTTAGTCATCAGTTATTTCTGAGGATCCTTTCCATTGGAATTGCCGTTTTTTGGAGCGCGGAAAACGAGTCTCTGCTGGACTGAATAACTTATGAAGAACAGCAATGTGTCAACGATGGCCTTTACCAGAGTCTCCCATACATTCGGGAGCAGGAAGACTATGAGGCTTACCGTTCCGGCACTGAGGCTCATCTGTATGACCGCAAGAAGTGCATATTTGGTAAGCGAGACGGCTTTTGAAGCCCTGCTCTTGAAAACGACTTTATAATTGATGAAATAGTTGTAGACTGCCGAGATCACCCTGGCGCTGACTGTCGCATAAGTTATATACATGGCAGGAAAAGTATCCTTGAACAGCAGCGTGAACAGATGAAAGAGGATTATGTCTATGACGAATGAAGACAGCGATGCGAAGACATAAAGGAAGAATTTCTTCCCGAGTATCTTATAGATCCTTATGGAGTCAGCCACGGGACGGAAGTGTGTCTGGTGATTCTCCTTTGACTCATAGACCGTCTTGATCGGGATCTCCGTCAGACCATATCTGCCGGCACACTCCAGAAGCATCCGGGTCTCAAACTCAAAGCGCTCGCCTTTGCAGTCTATGAGTTCTTTCATAAACCTGAAAGGTATGCCGCGAAGACCGGACTGGGTGTCATTTACCTTCATTCCGGCAACATAAGAGAAGACCTTTATCGTTACCGTATTGCCGAACCAGCTCTTCCACGGGATATCTTTTTTATTGAATTCGCGGACACCCATTATGAGATCGTCAGGGTGTTCCCTGAATGCATCGAAGATCTTATTTATGCATTCCGGTGTGTGCTGTCCGTCGGAATCGGCGGTGACACAGCCTAAAGCTCCTGGCATATTCTCCGCAATATATGAGAACGCGGTCTTGAGAGCTCTGCCTTTTCCTTTGTTCGGACGGTATGAGATGAGCATTCCTCCGCGCTTGGCTATTATGGCTTCGGCCTGGTCGAAAATATGATCGTACTCTTCGGAACTGCCGTCGTTAACTATGATGACGGGCCCCATTTCCTTGGCATCGAGATCATTGAGCAACGCTATAAGTCTGTCGTCAGGCTCATAGGAAGGGATGACTATCGGTATAAGTACCTGATTGTTGATCTCTTTGTTCTCCATATGATTTATATTAGCACATGCCGTTGGATTCTCAGGTGGATTTATTTGATTTATAAAGAACTTTCAAAAGAATCGGCGCCAGGATCGAACTGACCAGGATCATAAGGATAACCGCCGTGAAATAGTCAGAAGTTATGAGCCCGGCATGAAGACCTTTCTGAGCTGTGATAAGCGCGACTTCGCCGCGTGTCATCATTCCGATGCCGATCTTCAGCGAATCATTCCACTTGAACCCGCATATCCTGGATGCCAGACCGCAGCCGATGATCTTTGATATAAGCGCGACTGCAACGAAGGCAACGGAGAACAGAATGAGCGTGGGATTCATGCTCTCGAAGGAGACTTTGAGACCGATACCCGCGAAGAAGATAGGGGCGAAGACCATGTATGAACTGACGTCGACCTTACGCTCAACGTATTTGACATCGTGAAGGTTGCAGAGGACGACACCTGCGACGTAAGCGCCTGTGATGTCCGCGATACCGAAATACCTTTCGGCGACATAAGCCATTATCATGCAGTAAACGAGAGCCGCGATCGGGATCCTTCTCGTATGTTCATATCTGGCATCGAGCCACTGGAATGCCTTGTAGACGATAAATCCCGTTAATATGGCGATGGCAAAGAACATAATGGCCTTGAGCATGGTTATCCATACCGATGAACCGGAGCCCTTTGCGCTTAAGACGAACGTAAGGACGACGATTACGATGACGTCGTCGATGATGGCGGCACTTACGATCGTTGTTCCGACCGTGCTGCTGAGTTTCCCGAGTTCCTTGAGAGCCGCTACCGTGATGCTTACGGATGTCGCGGCCATAAGGGTTCCGATGAATAGTCCCTTGATGAACTGCTCCGAACCGACAGGTCCGAAACCGTAAAAACTCATGAAGAGGACGACTCCGAGAACGACCGGCACGAAAACACCCGCGCAGGCGATGGCAGTTGCCTTGAGTCCCGTCTGTTTGAGCTTTTTCATATCCGTGGACAGACCTGCCTCAAACATGAGCATGATTACGCCGATCTCGGCCATCTTGCTGATGAAGTCGGACTGTCCGACAAGACCTAATACCGCAGGTCCGATGAGCAGACCTGCAATTATCTCTCCGACTACCTCAGGGGCGTGGAGTTTGCGGGCAATGATACCGAATATCTTTGCGGTAAGCAGGATCAGAGCCACATCAAGTAAAAAACGAAGACTTTCCAAAATTCACTCCATAAAAACCATTAAGAAACGTTCTAAATAACCACCGCTCCTAGTTATATCACGCGAAAAATAGAATGGCTGACTGCATATTATACAAACTTACCCTTATAATAAGATGTTTTAAGGATTAAAATGTTATGATAATACGAGTGGAATTATCAGATTTGGAGGAACAGGATGAAACAGCTTGAATATCCTTACGATTCCGATTATATCCTTCGCAAGAAGAAGGCAATCAGAAGAGAGCTTCTGGCGAGGGAGGGGATACGGTATATCGATAAAAGGATCGCGATCCTCGGAGGATCGACCACAAGCGATATCAAGCTCATACTGGAGCTTTTCCTGCTGAACTACGGGATCAGGCCCGAGTTCTATGAGTCCGAGTATAACCAGTATTATCAGGATGCTGTTTTCGGGAATCCTGAACTGGATGAGTTCAAGCCAGACCTCGTATTTATCCACACGACTTCAAGAAATATCACTGATTTCCCCAAGATCACGGATACTCCGGAGCAGATCGATGCCCTGGTTGAGGAAACCATGGGAAGATTCGGACAGGTCTGGAGTTCTCTGGCAGAGCGCTATAAGTGCACGGTCATCCAGAATAACTTCGAGCAGCCGTACTACAGGCTCCTGGGCAACAGCGATTTTTCGAATATCCACGGCAGACTTAACTTTATCAACAGACTGAACGGCAGGTTCTGCCAATACGCCCAGACACATGAAAATTTCTTCATAAACGACATTAACTATGTTTCCGCCGTTTACGGCATAAAGAAGTGGGCGGATCCGGGCGACTGGTACAGATATAAGTACGCTTTGAGCGTTTCCGCGATCCCTGATTTTGCGTTCAATCTCGCCCGCATCATCAAGGCGGTATACGGCAGGAACAAGAAGGCGTTCGCTCTCGACATGGACAACACCCTGTGGGGCGGCATCGTGGGAGATGACGGTCCGGAGAATATCAGGATAGGTCATGAGGACGCCGAGTCCGAGCTCTTCACGGAGTTCCAGCAGTACATTAAGGCTCATAAGGATCTTGGCATTCTTCTTACTGTCGCGTCAAAGAATGATGAGGAGAACGCGCTGGCAGGTCTTGCAAGGCCGGATTCAACGCTCAAGCAGGATGATTTCATCATCATCAAGGCCAACTGGGAGAACAAGGACCGCAACATCGCAAACATTGCGTCCGAACTCAATATCGGTTCCGACAGCTTTGTCTTTGTTGATGACAATCCGGTTGAAAGAGCGCTTGTGGAGAACCAGATCCCGGGTATTTCCGTTCCTCAGGTAGGCGCGCCGGAGACCTATATCGACGTGCTCGATTCAAACGGATTCTTCGAGGTGACCGGAATATCGGAAGAGGACTTGAAGCGCGGCGGAATGTACAAGGCAAATATGGAACGCGCGAAGGCTTCGGCTTCTTTCGAGAATTACGACGATTATTTGAAGTCGCTTGATATGAAGGCGGAGATAAAGCCTTTTGCTCCGGTATACATGGCGCGCATAGCCGAACTTACGAATAAGAGCAATCAGTTCAATCTTACGACGAAGCGCTGTTCACAGGCTGATATCGAGAACTATGCGTCTGACCCGGATTATATTACGCTTTACGGCAGACTTGAGGACAGGTTCGGCGATAACGGCGTGGTTGCGGTTACTTTCGGGCATGCGGAAGGTGACACGTTCCACATCGATCTGTGGCTTATGAGCTGCAGGGTCTTAAAGCGCGGTATGGAATTTGCCATGATGGATGAACTGATCGCACAGGCAAAATCACGAAATATCACAAAGATCAAAGGGTATTATTATCCGACCGCAAAGAATAAAATGGTCAGGGATTTTTACGCCCTCCAGGGTTTTACAAAGACCTCGGAGGATGAGGAAGGCAATTCCGAATGGATCCTTGATCTGGATAAGCCTCATGAGAGCGGCAACACGGCGATCAAGGTAAACTGAATATAAGCCCCTGAAAAGGAGATACTGATAATGAGCAGAGAAGAGATTTACGACAAGCTTAACGAAGTTTTTCAGGATGTTTTCGATGACGAGGACATCACTGTAAATGACTCCACTGTTGCTTCTGATGTAGACGGATGGGATTCTTTGGAGCACATCAATCTTATTGTCGCAGTTGAAAGATGCTTCGGCATCAAGTTCACGATGGGTGAGACGACCGGTCTTAAGAATGTCGGCGAGATGGTCGACAGGATCATAGCCCACCTCTCATAAGGAACTGTTAATGTCGCTGGTATCCTCGCTTTTTCTTGTATTCGTTGCTGCGGTCCTGCTGCTTTATTATGTCCTGCCGAAGAGCCTGAGGCTCTGGGTCGTATTGGCGGCAAGCCTTGCTTTTGCGGGATTCCTGGGTTTTTACACACTGGTATTTGTTCTTGTCTCGTCGGTGCTCTGCTATATAGGCGGTCTTTTGGCCGGCCCGGGAAAGAGCAACGGCGCCAGAAATGCCGCCACGGCGGTTACGGTGATCATCAACATCGCGCTGCTCTGTGCGGTCAAGTACTACAACGTTATCGGTCTTGCGGCTGAGAGACTGAATCTCCTTTTCGGCGCGACTGATACGGCAAACACGTTCTTCCTCTACGCGGTTCCTGTCGGAATGTCCTTCTATGTGCTTCAGACAACGGGATATATCCTTGACTGCAGATGGGAGAAGATAGCACCAGATAAGAACTTTTTCAAAGTTCTGCTTTTCTCGTCATACTTCCCGCAGCTCATGTCCGGTCCTATGAATACTTATGCTTCGCTTTCAGCGGAGTTCGAAAAGGCGAAGGAGGTTAAGTTCTCTTTCGAAAGGATCAGTGAAGGTGCGGTAAGGATCGCGTGGGGATTCTTCAAAAAGCTCGTAATAGCCGACCGCGCGGCAATTACCGTCAACCAGATATTCGGCGACCATGTTAATTTCACCGGCTGGTATGTGCCTGTCGGCGTAGTGTTCTTTGCAATCCAGCTGTACTGCGATTTCTCGGGATGCATGGAGGTCGTTATCGGCGTATCACATATGCTCGGCATAGAACTGCCCGAGAACTTCAACTGTCCTTTCTTCTCAAAGACGGTAAAAGAGTATTGGAGAAGATGGCACATCACGCTCGGCGCATGGCTCAGGGATTACCTCATGTATCCGGTACTTAAGAGTGAGCCGCTTATAAAGATCGGTGACTGGTCCAAGGCGAAGTTCGGCAAGAAGAACGGCAAGAAGGTCCCTACATATATCGCTTTGCTTATCCTCTGGTTCGCTGTCGGTTACTGGCACGGCGGACTCTGGAATTACGTTATCGGTTCAGGAATCCTGCACTTTATCTATATCGTGCTCGGCATGATCTTCGAGCCGCTGTCAAAGAAGATAAGGCCCAAGATCGGCGCGGATAAACTGTACTTCAGGATATTCCAGTCTGTCAGGACCTTTATCCTGATGCTTACGGGCTTTGTATTCTTCAGGTCCGCGACAGTTGCGGATGCCATAGACATGTATGCCGCGATCTTCCGCAGGGGAGCAGCCTTTAACTGGGCAAACTTCTCATCTTCCGGAATGAATCTTCCGAACCTTATTGTTCTCATCACCGGTGTTCTGATACTTGCTGCGGTTGACGCATATAAATATGTTCCGGGCGAAGACGATAAGCCGAAGCTGGTTATTCCGGCTCTGAGGAGCAAGGGTATTGTTGTCCTCTGGGCAGCGTTTATGGCTCTCGTTATTGCAACTTTGGTCTTTGGAATGTATGGTTTAGGTTATGATTCCGGCTCATTTATATACGCAAGGATTTAACGGAGGTATTGCTTATGAATATTGTTTGTCTTGATATGGAAGGTGTTCTGGTCCCCGAGATCTGGATCGAATTCTCAAAGAAGACCGGGATCCCGGAGCTGACACGCACCACGAGGGACGAACCCGACTATGATAAGCTCATGCACTGGAGACTCGGGATCTTAAGGGAACACGGTCTGGGACTTAAGGAGATCCAGGATGTTATCGCTTCGATCGATCCTCTGCCCGGTGCGAAGGAATTCCTCGATGAACTCCGCAAGGATATGCAGGTCATCATTATCAGTGATACTTTCACACAGTTCGCGATGCCGCTCATGAAGAAGCTCGGCTATCCCGCACTGTTTTGCAATTCCCTGATCGTCGGTGAAGACGGCATGATCGATGACTTCAAGATGAGGATCACGGATTCCAAGCTCTCGACAGTACGCGCCCTTCAGTCTATCGGCTTTGAGACGATTGCCGCAGGCGACTCCTATAACGACCTTGCCATGATCAAGGCGTCCAAGGCCGGATTCCTTTTCAAGAGCACGGAAAAGATCATTGCCGACAATCCGGATGTTCCGGCATTCGAGGAATTTGACGAACTTCTGGCTGCCATCAGGGCAGTGCCTGACTGCAACTGAAACTGAAGAGATCATGAAAAACGCCGGTCGAAAGCCGGCGTTAAAACTCATTCGTTCTTATACGCCTTCGGGAGATTCCAACCGTAGTGCGCCGCGCAGAACCTTATTACGCAGACGAAGAAGAAACCCGTGAGCATAGCCGCTTCGGCGGAACCCATTACGATATAAACGATATATACCGCAGCGGCACCGATGATCGATGCGCATGCATATATGTGCTTTACGAAGATGACCGGCATTTCGAGCGAGAGGACATCTCTTAATACTCCGCCGCCGACACCGGTTACGACTCCGAGGAACACTACGAGAAAAGCATTGCCGGCATAAGGTCCCAAAAGGCCCGTGTGCACGCCGTCAGCGGTGAAGGCTGCAAGGCCGATCGTGTCAAACCAGAAAAAGACCTTGTCGTAGATGGCGCGTGTCTTCTCCGAGACATTCTTATTATTCTTGTGCTGCCACCAGACGAATATGAATGTTATGTTTGCGGCGATCGCCGCGATTATTACGAAAAAAGGATTTTTAAAAGCGGCAGGAGGCGTTGATCCGGTGACGAGATCTCTTATGATGCCGCCGCCTGTGGCGGTCAGGAGCGCCAGAATGTTGACGCCGAAGATATCCATTTTCTTGCGGATACCAGCCATTGCACCCGACACCGCGAAAGCGACAGTGCCGATGATGTCAGTGATCAGGATGAAGAGTTCGGTATCCATAGATGCAATTATATATGTTTTGGAGCAGAATGACAGTTGTTTAATTGACAGTTAACCCTGCCATAAATAAAATAAAATAATCTATTTAGACGGAGGCATTTTCGCATGGCTGCAATAACCGATTGCGAACATCTCGTGCAGTACTACGAGACGGATCAGATGGGCGTAACCCACCATTCAAACTATATCAGGTGGTTTGAAGAGGCCAGGACAAAGCTGTTTGAAGAGATCGGACTCGGTTATAAAGGCATGGAAGAGATGGGGATCATAAGCCCTGTGGTTGGTCTTACCGCCAAGTACAAGACCATGGCAAAATATTGTGATACGGTCGTTATCCGCGCCGAGATCACGAGATATACCGGTGTCAGGTTTGACATAAAATATACGGTTTTTGACAAGGTGACGGAACAGGTAAGATGCACGGGAACGAGCGAACACTGCTTTATCAGCAGGGAAGGCAAGGTGATTTCTCTGCAGAAAACGGACCCGGAAGCACACGCTAGATTTGACATGCTCGTCAACGGAAAGGAAGGTTGATCTATGGCTGATATCATTATCATAGGCGCAGGTCCGGCGGGACTGTCGGCAGCTATCTATGCAAGACGCGCGGGAATGAATACGGTGATCTATGAAGCCGAGATGTACGGCGGTCAGATCATCAATACCCCCGAGATCGAGAACTATCCTGCGATCGCGAAGATCTCCGGTTTTGATTTTGCCCAGGACCTTTATAACCAGGCAATGAACCTCGGCGCGGTCCTTGAATTCGATAAGGTTACCGCCGTCTCTAAAACAGATTCCGGCTTTGAGGTAACACTCGGCTCAGGAAAGACCGATACTGCAAAAGCGGTTATCCTCGCAGTCGGCGCATCGAACCGCCATATGGGCATCGCAAGGGAAGAAGAACTTCTCGGAAAGGGTATTTCCTATTGCGCCACATGCGACGGAGCGTTCTATAAGGGCAAGACGGTCGCGGTCACCGGCGGCGGAAATACCGCAGTGGAAGATGCCATCTATCTTGCAGGCATTGCGGGCAAGGTATATCTTATACACCGCAGAAATGAATTCCGAGCTGAAGACGTTCTTGTCGAAGCCGCGAAAAAACTGCCGAATCTCGAGATCATTACTCCCTATGTCGTGGAGAGCCTTCTCGGCGAACCGAAGCTCACGGGCCTCGAACTTACGAACAGGGAAGACGGCAGCAAAAAGAATATCGATGTTGACGGTCTGTTCGTCGCTATCGGCCAGGAGCCTAAGACGGCTGACTTCAAGGATCTGATCACGCTTACAGGCGGATATATCGAGGCAGGTGAGAACTGTAAGACTGATGTCGAGGGAATCTTTGCGGCGGGTGACGCAAGGACCAAGAAGGTAAGACAGCTCACGACAGCCTGCGCTGACGGCGCTGTTGCGGCGCTTGCGGCGATCGACTATATCAAGCTCGGAGTCTGAGCGATAAAAGAGTAAACAATTAGTTTGGAGGAATATATGTACAGAAATGTTTTTGATGTGCTCGAAGAGAGAGGTTACTTCTCACAGGCAACACACAGGGATGAGATCTATGAGCTGCTGAGCAAGCCCGGCGTATCTTTCTACATCGGCTTCGATCCTACGGCTGATTCACTTCA
>CACYRM010000011.1 GCA_902776845.1 Oscillospiraceae bacterium
GCGAGAATGAGAGCGCCTCTTACCGGTCTTACGATGGCTGAGTATCTGAGAGATGAAAAACATAAGGATGTACTCCTGTTTATTGACAACATCTACAGATTCGTTCAGGCGGGTTCCGAGGTTTCCGCTCTGCTCGGCCGTATTCCTTCAGCAGTAGGTTATCAGCCTACGCTGGCAGGGGAAGTCGGAGAACTTCAGGAGAGGATCACATCCACAAGAAACGGTTCTATCACTTCTATTCAGGCTGTATACGTTCCCGCGGACGATATCACGGACCCTGCTCCGGCAACGACGTTTGCCCACCTTGATGCAAACATCGTATTGTCCCGTGCGGTAGTCGAGCTTGGTATCTATCCTGCGGTCGATCCTCTTGAGTCTTCATCGAGAGTCCTTACTGAAGACGTGGTCGGTTCCGAGCATTACCATGTTGCGCGTAAGGTTCAGGAGATGCTCCAGAGATATAAGGAACTCCAGGACATTATTGCGATCCTCGGTATGGAGGAACTTTCGGAAGCTGACAGGATCATGGTATCCCGCGCTCGTAAGGTTCAGAGATATCTGTCACAGCCGTTCTTTGTAACTGCTGATTCCACCGGTTTCGCACCTAGATATGTGCCGGTTGAAGAGACCATAAAAGCTTTCGGCGAGCTTATCTCGGGCTCTTTGGATCACATCCCCGAACAGTGCTTCTTCATGAAGGGCGGACTTGATGACATCATCAGCGCTTATAAAGAACTCACACCCTGATCTTACATATGGCAGATAACGTTAGTCACAAGATAAACCTGTTGATCATTACTCCTTACGAAAGTTTTTTCGAAGGTCTGGTGAGCAGTGTCAGCATTCCCACCATTGATGGTGAGTTCGGCTTCATGGCAGGGCATTCTCCTTTCGTTGCGGCAATTGAGCCGGGAATATGTACGATACGTATCAATCAGGAGATCAAACACTGTATGCTGTCGGAGGGTTACTGCGAGATAAGCGGTATGCTTGCGCTTATAGTATGCAACTCCGCTGAATGGCCTGAAGGCTTAAGGATAAGGCGTATCGTTGAGTCTTATAAGGCAGCTGTTGAAGAGTTGAAGACACATCATAATGCTGAAGGTCAGCAGGTTTTTCCTGAAGACAGTTTGGCAAAAGGCAAACGCGCACTTGCGAGAATGCGTTTCGTTGAAAAATATGGTTCCGAGCAGCAGAAGGAAAGACTTGCAGGGTTTAAGAACAGTGAGTTCCCAGGCGGTGTTCTTCCCAGACTTCAGTAAGCGTTTTTGGCAAGTCTTTCAGTTGCAAACCTGAACTCTATATTACCGACGGTTATCTTCTGTCCTGATTTGATCTCATATATTTTTCCGTTTTCGACCGGTGAGTCTTCCAGATATGTTTTGCCGGTGCCTTTTGAAGGTTCAAGATAGAATGAACCGTTAATCTGTTTTATTACCGCATGAAGCGGAGCCACATGAGGGTCATCGATCACAATGTCTGAAAGGAAACAATCGGATCCGATACAGGTCTCATCTAAATAGAGCGAGTATTGGGGGTTAACCCCATTGATCTCTGAGATCAATGATAACTGACCTGTAATAAGCGGCTGAAAAGTTCCGGATTCTCCGGTTCGTTCTTCTTCGGATGAAGTGATGATTGTGTCGGCTGACGGACTTTCTGAGAACAGGATCGAGCTTCTCTGTTTTGCTATTTTCAGTGATTCCTCTTTGTGTACGGATAATTCGCGTTTTTTCCGGTTAAGTATAGCCACTGTCAGGATAACCAGAGCCAGAAAGAAGAAAAGAAAGCATGGAAGAAGCATCTTTCCGGCCATTAATACAAACGATAAAAAGGAAGACAGGCAGGCGATCATAAGATCCTTTTCTTCCTTGGTATACTTCCTTCCTGTATGTTTCTTATCATGTTTAGCTTTTTTTGTTCCGGTATTCAGAAAGGGAAGAGGATCTTCCTTTTTTTCTTCGGATCCTTTTATCTTACAGGCCGTTCTTAAGAACAGTTCTTCGTTATTTTCTCTTACACTGTAAACCAGGGCATTGATCTCATCGGCCGATAAAACGCTTTTAAAGAAATCACAGTTAAGAAGTCTTTCAAGCCTTTCGGCATTCAGTGAAGAAAGACAAAGTTCATCGGGCTTGCTCTTTACAGGAAGGCAGCACAGCTTGACCGTTATACCTTCAGGATCCGCAAATACCATATCGGGATCCAAAACGATACAGGAAGGTGATATCAGGTGATCTAAAAGCTTAATAAAGGAATAAAAAAGGTCCCCGGCAGATTTCCGCCGTATGCTCAGGTTCTTAATGTTTTTCTTGTGAGGGATGTTCTTTTTGCCCGGAGAAAATACGGAAAACTCCGGGTCGGTAATCTGCAGGAAACCGGAAAATTCAAAACAGCACATAATGCCTGAACCTAAGTATTCTGTATCAGGTTTGAGATAGAAGTCTGAGATGTTTCCGTCAATTACCTCTTCGGCATAAGTGCATAATATATCCGGATCATCAAACTTCTTTATGGCGTAATATCCGTAGGGTCCCTTTTTTATCTGCATTGTAATTATTCCTCTATATTGATAACGCAAAGAATGATCTATGTCTTAGAGACAGATCAGAATGCTGATTCTATCTTTGAATCATCAAAACAGAAATTCATAACTTTCTCTCCATATTCGGAAAGTCCTGCCCTGAAGACCAGAGCGAGTGCGACGAGGACCGCGATTATGATTACTATCTCCACGGTTCCCATGCCTTTCCTGTTATTACGTTTCGCTTTCTTTCTCATAGTCGTTTTCCTCCTTTATATGCCGAGAGAGATAATTGCGGGTGTCATTGCGACCATAAGGACGCTTATAAAATCCAAAGTCATGGGGATGATCATTCCCAATGCCTCGCGTTCCTGCCTTTTGCGTGATGCGTTTCTGCATAAGTTCCAGCATGCCTGTGACTGAAGATTAAGCATATTCAGGACCTCTGCTGTTCCGAGCCTGCCATATCTCGCT
This sequence comes from Oscillospiraceae bacterium, assembly GCA_902776845.1. Lineage (GTDB taxonomy): Bacteria > Bacillota > Clostridia > Saccharofermentanales > Saccharofermentanaceae > Saccharofermentans. The sequence goes on from CACYRM010000011.1 coordinate 2,999, forward strand.
ATAAGCAGGAGTGCAGCCTGGGCTTCCGGTATCTGTATCCTCAGCGAGAATTTTTCCACCGCGTCAGAAGCCGGTATGCCGCTGAGCATCATCGCTCTGAGATTCTTTATCTCCAGCGAAAGACTCTTATTCTCTTCAAATGCTTTCGCGCAGACCGAGATCGCTTTCGGAAGCTGCATTCCGGATTCAAGAAGAGTTGATATGAGACACAGGAACAATGGTATATCGCTCATAAGCTCCTCTCTTTTGCGCTCCACATCAGCTCTGATCTCATGTCCGCCCAGTATCAGTATTGCGGCCGTCAATAAGGGCGCAAAGAGAGGACTCTTACCAAGACTTATCAGTATTGAGGCACTAAGGAGCAATGAGGCTGTTCCTGTAAGCAGCTGTTTTTTCAGATACTGCTCATAAGTCAGATCGGGGTTAACCGACAGTTCGTTGAACAATTCGTGTCTGGCTGTAATAAAACTTGCGGGAAACAGCTTCTTAACGATTCCGGTAAGCGGCATTTTCGGTATTTTGCTTCCGGATGAAATGGTGCCGGCAAGTTCAGATTTATAAGCCTTTCTGCCTTGTTCATGCGACATGAATCTGAAAAGCATCGCACAGGCTATAGTACATAAGCAAAAAGCGGCTGCCAGAAGGATAGATCCCGTTCTGGTGTTCCTGGCAGTATCCAGGTATTCACGGCTCATGTAATTAAGTGCGAATGTAACTCCGAACGGCATGGCGCACAGGATCGCCGCTTCGGCATTTTTGCCTGCATTGGATGCTGCGATCTCTCCCTGGACTGCGTTAAGTTCAGAAAGCATCTGACAGGAGCTCCTCAGTATGGAAAGTGTGTTATTCCCGATCTCGCCTGATATAGCCAGTGCATGGAATACCGGAATAGTCTCGGGAAATCCTATCTGTTGTGCAAAAATGTTGAGTGATTCCTCAAGGCTTACATGGAGCTTAAGGTTGTTCTCAAGATTAATAAGCGGTTTCAGCAGCATGGAACGCTTTCCGAAAGTCCTTTCGATCACGGGCCTTATCAGAAGCAAAGATTTTTCTATTGAGTATCCGCTCGACACACTGGTGCAAAGGACCTGAAGCAGTACAAGAAGCTGTGTCCTCAGGTGTCTGTAGTTATTTGAATATATTTTCTTCATGGCTTCTTTCCAGGGAAAGATGCTGAGGATTACAGCAAGAACGATCCTTATGATCTCGGAACCGATGAACAGGCTTGCAGCGAAATAGACTGCAACTGCGAATAACGGGTAGACCCATATCATCTTTGCCAGAAAAACAGGGAAGGAGCGGTTCTTCTTATGCGCGGAATGCCATTGCGTTTTGGATCTCTTCAGGACTTGCAATACGCTCAAGACCTTCACCTCCTTTGTTTCTATAAAGTGTTCTGAGACGGTAACCGTGATCTGAAGGAGTCATTACCTCGCAGATCTCATCTATGTATCTTTTGCCTTCGCGGCTTCTCATTATGTGAAGTACTATGTTTATTCCCATGGATACCTGGGACAGGATAGCGTCATAAGGAAGACTTGAACCTGAAAGTATCATTGCTGTTAATCTGTCCATCATCTCCAGACACGAATTGCTGTGTCCGGTGCTCATGGAGCCCGGGTGTCCGCTTGTGAGACACGAAAGAAGATCCGCGCTTTCCTTGCCTCTGACCTCGCCGACAATGATCCTGTCCGGGCGCATTCTGAGCGATGCCCTGATCATCATTCCGATGTTGACTTCTCCGGTTCCGTCAGGTCCCGGAAGCCGTGCCTCCATCCTGACGAGGTTATCGATTCCCTGGAGATTAAGCTCGGCTGAATCCTCGATGGTCACGATCCTTTCGTTCTTGGGAATGAAGCTGCTCAGACTGTTCAGGAATGTGGTCTTTCCCGAACCGGTGCCGCCGCATATGAAAATGGTCCTCTTGTTCCTGACGCACTCGGCCAGAAAACGGGCAGCTTCTTCACTGATAAAGTCCTGCCTGATGAGCGAGACGATGTCGTGTGTTATTCCTGTGAACTTTCGTATTGTGACCGTTGTTTCCCTTGAAATAGGAGGCAGGACCGCATTGGCTCTTGATCCGTCCGGAAGCCTCAGATCCGCTATCGGATTTGCTTCGTTAAGAGGTCTGTTCTGATTTGCGAAAAAGCATGAGATGCACGTCTTCAGTGTTTCCTCATCTCTGAAAGACAGATCTGATCTGTAAAGCTTTCCGCCTCTTTCAAAAAAGATCTTATAAGGACCGTTTACCATTATTTCCGTAACAGAGGGATCTTCCATCAAAGGTTCGATAACATCCAGACGGCGGAGTGAATTAAATACGGCTTTGGCCATTTCACGCTTCTCATCCAGATTCATCTTATAGGATGTGTTCTCGGATATTACATCTGAAATGATCTCGCGGAGTTTATCATCCGAAGGATCGGCTTCGCCGGACAAGGAGTTAAGAACACAGTAGGTTATCTGTTCTTTTATGTCCGCATAATTGTTCCTGACGGGTTTCATACCGCAATCCTCCTGCGGATAAGGCTGTTCCCGCAACTGGCGTTTTTATCCGGTTCGTCTGCGTAATAAACTTTTATCCTCTCGCTTCCCAGGACTTTCGTGAGCATAGCTATGAGATCCTGTGAACCTAGATCCTCAACAGCATTTCTGGCCGGCAAAAGGATATATGCCACATCACAGCCTGCAAGAAGTTCAGGGAGGTCTTTCATTTTGAAGCCCTCGATGACGGCGGTTACATTCACTGTTCTGTTTCTTGAATGCGCAAGTCTTTCGGCATGACGCATAAGTGTGATCGAACGGTTAACTCCGAGTTCGTTTACGTCATCGTAGTCTGCCGTGCTGCCAGGGGTAAGGAAACCCATATCATCCATATTGCAGTACTTAAGAATGTCTTCAGGAGCAAACTTTCTGGATCTGCATGCCTCGAGGAGAGAGGTCATATTGCACCCGGATCTCCCGTGCCATGAAGATCTGAGCTTGCTGGTAAGATCCAGTCTGACATTGAAAAATGAATCTGAAGAACTCAACGACAGACTTCGTATAAAACTTTCCCTGACATCAGAATAGACAAACGGAATGACGGCGGAGAGTGAGCCTGTTTTAAATCCGGCCTGTGTGGGTGAAGGTGCGCTCTCAACGGGTTTAAGCATTGAAATGAGCCGGGCACAGTCTATTATTCCGCCGTCTTCCGTCAGCCTTATAGGAGAGGGTATCTCGTCAGAGAAACTTTCAGGATCTGTATCATGAGGATCATATATGACTCTTGTATAGTCGCTGAATCTGTCCTCATAATCGCTTTCATCGAGATAAGGATCAATGATATAAGCATCGGGATAGAAGCAGCTCAGTCTTTTTCTCAAAAGCGAATAGATGTATTCGTCTTTCTCATAGATCTTAATAGTGAATGCCATGAACTGTTTCCTCCCTTGTTTCTTTAAGCGGATTGTAAAGCCGCAGAGAGTCCGATAACACCGACAAAATCCGACAAAAACTGACAAGGGAAGTCCGGGGAAAACGCAGCCTGAGTTACATAAGTATAAAATTAATATTATTAGCAAGTTGCCTGACTGAATGTTTTTTATGAAGAGCATCCGGACCTTAATGACAAAAACTGTCCGGGCGATTGACAAAAACGGGAGTGATAAGTACAATCAAACCACTACAATTTAAGTTCTTTGCTTATCAAGAGTGACTCGAGGGACCGGCCCGTTATCAGAGTCCGGCAACCGCGGAAAGCAGCGGTGCCAATTCCGGCAGGGAAACCTGAAAGATGAGGATCGTAATATTTGACGTCGGCCTTCTCTTATCAGGAGAAGGTTTTTCTTTTATAAAAGCAATGAACGGAAAGGAAAGACAATGAGAAACAAAAAAGGAAACTGGCTGTTCACTTCTGAATCGGTTACTGAGGGACATCCCGATAAGATCTGCGATCAGATCTCTGACGCTGTTCTTGACGCGATCCTTGAGCAGGACAGTACTGCGCGTGTTGCCTGCGAGACATGCACCACGACAGGAATGGTCCTTGTCATGGGCGAGATCACCACTTCCGCTTATGTTGATATTCCTTCGATCGTAAGGAACAAGATCAAGGAGATCGGCTATAACTCAAGCGAGATGGGTTTTGACAGCCATTCATGCGCTGTGCTTACGTCAATAGACGAGCAGTCCCCTGATATTGCCATGGGTGTAAACGAGTCCTATGAGGCACGTCACGGCGGTGATAAGGAATTAGACACAGGCGCCGGAGATCAGGGAATGATGTTTGGTTATGCAAATGATGATACGCCGGAACTTATGCCTATGCCGATATCCCTTGCGCATAAACTCACGATAAGACTTACTGAAGTCCGCAAGAATGGTGCTGATTTCTTAAGACCTGACGGCAAATCACAGGTAACCGTAGAGTATGAGGACGACAAGGTAAAGAGGATAGATGCTGTCGTTATCTCAACACAGCACAGTGCCGATATATCTCTTGAGGAACTTGAAGCATATATCAGGGAAAATGTCATCAAGCCGGTTATTCCTTCGGAACTGATGGATGAGAACACAAAGATCTATATCAATCCTACAGGAAGATTTGTAGTCGGCGGACCTCAGGGTGACTCCGGTCTTACGGGCAGAAAGATCATTGTCGATACATACGGCGGATTTGCGCGTCACGGCGGCGGATGCTTCTCAGGCAAGGATCCGACGAAGGTTGACCGTTCAGCTTGCTACATGATGCGTTATATCGCAAAGAATATCGTGGCTTCCGGACTTGCTTCCGAGTGTGAGGTTCAGGTGGCTTATGCGATCGGTGTAGCTAAGCCTGTTTCCGTAATGGTCGACACATACGGAACTGGTAAGATCGAAGATGCGAAGATCGTTGAGATCGTAAACAAGGTATTCGATTTAAGACCTGCCGCCATTATCAGGGATCTTGATCTCAGAAGACCTATTTACTCCGCGACCGCAAGTTACGGTCATTTCGGAAGAACAGATATCGAACTCCCCTGGGAGAAAACCGATAAGGCTGAAGAGATTAAAAAGCTTGCAGGAATCTGAAATTCCGATATTAGGACAATTTGAACTTATAAGCCCGGTTAAAGTCTCAACTTTGGCCGGGCTTATTGTTTTGAACACTGTAGTTTGTTAGCATCATGAAAAGCCATAAAACAAAAGAGCATATCATGAAGAAAGAACCCAAAGATAATAAAGCATTCACACTGTCCATATCGGATGTCGGAAGTGAAGTTGAAGATGTTAAGGTCACCTGCATCAAGGTGTTCTGTCCGAGAAAGGCCAATAATTTTGTGTCGTTTCTCTGTGACGGAAGATTTACCGTGGCAGGAAGATCCAAGGTCGATATCGCCGAGGGCGGAACATATATCATCTCGGGGAAAGTTACGGAGTGGAACAACAGACCTCAGGTTACCCTGAAGAAGATCCGTGTTGATGAGGATGCGGGAGACACGCTTCTTATAGCTTCTTTTCTTGCCGACAACATAAACGGTCTCGGAAAGACGACCTCAGAGGCTTTGGCGGAAAATTTCGGTGCGGATATCCTCAGGGTATTAACAGAGACACCTGAACTTGCGTCTTCTGCCGTGAGCGGTCTGTCATCTTCAAGAGCGATGGCAATTTGCGATCAGATAACGCAGGAATATGAGTTCTTCAGACAGGGACTCGGGGCAAAACTGATGGGCTTTTCCCAGGCGCAGATAAGGAGACTTAAGAACCTCGACAGACTGAACTGCGAAGATATCAAAAAGAAGCCTTATACACTTATGGGACACGGTATCGCCGGTTTTGAACTCCTTGACAGGATAGCGCTGGGTGAAGGAGTATCCCCGGTCGAACCTGAAAGGATAGCAGCCGCTCTTTATCAGTCGTGTATGTATCTGCATGAGGAGACGAAGTCCACTGCACTCAAACCTCAGGATGTGAGAAAAAGAGCTTTGGAATACGTTAACTCCAATGAGTCAAAGATCACATCGGAACAGTTTTCGGAGGTGTTCAGGGCAGGCGCGGCGCTCGCGATAGAAGATAAGAAGATCGCCGTATATAAATTCGATTCAGGCAAGTGTGCTGTATGTGATGTGGAGGATCCGGAGGCACGGTTCGCCACCATGAGTTATTTTGCTTCTGAACTTGCGGTGGAGAGACGTATTAATGAGATCCTCAAGACTAAGATAATGCCTCCGGCAAGAGACGAGAGTGACAGGATAATGAAAGATGTCGCGTCTGAACTCGGGATCATTCCCGACCAGTCGCAGCTGGATGCTCTTTATCTGTGCATGTACAGTCCGATCAGTGTTATCACGGGCGGTCCCGGAACGGGTAAGACAACGATAATGGGGATCTTAGGTGAGTACTTCAAAAGAAATAAGATAAGCTGTGTCTTTGCCGCGCCGACCGGCAGGGCAGCTAAAAAACTTTCGGAGGCCTGCGGAAGCGAAGCCTCGACCATTCACAGACTTCTGGGAGTCAGAAAGACCGCGAAAGCCGGTGACGATGATGACATGCTCCCTGATGACGGATCCGGACAGTATAACAGTCTTCTTTTCGTGCATGGAAAAGATAATCCGATAATCTGCAGAGTAATAGTTATCGATGAGATGTCCATGGTCGATACCATGCTTTTCAGACATCTTCTGGATGCGACTGATAAAGGAACATCCATAATCCTTGTCGGCGATCCCGATCAGCTTCCGTCTGTCGGGTGCGGCAATGTGTTAGGTGATCTTTTGTCCTGTAAAGCAATTCCTGCTGTCAGGCTTGAAGCTCTTCACAGGCAGGCAGACACGAGTTCTATAGCTGCCAATGCCGGGAATATACTGGATGGCAGGGAACCGGAGAATTCAGGTGATGACTTTGAGATCATCAGCTGCAGGAGCGAGGAGGAAGCGCAGGAGACTATCGCAAGACTTGTTATTGAACACAAAGATGAGGATCTCATCTGTCTTACTCCGACAAAGAATGAGAATGTGGCTTTGGGAACTGTTCAGCTGAACAGACTGATACAGGCGCTTGAGGTGAAGGATGATCTTAAGGTGCTTAAGAGGGGACAGAGTCTGGTCCTTCATATCGGTGATAAGGTAATGCAGAATAAGAATGATTATTCAACGGAATGGATAGATCCGGTTACAGGGGAAGTGCAGCAGGGCATATTCAACGGGGAACTCGGAGTGATAACGGATATAGATCCGCTTAAGTCATGTGTAACCATTACGTTTGATGAAGGCAAGACTGCCGAATACAAGGGAAAGCTTCTTGAGAATATTGATCTCGCATACGCGGTTACCGTGCATAAATCACAGGGATGTGAATTCGACAGGGTAATAATCGCATTGGGAAAGATGAATGCTCTTCTGTATAAGCGCAGTCTGCTCTACACGGCTGTCACAAGAGGCAGGATGAATGTGACTATAGTCGAATGTGAGGGAACGCTCGGAAAGTTCTTAAGAGCCCCTAAAGGCGATGTCAGGGAAACGTGCTTAAGAGATCTTCTTAAGACAGTTGATCACCGCAGGTTAAAGTTATGAGAATGGCAGCGGGGATCAACACGGGAACTGTTATTCAAAAAGGGATTAGAGAAGCAATGGCCGGTGCCGTGGAGCTTATCCTTCCGTACAGATGCGCATTGTGCGGAAGTGTGTCTGATACCGAAGACAGATTCTCGGGTTATGACAGCCTTTATAAAGATCTCTACGGTAAGGAGCCTGCACTTCATATATGCGGCAGATGCCTCTCGGATCTTAATATCCTTGCGCAGGAAAAAAGGTGGTCCTTATGCCTTACAAATCCTGTCGCAAACGATGTTTGTCCCGGACTTGCTCTGTATATGCCGTTTCCATACAAGGGAATAGTGGAGAAGGCAGTGCCTGAGATCAAGTTCGGAAAAGAGATGGAACTTGCCAGATTTTTCGGCTGCCTACTGGGATCATGCCTGCAAAGGGAAGGCATCAGAGCGGATGTTATCGTTCCTGTCCCGTTATCGGAGGAAAGAATGGCCGAAAGAGGGTTTAACCAGGCTTCAGAGATCGCTTATCCGGTTGCGGAGATAAACGGTATACCGTTTGCGGATGATCTTCTGATAAGGCTCAGGGATACGGGAAGACAATCGGAAATAAGGGATAATAATGAACGTGTGAGAAATGTCACAGGTGCTTTCGGAGTAAGCGGACTTTGGGATCTGACGGGAATGACTGTCGCAGTAGTGGATGATGTTGTCACCACCGGTGCCACTCTGCATGAGGCTGCGGCAGCTTTATACAAAGCGGGAGCTTACAAGGTGCTGTGTATCGCTTTTGCGGGGAACAGATATATAAAGAACGCGGAACCGTTCTGAATGACTCAGACAATGCCTGTTATTCTCAAAAGACCGGCGGCCAAAATGTAGACCAGATTGATTATGACTGCCGCGAGTACAAGAGTCAGCCATACTTTTTTGACGCTGAACTTCCTGTTCTTGCGGAGCTCGTCATGAAGCGGAGTCGTGATGCTCTTGAAGAGAATGATCTTTTTCTTTGTAAGTCTGCCGACGGTTATCTTAACGATCGATATTCCTCCGTCACAGAGGAAGGGGAGACCGACGATAAAGTAAAGCAGAGGGATCCTGCAATAGATAAGTAAAAATGCGATAAAGAAGCCCAAAGATCTGGAGCCTGCATCGCCCATAAGCATTTTCGACGGATTGAAATTGAAAATGAGATAAGCGGCAAGGGCAGGAACGAAAGCGACGGTCAGACGTACTGCATTGTTGTCAAAGCACGAACCGGCCATCAGACCCATGATGAGTGTTGTTACAACTGCGATAACTGACAGTGAGCCCGACAGTCCGTCAATACCGTCCGTGGCATTGGTGGCATTGATCGATACAACGAAAAGTATTACCGCAAGAATATAGAACAGAACGGGATGGATGTCGAAATATGTGCCTGTCATGGCGATATACACGCGTGTTCCGAAGAAATGGACACAGATGAATGCGCCGAAGAGAGACACTGCAACGTCCAGTGCGCCTTTAATATATTCATTCCAGGGATTTTTGGACCTGTCATCAAGCCAGCCTGTAACCATCTCGGCCAGAACAGCGATAAGTCCGAATCCGAGACCCGTCATGACATTTCCGCTCTCAAAGAACCCCTTGTCTGTATTCACAGGTTCTATCAGAAAGCAGAGGACAGCTGATGCGGCAAGGAATACTAGTATAAAGTAAAAACCGACTCCCGTGGGCTTGCCGATATTCACCTCAGCTCCCTGTGCGAACTTGCGGCCGCGGTCATGACCCATTAAGATCATTTCGCCCGGAAGTAATTTGAGAAGTATATATGTAATGACGAAGGCAGCAGCGCAGCCGATCGCCATCTTAATGATAAAAAGCATTAGAAACACCCTCGCTCATAAGGATTCTTCAACAAATGAATTATACCTTAACGCTATTTGGATAAAAATTATTAATTCGTTCAATAAATAAGCCTGATTTGCTCGTCAGTATTGGCGAAATATGTTAACATATTCATTCGTAATAAGGAGAAACAGCCATGGATTATAAAGATTTGATAGCTTCGAATTTGAGCAGATGTACAGGACTCGATAAAGCGCAGATTGAGGGCCTGATTGAGATCCCGCCGAAGCTCGAGCTCGGTGATTACGCATTCCCGTGTTTCGTTCTTGCGAAAACATTACATAAGGCACCGCCCGTGATAGCAAATGAGCTTAAGGATTCCCCGGAGCTCGCTGAAGGCTTTGACGGCGCTGTAACTGTTGATACCGCCGGTCCTTACATCAACTTCAGGATCGACAAGGGCATTCTCGCCAAGTCTGTGATCTCCGAGATCATTGACGAAGGCGATCAGTACGGCAACAGGAATATCGGTGAAGGCAGGAACGTTATCATTGAGTTCTCGTCCCCGAACATTGCCAAGCCTTTCCATGTCGGCCACGCATTTACGACCATTCTGGGCAATTCGCTCTCGAACATATACTCAAGACTCGGATATAACGTTATCAGATTTAATCATCTGGGAGACTACGGCACACAGTTCGGTAAGCTGATCACGGCTTACAGGCTTTGGGGCGACGAGCAGGCCATGCATGATAATCCTATAGACGAGCTTACAAGGATCTATGTAAAGTTCCACGACGAGTGCAAGGTCAGCGAAGAGCGTGAGAAGGAACTTGAAGACACCGCAAGGGACAACTTCAGGAAACTCGAGGAGGGCGAAGAGGAGGAAGTGGCTCTCTGGAAGCGCTTCAGAGACCTGAGCCTTGAGGTTTTCGAGAAAACATATAAGAGAATGGGCATCAAGTTCGATAACTACAACGGTGAGTCGTTCTATTCATCCAGAATCCCTGCTGTTGTTGAGATGCTTGAAGATAAGGGCCTTTTGGAAGAGAGTGAAGGCGCCAAGGTCGTTAAACTTGATGACGTCGGTCTCCCGCCCTGTCTTGTCGTGAAGAGCGACGGAACCACGATCTATGCGTCAAGAGATCTCGCAGCTGTTCTTTACAGACATGAGGAATTCAATTTCTACAAGAATATATATGTTGTCGGACTTCCGCAGCAGCTTCACTTCAGACAGGTCTTCGCAGTTCTGAAGAAGGCCGGATATGACTTTGCGGATGACTGCGTTCATGTCGGCTTCGGTCTTTTGAAGTTCAAGGATAACACGGCATTCTCAACACGTGCCGGCAATATAATCAAGCTTGATGAATTCCTTGATAAAGCAACCGAGAAGACTGCCGAGATCATCAGAAAGAACAGCGAACTCAGGGGCGGAGACATGACCGATGAGCAGATCGCACAGGTATCCGAGACAGTAGGTCTTGGTGCCGTTACATATACATATCTCAAGGCGGGAAGAGAGAAGGATATCTTCTTTGACTGGGACGATATGCTCGATTTTGAAGGCGATACCGCGCCTTACCTTATCTACACATATGCGAGGATCAAGTCTATCCTCCGCAAGGCTGCTGATCAGGGTATCTCAGGCGATATCGGTCCTGCTGATAAGCTCACGGCTGAAGATGAGTATGCAGTCATCAGGAGCCTTGCTGATTTTAAGGATTCTGTCGTTAAGGCGGCCGAGAGTTATGAGCCTTTCATGATCTCACGCCAGATCGCTCTTATTGCAAGGAATTTCAACCGTTTCTATAACAATTCGAGAATACTCAATGCCGAGAACGACGAGATCAGGGATGCGAGACTCAAGCTCTGCGAGGCTGTGGCTGACTGCATCAAGTCGGGCCTTGATATGCTCGGTATCGGTGTTGTCGAGAAAATGTAATCTTGAAAGGATTATCTGATGGAGAATGCAGCAAGCAGTTCGGTACCGGATTTTAAGGACCTGAAATATACCAGACCGGACCTCGATAAGTTTACCGAGACCGTCAGGAACGTCAGGCTCAGGCTTATGACCGCGAAGACGATCGAGGCGGCCGATGAGGCTTTAGGCGAATACGAGATCGCGATCAGTTCTTTTGATACACAGTATGCTCTTTGCCAGATCCTTCATGATCTTGATACGTCCAATGAGTTCTATAATGACGAGATCGATTTTTTCGATGAGGCGAGCGCAAGAGTCCAGGAGCTTTCTTCCGCGGTATTAACAGGTCTGCTTACATGTCCCTGCGCGGACAGCCTTAAAGCGAAGTACGGTCCCATGATCTTCCGTAAAGCGAAGAACCAGAGGGAGATCATTTCGAGCGAGGTAATTGAGGATCTGACAGAGGAATCCAGGCTCGAAAATGAGTATGCCCAGAAGCAGTCCGAGGCGGAGATCCCGCTTGGCAAAAAAACGCTTAACTTAAGTCTGATCCAGCCGTATCTTCAGTCAACCGACAGGAAAGTCAGAAGAGAGAGCCATATCGCTCTGGACAAATATTATATGTCCAGAAAAGAAACCTACGATAAGATCTACGATGATCTTGTAAAGGTAAGGACAACCGCTGCCCAGAAGCTCGGATACAACAGTTTTACCGAACTCGGTTATAAGCGTATGGAACGTTACGATTACACGAGGGAAGATGTTGCGGCTTTCAGGGATAACATTAAGAAGTATATTGTGCCTCTTACCTGCCAGATAAGAAAACTGCAGCAGGAAAGACTTAATGTGGACCAGCTTATGTTCCACGATCTTCCGTGCCTTTTTGCGGAAGGAAATCCTACTCCTGTTATCAGCAAAGAGACTTATGAGGAGGCAGCAGGAAAGTTCTTCAGGAATATGTTCGGTGCCACGCCCAGTTTCTTTGATGTTCTGTCCGATCACGGATATACGGACCTTCTGTCGCGTCCCGTAAAGTCCACGGGCGGATACTGCATGTATCTCGAGGATTACTGCATACCGTTTATCTTCATGAACGGCAACGGCACCTTTGACGATGTCGCGACCGTGGTCCATGAGGGAGGACATGCGTATGCCGCTTTGCAGGGCGCCGAATCATCCCCTTTTGTGGAATGTCTGTCTCCGACGCTTGAGACCTGCGAGATCCACTCAACATCCATGGAATACATGTCATATCCTTTTATGGATATCTTCTACGGCAAACAGGCAGAGCAGTACTGTGAACTCCACATGACTGACGGCCTTCTGTTCCTGCCTTACGGATGTATGGTCGATGAATTCCAGCATATAATCTACGATAACCCCCACATGACGCCTGATGAGCGCCATGAGATATGGAAGATGCTTGAACAGACATATCAGCCTTTCATCAACTACGATGAGAACGATACGCCTTTCCACGCTTTGGGCGGTGCCTGGATGAAGAAAGACCATATCTTCACTACACCGTTCTACTATATCGATTACTGTCTTTCCCAGATATGCGCGCTTGAGCTCTGGGATGAATCAAGAGCCGACCTCAAGGAAGCGCTTGAAAAATACAACACCCTGTGCCAGCTTGGCGGAAGCGATACTTTCCTGAACCTCATAAAGCGTTCGGGAATAGAATCTCCTTTTAATGTGGATGTTATCAAGCGGCTTGCCTTTAAGTGCTCTTCGTTCCTGAATCTGTGAGGATAAAATGAATCTTCCCGAAGACTTTATCAAAGAGATGAATGATTTCTTCTCGCGCCGGAATGACGTGCCTTCGGAAGGTTTCTATGAAAGCTTTGATAAGGAACCGCTTAAAGGTGTAAGATTCTCCCGCTCAAAGATCAGTTCCGTACAGACAGAAAAAGATCTTCTCGCGGAAATGCGGGAGGATATAGATCCCGTTGCCTGGTGTGACGGTGGTTACTATGTCAGGAACGAGCCCGGCGGAAAAGACGCGCTTTATCACGCCGGTGTTTATTATCCCCAGGAACCGTCGGCAATGCTGCCTGCCCAGGTCATGGCCGCAAGACCGGGCGAGATCGTTCTCGACCTTTGCGCCGCTCCCGGAGGGAAGGCCTGCAGACTGGGAGAGGATATGCGCGGTAAAGGCATCCTTGTCGCCAATGAGATAAGCTTTGAACGGTCAAAAGCGCTTCTGCGCAATATTGAACGTTCCGGTATCGAAGGCCTTGTGATCCTTAATGAGACGCCCGAAAATATCGCTGAAAGGCTCCCTTTGTTTTTCGACAAGATCCTTATAGATGCGCCCTGTTCCGGTGAGGGAATGTTCAGAAGGGACAAGGGTGCGGCAAAGAGCTATATGAATTACGGACCGAAGGTCTGTGTCCCTTTGCAGGAATCTATACTTGAAGCAGCTGACAGGTGCCTGAAAGATGGCGGTTCGATCGTTTATTCCACATGCACTTTCTGCGTTGATGAAGATGAGGAGCAGATAAAGAGATTCATTTCGCGTCATCCTGAATACCATGTTAAAGCGCATCCCGAGATCAAAGGCATCACACATGCGGGCGAAGGATCGCTGCTGCCCGGTTCTATGAGGATCTGGCCGCATTTGTCGGCAGGTGACGGGCACTTCTGCGTGCACATTGTCAAGGGCGATGAAAAGGATCTGAGATCTGCTGAAGAATACCTGTTAAAGGATGCTGCCGGCACGAATGACAAGAACGCCGCAGCAGCTGTTTCCGTGCTTGATGAAGTGTTGTCGGAAAAGGGAAAAGAAGAGCTTTTCAGGGGCAGATTCGTCAGCCACGGCACCGGACTTTTCAAGATGACTTTTGATGAGAAACTTTTCAAGGGACTAAAGGTCGTTAAGACCGGTCTTTACGTAGGTGATATAAAACCCCTTAAATCGGGAAAGAAGATTTTCGAGCCCTCCAACAGCATAGCGCTGGCGCTTGACAGGGATTCATTGAGGGATGATTCTTATCTTGCGCTTAACAGGGACGATGACAGGCTTACAAAGTACTTAAGAGGAGAGACGATAGCGGTCTCTTCTGAAGACGGACTGAAACCGTCAGGAACGATCCTTGTAGGTATAGGTGATTTCCCTCTGGGATTCGCAAAGATAAACGGGAACACGGCCAAAAACCTGTATCCCAAAGCATGGAGGCTTATATGACAAAAGAATTCAGACTCATACTTGCAACATCAAATAAGGACAAGGCAAGAGAGATAGCAGAGATATTGGCTGATACGCCGTTTGTTGTTACGACGATGAAGGATGAAGGCTTTGATCCGGATATAGTTGAGGACGGAAAGACCTTTGAGGAGAACGCCCTTATCAAGGCGAGAGCTGTACATGCCCTGGCTGAAAACGCTTATGTTATGGCTGATGATTCAGGTCTCTGCATAGACGCGCTGGACGGCGCGCCCGGTATCTATTCAGCAAGGTTCTGCGGCGAGGATTCCACATATCCTGAGAAGTTCGCGAAGATATTCGAGATGCTGAAGGATGTTCCCGAGGAAAAGCGCACCGCAAAGTTTGTCTGCAGCATAGCGGTGGTAAGACCTGACGGCAGTGAATTCACAGTAAGGGGCGAGGTCTGTGGAGTGCTGCACGAAAAGCCCGCTGGCGACGGCGGCTTCGGTTACGATCCTATCTTCTATGTGCCTGAATTCGGTATGACGACTGCCCAGATGACCAAGGAACAGAAGAATTCAATAAGCCACAGGGGTAAGGCCTCAAGAGCTATGGCAGAGATGCTCAAGGCGGATCTTGAGTAAAACTTTCCGGAGTGTATCAGACCGTCACGATAAACGGAAAAAGCGTGACGGAAATCTGCAAATCCGGGTCTATTTGTCAAATAACGTCACGTTTTTGAGTCCGAACGTGACGGTTTTTGTAACGGTCCATAATACAGGACGGGTTCTCTTTGTTTAATTATATTATTAGATTGAAAACGCTTTTTAATCGTGATAATATTGTCAGGCGCGCACAAATGTCCGTCACAGAAGGTATAGTGACAGCGCAAAATCTCACAGAAAGGCCTTAGTCTTATGCATCAGGATAACCCCGAATATTTCCTCGTTGATAAAAGAGTTTTACCTGAAGTCTTCATTAAGGTTATGGAGGTCAAGCAGCGGCTTAACACCGGAGAATCCGCTTCGGTAAATGAAGCCGTAAGGAAGACAGGCCTTTCGAGAAGTGCTTATTACAAGTACAAGGATTCTGTTCTGCCGTTCTATGAGGCGGCCAGCGGCAAGAAAGTAACATTGTTACTTTCCGTCGAGAACTTCCAGGGGATCCTTTCTGAGATAATAAGGACTATTGCGGAATCCCGCGCGAATATTCTGACGATCAATCAGAATATACCGATCAACGGTCTTGCTGATATCTCGATCTCGATCGAGACAGTATCCATGTACGGAACCGTTGACGACATAATCAATGATATCTCCAAGCTCGCCGGCGTGCGTAAGTGCATGATCCTGAGCAGGGAATAATGAAAGGTAAGGAAAAGCAAAATGGCAATTAACGTCGCAATCATGGGTTTCGGTACGGTCGGTTCAGGCGTGGCCGAGACTTTGGATATTAATAAGGAGATTATCGCTAAACGCGTCGGTGAAGAGATCAACGTTAAGTACATACTTGACATCAGGGATTTTCCGGACAGCAGATTCGCTGGTCTCGTAACACATAATGCTGACGAGGTTTTTGACAGTGATATTCTTATCGCAGTAGAGACGATAGGCGGTGTCAGGATCGCTTATGAATACACCAAGCGTGCACTGTCATTAGGCATAAGCGTCGTAACGTCCAATAAGGAACTCGTATCAACACACGGCCCCGAGCTCATTAAGATCGCTCAGGAGAACAACTGCTGCTATCTTTTCGAGGCTGCTGTAGGCGGCGGTATTCCGATCATCAGACCGCTTTATAAGTGTCTGGCGGCAAATAAGATCACAAAGATCGCAGGTATAGTTAACGGAACGACGAACTACATTCTTTCACAGATGAAGGATGAGGGAATCGATTTTGATACGGCTTTGAAGCAGGCACAGGATAACGGCTTTGCCGAAGCAAATCCTTCTGCGGATATTGATGGTATCGATGCACAGAGAAAGATCTCCATCCTCTCGACGATCGCAAATGATGGAGCATACATTGCACCGGATAAGATCTCTGCTGAAGGCATCTCCGCTATTACCACGGATGACATGGAGTTTGCTGCATCGGTCGGCTGTGACATTAAGCTGATCGCTCTTTATGAGGCAGGTGAAGATCTTCCTATCGTTTACGTTGCTCCCGCTTTGGTCGATAAGAGCAATCTGCTCTACAATGTGAACGGTGTCTTTAATGCGATCATGGTCGACGGCAACAGCCTTGGACAGGCCATGTTCTACGGTCAGGGTGCAGGCACGCTTCCTACGGCTTCGGCAGTTTGCGGCGATGTCATCGAGGCTGCCCTCGGCAATCCTCCTGAGGCAAGGGCCTGGACTGATGAGAGTGTTGACATCACACCTTACGATGAGATCAAAGCTGATATCGTTATCAGGGCTGATGTTCCCGCTAAGGTCATTGACGCTGCCGAAGGTCTGGAATGTGAAGTCCTGTCAGATGAGGCGATACTCGTAAAGGGAATTAAGCATAAGGATATCGATGCTCTTGTAAGCAAGGCTGAAGCAAAGTCCTGGATGCACTATCTGAAATAATCGAAAAACAAACCGGAGGAAAACATTAATGAAGGTACTCGTAGTAGGCGGCGGCGGAAGAGAGCATGTTATCTGCTGGAAGCTCAAGCAGGATCCCAGGGTAACGGAGCTTTACTGCGCTCCCGGTAACGGCGGTATCGCTTCTATAGCCACATGCGTTGATATTAAGGCTACGGATCTCGACGGTATGGTTGAGTTTGCGAAGAAAGAGCAGTTTGATCTCGTCTTCGTTGCTCCCGACGATCCGCTCGCCATGGGTATGGTCGACAGGATGGAAGAAGCAGGCCTCAGAGCCTTCGGCCCCAAGGCTAACGCTGCTATCATCGAAGGCTCAAAAGCTTTCTCAAAGCAACTCATGAAGAAGTATTCGATCCCTACCGCAAAGTATGAGATCTTCGAAGATGAAAAGGCAGCTCTCGATTACCTTGAGACACAGCCTATGCCTATTGTTATAAAGTGCGACGGCCTTGCATTAGGTAAGGGCGTAATCATTGCCCAGAACCTTGATGAGGCCAAGCAGGCCGTTAAGGATATGATGGAAGATAAGAAGTTCGGCAATGCCGGTTCCACGATCGTTATCGAGGAATGCATGACAGGCCCCGAACTAACTGTTCTCGCTTTCTCTGACGGCAACACATGTGTTCCGATGGTATCTTCAAGAGACCACAAGAGAGCATACGATCATGACGAAGGACTCAACACAGGAGGCATGGGCGCCGTTACTCCCGGAGCCGACATGACAGATGAACTCAAGTCAAGAATTCAGAATGAGATCATCACACCTACGGTTGAAGCTCTCAAGAAAGAGGGAAGACCTTTCAAGGGTGTTATCTATTTCGGTCTTATGCTTACCCCTGAAGGACCTAAGGTAGTAGAGTACAACGCGCGTTTCGGAGATCCTGAGGCACAGGCAGTATTGCCTCTCCTCGAGAACAGTCTTCTCGATATCGTTGATGCATGCATAGACGGAACGCTCGATAAGATCGATTTCAAGTGGAAGAATAAGTGTTCATGCGTAGTCGTCATGGCTTCAGGCGGATATCCGCAGAGCTATGCAAAGGGTTACGAGATCACAGGTATCGATACATGCGGCAAGATCGTATTCCAGGCAGGCACAGCACTTAAGGACGGCAAGCTCGTTACCAGCGGCGGACGTGTTCTTTGCGTATACGATGAGGCGGATACTCTTGACGAGGCTATCGACGGCGCTTATGAAGGTGTTGCCAAGATCTCATTCAAGGATATGCACTTCCGTCACGATATAGGAAGGACACTCGGCTGATAAATGAGAATAGGCATCTACGGAGGCTCATTCGATCCTGTTCATAACGGTCACATAGCAATGATAAGATCCGCTTTAAAGAGCGGATTTATCGATTGCGTGATCATAGTCCCTTCGGTCAGGAATAACTTCAAACTTTATTCCAATAAGCTCCCGCCTCCGTACCGTTTCTACATGATGAAGGAGACGGTTGATGGTCTGGGTCTTAAGAACTGCTATGTGAGCGATGTCGAATACGATGTCGAAGGCGTGAGTTACACGGCGGTCGTTCTGGCAAAGCTCACTTCTGATGAATACATCAGAGAGTTCCTTATCACAAATGGTATCAAGCGCAAGAAGGCGGAAGAACATCATGAGTTCTTCTGGATAATGGGATCTGATACGCTCGGCACATTTGAGACCTGGTACAAACCCGGAGAGATCCTTAATTATGTTTCGCTTCTTGCAGCCGTAAGACCCGGCGACAGCACTGATGTTGAGAAGGCGAAGGCTTCGATAAAGAAGAATCTCGGAGGAAAAGTCGGGATCTTCAGGCTCGACGGCGTTGAATGCTCGTCCTCGGAAATCACAACGAGCGGCGATTTCTCACAGGTTCCGGAACCTGCCAGAGAGTTTATCAGAAGGCATGCCCTTTATACTGAGAATACAAAGCTTGAAGGCGTTTCTGAAGAAGCGCGTAAACAGTTCTTTGAATGTGCTGTTTGGATGTATCACCATCTCGGAGAAAAAAGGCTTCTTCACACGCTTAATGTTGGATATCTTTCAGCGCACCTTGCGGGTCTTTACGGTGCAGACCGGGATAAGGCACTGATAGCAGGAGCGCTGCATGACTGCGCAAAGGAACTTCCTCTCGAACAGCAGCTCGAGATGGCGAAAAGATATTCAGGTGATCTGTTCACGGAGAAGAAGATCATTCATTCATCTGCCGGAGCGACGTTTGCAAAAGAGGAACTCGGTATTGGTGACAGTGAGATCCTTGATGCCATCTGTTATCACACGACCGGAAGAGGCGGAATATCAGTTCTTGAGAAGATAGTCTATCTTGCCGATAAGATCGAACCTGCAAGGAACTACATGGATCTTGCGCCTATCAGGGAAGCTGCCGAGAAGGACCTTGACAGCGCTGTCAGGATGACTGCGGTAGCCATAAAGAACAAGTTCGTATCTCAGGGAAGAGATATTCATCCCGTGACAGCCCAAATGATGAAAGAGCTTGGTCTTTAGTTAAACAATGTTTTCGATATCCCGAAAATCTGTTCAGATATAGTGTGATATACTTTAACCAACAAAGAAATCTTAAGGAGATGTTTATGGACAGTAAAGAATTAGCCGCTAAGATAACCGAGATACTTGATTCAAAAAAAGGTATCGATATCGAGACGATCGATCTGACGGGTAAGACCGTGCTTGCGGATTATTTCGTCCTGGCAAGCGGTAATTCAACGACACAGATAAAGTCCCTGGCGGATGAAGTCGAATATGTTCTGAAGAAGGACTTTGATATCACTCCGGATCACATCGAGGGACGTTCCGGCGACAAGTGGATACTTCTTGACTATAAGGACGTCGTTGTCCATGTCATGGGCAGAGAAGAGCGCGAGAACTATAATATCGAGAAGTTCTGGGAGACCAAGCGCAGGGAAGGCGAATCCTGATCTGCATAACCGTTTTGATAGATATTTAAAATAATGCAGGAAGCCGGCAGGGAACAGTCCCTGTCGGTTTTGTCGTATTTTGTCGCGAAAACCGTACAAAGAGCGGTGCTATTCTTTCTCTATGCTGAAGAAGAGTACGACGCAAAAGATAAAGAGCCTTATCTATCCGCTGGCATTCATCCTGATCATTATCCTGAGTGCCGTTTATAAACTTGTGTTTAAGGGGAACGGCGATCTCTCGATCAGGGCAAATAAGAGCGGGAAAACATTATCTTTAAGCGAAGTCTCTGAAGCTGAAAGCATCTCCCCGGATACAGCTCAAACTGCCGGCACTTCAGAAACTTCCTGCCAGACATCTGCTACCGTTCAGATGATAAGCGTCTATATATGCGGAGAGGTGAATTTCCCCGGCATCTATGAAGCTCCAAAGGGTGTAATCCTGAACGATATCATCGAATATGCCGGAGGCCTTACCCCGGAGGCTTCAGTGAGCAATATCAACCTTGTGTATCAGATCCCTTGCAATATGTCTGTCTATATCCCGTCGAGGGAAGAGATAACCCGTGGCTTTACGGGCGGTGACATTATCAGGCAGGACGGCGTATATGTCTGGGGGAATTCATCCGGAACAGTGTATGACACGGGCGGGGACACAACTCTTATGGTCAACATCAACACGGCGACGGAAGAAGAGCTCAAGAGCCTGCCCGGTATAGGCGAGGTGACTGCCCGGTCGATCATAGATTACCGGAAAGATAATCCCTTTGGTTCAATAGAAGACATTAAGAACGTGTCCGGCATCGGTGATTCCAAGTTCAACCGGATTAAGGATTATATATGCGTATGAGAAACAGTGATTTTCCTCAGGTGTAGCCGTAAAGTCCCCTGACGCTGACCTCGCCGCTCTTAAGGTCCTCTGTAGAGCCGTCGGAGAATTCGACCTTTAGTGAGAAGTCATCATTTATGGCTATAGCCGTGCCGGTGCGTCCCTGACCGTTTCCGGCCATAAGAGTGTAAGCTGTAATACTGCTTCCGGTAGTGATATTGAGTTCACGGTAACGCTCAAGATAGTAGGAGGAGTCAGGCCAGTCAGATGCTAATCTGTCCATGGCCCTGATCATTTCCGAAGCAAGTCTTGCCCGCAGAAATGTCTTCCTGCCGTTCTCGATCGAGATTGATGTTGCAATTTCTGACAGTTCCGGAGGGAACTCCTGTTCGTTGACGTTTACTCCGATACCGATGATGCAGGTGTCGATAAAGCCGCTCTCGCCTTCGACAGAGGCTTCCGTAAGGATACCGCAGATCTTTTTCCTGTTCATGAGCAGGTCATTGACCCATTTGATGTTGGAATCAAGACCGTAGGCGCTCCTGATTGCATCCGCAACGGCAACAGCGGTCCAGCTCGTAAGATCCGATATCTTATCGAAGCCGGATTCCGGTTTAAAGAGATAGGAGAGATATATGCCGGCTCCGGAAGGAGAAGAAAAACTTCTTCCGCGCCTGCCTTTTCCGCCGGTCTGATGGTCTGCTATAACGACAGTGCCTGAACCGCCCCCCTTGGCTGCGAGACCTTTGAGTACTGTGTTTGTTGAATCGACCGAATCGAAGAAATACAACTCTTCAGATCTTGTATCAGGAAGAAACGCGGAGACAGAGCCCTTTGAGAGGATATCGGGATCGTTCATGAGCAGATAGCCCCTGTTGGTGGAGGAGGTTATATCATAGCCTTCATCCCTCAGATTTTTGACCGCAGTATTTACGGCAGTCCTTGAGACTCCGAGGATCCGGCTTATTGATTCTCCTGAGATGTAACCGTTCTCTCTGTATATCAGCTTCAGGACATCGTCTTTAAGCATTTTCAAGCCTTTCCGCTTTTTTAAGCAAAACTTTATTGTCTATATTATAAAAATATTAACACTTTGTTTTGAATGTGCGGTAAAATACTATCGGTAAATTGCATTTTCGGTTAATAAGGATGAACATGGGTATCTATTCGATTGTTCTGGCAGTAGTAATGCTTCTAAGCATGCTTTCTACGTTTGCGCTTGTTCTCTTTTCGAGACGGGGTTCGAATACTCTTGAGATATTGATTTCCGTTTGTGTCATGCTTAGCAATATCGGCTATTTCCTTCTTTCCTGTTCCAGGAATCTTCAGGAGGCCGTTCTCGCCAATTCGTTGTCTTATCTGGGCGGGGTATTCCTTCCGCTTCTGATAGTCTATGTGCTTATCGATTATTCCGACTCCAAGATACCGATGTGGTTCTCCATCTCCATGCTGCTGATCAATATCGTGATCTTCCTGTCCACAATGCTTACCGACAGATTACCGTTCTTCTATTCCTCGATAAAGTTCATCCCGGGCGATCCTTCGCACCTTATCAAGGAACCCGGCACGATCTATTACATCAGATACATAGTTCTGGCGGTTGAAGTCGGACTGGCTGCCTTCTTTACGATACTGACCTATCTCGGCAAGAGAAGCGCTTCCTTCAGGATTATGATGATCTACGCAGGTTCCCTTTTAGGAGTGCTGCTGGTCTATCTGGCAAGATATATCTTCTCGATGAAGTATGACCTTATCCCGTTCTTCTATCTTATCTGCACACTGCTCCTTGATTATGTTGTCGCGAGATCGACGATATATAACGTTAATCTGAGTGTTCAGGAGAAGATAGATGAGCTCAGCGCATACGGATATCTTGTCTTTGACAGGAAATTCAGATTTGTCGGAAGCAACAGCGCCAGTGAGAAGTTTTTCCCTGAGATAAAGAATGTAAGGATCGATTCCAAGATAATCGCGAAAGATTATGCCCTGAAGGACCTGCTCAAGTGGGTCGTAAAGACCGCTACGGAGGCTGCCGAAGAGAAGAAGACACAGGGCAAGTATAAGAAAGCGATAACCATAAATGACAAGAATCCGAGCGAGAGAAGATTCCTTGAGACGGAGATGAGCTTCATCCATTTTGGACTCGAAAACCATGTTTCAGGATATCTTGTTGAGATAACCGATATTACCGAACAGCATAACATGATCGAGACGATGAGCTGGAAGGGTGAGTCCTTGAAGCGTGAGGTCGAGAAGCAGACCAAGAAAGCAAAATCGATGCAGATGTCCACCATCCTCGGTATGGCTGCCATGATCGAATCACGTGATAACTCAACAGGCGGACACATCAACAGAACATCAGAGTGCGTGGCCCTTTTCGTAAACCGTCTCCGCCAGCTGGATGACTATAACATGAGCGAGAGCTATTGGGATGCTGTTATCAACGCCGCTCCTCTCCACGATCTCGGTAAGATAACCGTTGATGATGCGATCTTAAGAAAGCCTTCGGGACTTACTGAGGATGAATATGAGCAGATGAGGAAACATGCCGAGAACGGCGCCAAGATCATGAGCAAGGTTTTGGAGGACGTTGATGACAAGGAATTCGTCAATGTCGCCACCAACGTAGCTCACTACCATCACGAGAAGTATAACGGAACAGGTTATCCGGACAGATTAAGAGGCGAGAATATCCCGTTTGAGGCAAGGATAATGGCCCTCGCTGATGTTTTCGATGCTTTGGCAAGCCACCGTTACTATAAGGAACCTATGTCATATGACGAGGCCTTTGAGATCTTAAGGCAGGAACTGGGACATCATTTCGATCCCCATCTCGGACGTATCTTCATCTCGCTCAAGAAAGAGATCATTATTCTCTATGAGTCTTTTGAGAATACGGATTACGCAAGATAATTCTTATACCTCTTCTTCGATAATGTTCTTGACCCACTTGTATTTGTAGTAGTGGACTATAACTACAGGGATCTTTATCATCTCATCGAGGTTCAGAAGAAAATACACGACCATAACAGGCCAGTTAAGCACGAATGCCGAGATGAATCCGACAGGTACGATAAAGGCCCACATGGTAAGCGTGTCGCAAATAAAACCGAATTTTGTATCGCCGCCGGCAGAGAAGATCCCTCCTATCAGGGTGGAGTTTATGGATCTTCCGAGAATGTAGTAGCTGCACATCATGAGCATGATGAACAGATAGTGTTCGGCCGTTTCCGTAAGGTTTGTAAAATGCAGGATAACGGGAGCGGAGGCGGCGCATAAGAGGCCCAGTATTATTCCCGAGATCACGGTTATCTTAAAGAGCCTGTTGCCGTAAGTCTTTGCCGTTTCCAGATTCCCGGCACCGAGCTCGTTGCCTATTACTATTACGCTTCCGCTCGCGATGGCATAGCAAAGACATGAAGCAAGATCCTTGACTATAGCCGTGATGCTGTTGGCTGAAGCCGCGTCTGTGCCGAGGTGTCCCATTATTATCGTGATCATCTCGAAGCCGAAGCCCCAGAGAAGCTGGTTCAGAAGGAAAGGAAGAGTGTATTTTGAGAATCTTTTCCTGAGATCTTTGTCCACGCGGAAAACGTTGCTGAGCCTTAATCTGAATCCGGTCAGCTTGAGATTGAAGAAAAGGCAGAGAGCAAATCCCGTGAAATTCGAGATCGATGTTGCGAGAGCCGCGCCTGATATACCCATCTCAGGGCAGCCGAACAGACCGAAGATAAACACCGCGTTAAGGATTATGTTCAGAAATACAATGACGATGCTGGCGATGGTGCACTGCTTAACAAACCCTACATTCTTGAGAAGTGTCTCGTAAATCATGGCCAGGGTCATAAAGATATATGAGAATGACGCGAATCTCAGGTAGGGGACGCCGCCTTCTATAAGCAGGGGCTCATTGGTAAAGATGCTCATGGTCGCTTCAGGAGCGAACATCGCGCAACAGAAGAACACCGCCATTACGGGCAATGACAGCGTAAACATGTAGCCGAAGAGCTTTTCGATCGATTTTGTATCACCTTTTCCCCAGTACTGGGCAGCGAAAATAGCTCCTCCTGATGTTACCGCATAAGTAAAAAGAGACATGACAAAAGGGACCTGTGACGCGAGCGATACAGAGGTCATGGCTTCCTGCGAGAGGAAGAGCAGCATTACCGCGTCTGATACCGGGACAAGCGCAAATACAAAGTACTGCAGTGTCATCGGAAGTATCAGGGAGATAAGCTTTTTCCTGAATGTTTTGTCGTTTATCTTTTCCATATTTATCCCATGCTTTTTAGTAATATAAGCAGAAAGGAATTTTAACCTGTACTGTTAAGAAAATCAAATGGAAGTATTTGGTGAACTTGCGAAAATCTGATGAATACATAATAATCTTCATACACCTGAACAGTTGGGGATAAGTGTTGTCATGGAAGGGGATACCGGTGCGGCAGTTATCATGTCAGAAGAAACTTAAGCCTTGGATGGGGTTCGCGCTTTTCGCGGTCCTCATGGCTTTTATGCTTTATGGAAGTGGTGCCATGCAGAAAGCATGGGGACTTGCAGGCCTCCTTGCTTCGGAGGCTGTTTTCCTCATTCTTGCAATAGCTTATGCCGTTATATTGAAGATCCCTCTCAAAGAGATGTTCCCGGCCGGAAAGATCAGGGCGGCCGACTTTTTCGGTTCACTGTTCCTTACAACCGGCGGGCTGTTATTCGGAATGATAAGTATCGCCCTTACGGGTCTGTTATATCCGAAGTCACTTGAGGGCAGTGATGTCAGCGCTTTGAATTCGTATATTGGCGGCGGTTCCGGGTATCTTTTTACCATACTCGTGCTGGCTCTTGCGCCCGCTGTCTGTGAGGAAGCAATACACAGGGGAGCCATCCTTGCGAATTTCAGAGCATTTAAGAAGGATTGGACGTCAGTTCTTATCATGGGTCTGTTCTTCGGCATTTTCCATCTGTCATCCTTAAGGTTTATCAACACGGCGGTGATGGGCGCGTGCCTTACATATATCGTAGTGAAGAAGAACAATATACTGCTGTCTTCTCTTATGCATTTCCTCATAAATTTTGTATCGGTGTCACTGAGCTTTCTTTTGAATAATCTGCAGGGTGCTGAGGGCAATGGAGATGCTGCGGTTCAGATGACTTCAGTCACTATGAAGAGCGTTCTTGGCACATATCTTATTGCGGGAATTGCAGCCCCGTTTTTGATAGTCACCGGACTTATGCTGCTGGACCGTCAGTCACATAAAAAGATCAGATTTCTTTTTGCGGGCATCATCTCGGTGATAATGCTCATATGCTCAATTGCCATTACCCTGTCGGACAATCCGGAAAAAAACAGAATCGTCAGAACAAATTTGAGTTATACGGTTGAAGCCGGGGATACGTTTTCACCGCCTGTGGAATTTGATATTGAGAACGAAGGCGAATATACAGTCACTGCAGTAATCACGAATGCATCCGGTGAGTATTCTGTCAGTATCAGGACAGATGAAGGTGAGACGGTAACAGCCGGAACGGTCAGTCAGGGAGCGGTAAGATCTTATACCCGGCAATTGTATATGAAACCCGGCAGTTATAAGTTTTATGTCGGTAACGGGACAGGGACTGTAAGAGAGAAACCGGTGATAACGGTCCGGATCGATAAGGTATGAGTTCTGCTGTCTTTTTATCTGTTCCTGGGAAGCATAACTGATAACGTAAACGAACTATCTTCAGATTCGGCCTTTATTATGCCGTCGCAGTTTTCAACCGCGCGTCTTACGTTCATCAGACCGAAGCCGTGATGCTCCTTATCGGTCTTGGATGTATAACCTGAAGCACTTAACAGCTTGCCGGCATCGACCTTTCCTGATGCTGAATTAGTTATCTTGATTACAAAGAACTTATCGGTTCTCCTGATGCTGAATGATACATATGGATCCGGACACTTCGATGCCGCTTCCGCCGCATTGTCCAAAGCGTTGGCGAATATGCTGCACATATCCATAGGTTTGATGTTCAGGCCGCCGTCAGCCACGCCGTCCAGGGTGAAACGGATGTTTGCTTCATCCATTCTGTCTGCTTTCATGGAGATGATCAGATCGAGCATCTCATCGCCGGTCACATATTTGGGCGAAAGGGAACTGACATTTCCGAGCATATCACTGACATGTTCTTTTGCCTCGTCGAAATGGCCTTCCTCGAGCATCATCTGCGTAAGGGCAAGGTTGTTCTTTATATCATGTCTGAACTGTTGTGTCTCGGTCTGTTTTCTTTTGTACCGCCCAATGTATTCAAGCTCTGCAGAAAGATATGTCTCCTGTGATTTGTTCTTTTCGCGCAGTGCCCTGTCTGCGGCGGAAACAACAACCATGACCGGAGCAGCCAGTCCTAAAACGACGATTCCTATTGCAAACATCAGGCTCATCAGCTGATACCTATGCTCCAGCGTAATATCTTCAGGCGGAAGAATGGCCGGAACAAACGGAAGTATAACGAACATCGCCACCCAGACTACGAATAAGATCCTGTAAGGGATTCCGATAATATAGTATTTCTTCGGTCTGTAGAAACCGAAATAAGCAACCGCGAAAAGGGCGGAGGTTATCAGGAAGCCTACGGCGCATATTGCGAACCATAAAGGCCCCGTACCGAAGCCATCGATAAAAATCTCAGAAAAAACCTCGAACGTTCCTCCGGAGAAATATACAACTGTCAGTTGTGAGAAGGAACTGATATACAGTGTGAGAAGATAAAAACATACCGTTGCTTCAACGGCTCTTAAGAATCTCTTTTCTTTGAATGCGAACAGATAGAATACAAATGAGTATGCGTACATAATGATATTGAGAATGGAATTCCATAATATATATATGTCATTTGTGTCATCCTCATCAAAAAAGAGATTCATGATCACTGCCCCGATTATTGAAAGAACAAGTATTCCGAGTGAGGAGATGGCGAGCTTTTTAGTAAGTACAACATATCTTCCGAGGAAGCAGGCAGCAATTATAACTATCAGCAAAAGCAGGATTATGAACTGGAGATTGCTCAATACCGACATGATTATATCGATGATGAAAGTCGTGGTCTCAGTCATGTCAGAAAGCCGATCCTTCCACAAAAGTATATAAAGCCTCTTTAAGAGCCTTCTGATTGCTCCGGCTAACGGGAAGAGAGATATCTCCTTCCATGATGACATCGTTTTTTACAAGTTTCTTTACCTTCGAAAGCGATATCAGATAGCCTCTGTGAATGCGGAAGAAACCGTCATTCTTAAGCTTCTCCTCGAAGTCACCTATGTTGTGTCTGATGACGTGTTCTCCTTTGGAAGTCACGATCCTTACATTCTGATCCATTGATTCCATATACACAACATCATCGGTATCGATGAGGATCTCCGCGCCGTCTTCCTTTATGATCAGCTGACGGCTGTTTCCGCGCTTTTCCTGCACGTATTTTAAGACTTCTCTGAGCTTGTTGATGTCAACAGGCTTGGTCAGGTATCTCAGCGCATTTACCTCATAGCCTTCAAGCGCGTATTCAATGTGTCCGGTAAGAAAAACGATAAAGACGTTTTCAGATGCGGTTCTGATCTTTTTTGCAAGTGTAATGCCGTCTATTGAAGGCATCTCGATATCGAGGAATACAAGGTCGTACGGAGACGATGAAAAGGACTCGATCAGGATCCTGCCATCCGCGAAAGTATCGATATCATAATCGTCGTTTATGAGTAGTTTATCAAGGAGAGTCTTAAGCTCTATCCGGTATATCTCAGAACGTCTCCGCACAAAAGACTCAAAATACAAAGGATATGTGGTGGATGCAAAAGTTCAGGAGTGTCCTTTCAGTAAAGTGCTCATTCCGTTTCTGATCATTCCGGCACCGCTTACATGGATAATACATATGATCATATCTTCGGGTCTGACATATAAAACCGATCTTCCGGTAACACTGGCTATCTTTGCGGTATGTGAAGTAATAGGGATCACCATAGCCAAGATCATTCATATCAGCATAAACAGAAACAGGCGAAAGCAGAATGCGGCGCTGGGAAAAGTTTTTTTCGGTCTCAGCAATTCTGAGGAAAAAGAGTGCCGCGGGATAATAAGTAACTGATCCCAGGTTTTACAATAATTCAGAGAAAGTTCCTTTCGGCGTGCTTGCCTTGACTGAAGCTACCAGAACTGTCCTGCCGAAAGAACCGAAGGATCAATTTCTTTTTCAAGGCAATACCATTTCCAAATGGAGAATAGTCTTAGTTAGTCTGACAAATGATGATGTCTTCGGTGACAGCGATTACTTTGAGATCCTGTCAAAGCTTGACCGCTATATCCTGGACAGCGATAAGGATTCCATTCTCGTCAGGGGACTGACCTTAAAGGAAATGGAACGTCTGATACAATAGTAAATCCGTATTTGTCTGCGTATTTTTCCTGATTTTCGAAAAATGTTTTTGAGATAAGCAACACTGCTTTCAGGAAGTGTTGTTTAAGCATCAAAACAGCCTGACATTACTGATTGGCCGGCCTCTTTCCACGTGACATACTGAAGCCATCAAACAAAAACAACATCGCCAATTCAAGGAGGGCAAGAGAATGAAAAGAACAATCGCAACAGCAGTAATCACAGCAATCGTAACAGCAGCAATCGCAGCAGCATGCTTCGCAGGATGCGCAAAGAAGTCAGTAAAGCAGACAGCTTCAGCTTACCTCAGCCAGGAAGGCAACACCGTAACAGCAACAGTAGATCTCACAGACGGTTATTCCTGTGACTTCGCAAGAGGCGCTGTTTACCTCTACGATCAGGAGAACAAGGAAGGCGTCGATGCAGTTGCAATCGGTATCACTCTCGGTCAGGAAGTATATGAGGATTACCTCGCAGAAGCAAAGGCTGATGCAAACAGCAAGGAGATCGCCGGCGGCATTATGTATCAGGCAGACGGTCAGATGAACTGGATCCGCACAGCAGGTGATTCCGCATACTTCGGAGTTTTCGCAGAGAACGCAACACCTGCACAGATGGAAAAGCTCGTTGAGCGCTTCGAAGTTGCACCTGAATTCTGATAAAGAATTTATAAAATAATAATTTAACTTCTTCGCTAAAACGGGGTGTCTCAAGAATTAAATGAGACGCCCCGTTTGGTATTTGTTTTTCGATTATATATGGCCGGAAAAGCAGTTCACCAAAGATTCCGTGTCATAAATATCATCCGGTGTATTTTGTCCTTACGTGATCGATGAACTTGGAGGCAAGCGCGCTCGGAGTCTTTTCCTT
>CACYRM010000012.1 GCA_902776845.1 Oscillospiraceae bacterium
GAAAGGCAAGGGTGTACCGATACTGTTTATCCACGGAGAAGCTGACGACTGGATAGATGTTCAAAACAGCCTTGATATGTATGACGAAGCCAAACAATACGCATATTGCGAGCTTTGGCTCGTTCCCGGCGCCGGTCACGCAAGATCAAGGCAGGTAGCAGGCGAAGAGGAATACAGGGAGCACATTTCCGGTTTCCTTAATGCTTCGGGCTTATCGAAAAAGTGGTTTGAAGAAGTTTACGGTGATTATCTCGACAGCAACTCGCCGCCTGTGGAAGAGGCTGCGTGATATTGTTGTATTTTGTCGCCGCACTTTGCGATTTCCAGGATATTTCCTATAATCACTGATTCTGGTAACGAAAGTTGCAAAATAGAGCAGAATTACATAAACCGTTTCCTGTTTTCGAGAAAATAAGAAATCTTTTGGAAATGCGATGCGTAGGGCGTAATGAGTCCACGTCAAATTGACAAAAAAATACGGCTTTAATATAATTATCAGCGCACACGGGGTTGTGGCGGAATGGCAGACGCAGCAGACTCAAAATCTGCCGACCATAAATCGTGTGGGTTCAAGTCCCACCAGCCCCACCAATCAGAAAAAATACCATCTGTAACTACGGACAATCGCTTCGCTCAACTAGTTACAGATGGTATTTTTATCTTCGGAGCACCGCGTTATTGTTAAGACCGGCATCTTTAGATGTGAGGTCGGGAACCGACTTCTTAGACACAATTCAGCACCTGCAAAGTCAAGCAGTCAAGAGCGCCGGAGGCGAGGCGAAGCTGTCTCTTGACGGCGAAGACTGCAGGTTCCAGCTGTCTTTTTTTATTCATCTTAAATTTGTGTTTTTCCCAAAAAGCGATGACTCTCTTGTGATAATGACTAGTCCTAAATCTTGTAAAATACGTTTTTACGATGACAAAATCGCAAAAATGTAGTCTTAAATCTCTAAAATCCATATTTTGCGATGATTTCAATTTCTATAACAAACGACGTAAATCTTTATTTTTCGATAAATAGGTCGATAATCAGAATGTTTAACAGTTTTTCGAAAACGTTTTCTCATATATAATCAGCATTGTATCGGAATACCGGATTTGGAGGCTTAATGCAGGTCCATCTTGAGAAAGTCAGCAGCAAAGACGAAGAACAGGCCGTCATAAAGGCGGTCGAGATCACTGATGAGATCAGGGGCGCTGTCGAACTGCTTGAAGGCGATTCGAAGGGCTTTGCCGTCAGCAAGGACGGTAAGACTTATATCATCAAGGCGTCTGCCGTTTATTATATTGAATCCGTTGATAAGAAGACGTTCGTGTATACGAAGCAGGGGTGTTATGACTGTAAATACAGGCTTTATGAGCTTGAAGTCATGCTCGGCGGCTATTTTATGAGATGCTCGAAATCCATGATCATAAATCTTCAGAAGGTGCGTAACGTTAAGTCACAGATGAGCGGCAGGATAGATGCGACTCTCCTGAATGATGAAGTGGTGGTAATTTCCAGGGGATATGTGAAGGATGTTAAAAGGAGGCTCGGAATAGGATGAATAAACTGAAGATCTGGCTGGAACAGACAATGATGATCTCGTTTGCGATCCTCGTCGGGATCATCTGTGAAGGTGTTTTTTACAGCATTTTTATGGGTGATGAACTGTCATCATTTAATCTTTCGTGGTTACAGCTTTTATCAATCGTCCTTACAGGCGCCGTGTGTTCTTTGCCGACAGTTATATGGCTGACTGACCTTGATATCCCGAAAAAGAAGTTTATTTTATGGCAAATCCTTCATTGTATTGGCCTTTATGTCATTGTCGTCCTCTTTGGATGGTTATTTAAGTGGTATTCGCATCTGGACGGCTTTGTTGTTGTGTCCGTTATTTATTTCCTCGTTTACGTTTTCGTTTGGGTCGTGAGCTTGTGGTTCCACAAAAGGGACGACAAGAAGATCAATAAGGCTTTGAACGACATCAGGGACGAAGACTGAAGATCTTAGTTTTCCGGTTAACTTAATTTCCGCAACTTGGTAACGCTTTTCCGCAACTTGGTAGAGCAGCTATTCCGCCGCGCCTCCTTGTGGGTTATTGTGACCTTGCAAGGAGGAATGAACATGAAAATCATTGAAGTTAAAGATCTTACGAAAAAGTACAGGGAGCATACCGCGGTTGACGGGATCTCCTTTGATGTGGAAGAGGGCGAGATGTTCGCGTTCCTGGGTGAGAACGGAGCGGGGAAGTCAACTACGATAAATATGCTGACGACGATTCTCGAGAAGACTGCAGGACAGGCTTTTATCTGCGGTCATGAGCTTGGAAAAGAGGATGATGAGATCCGCAAAGTAAATGGGATCGTTTTCCAGAATTCGGTTCTCGATAAGAAATTGAGCGTAAAGGACAATCTGCTGACCAGAGGTTCCTACTATGGATTAACCAGAAAGCAGGTCGAAAAGAGACTTGAGCCTTTCACTGAGAGATTTGAGATGAAGGATATTTGGGACCGCAAATACGAGAAACTTTCGGGCGGTCAGAGAAGACGCGTCGATATCATGAGGGCGCTCATAAACGATCCGAAAATACTATTCCTGGATGAGCCTACGACCGGTCTCGATCCGAAGTCCAGAAAACTCGTGTGGGACTACATTACCTATCTCCGCAAAGAACATGGTATGACGATATTCCTTACGACTCATTATATGGAAGAGACCAGAGACGCTGACCACGTGGTGATCCTTGATAAGGGAAAGATCGTTACGAGCGGCACACCTGCCGAACTTAAAAACCGCTACGCCCATTCGCGTTTGGTCTGGTACACGTCGAAAAGCGAACGTTCCGAGTCACTTATAAGCAAAATCAGCACCAGCTTTGTTTACGATGCTGACCACTACAACATTGAGACTGACGAGAACCTGACTGAATTTATCTATATGCACAGGGAAGAGATTAAAGATTACGAGTATATCAAGGGAACGATGGACGACGTATTCCTGAATCTCACTGGAAAGGAGCTTGCATCATGAAAGACTTTATGGGTTTTACAAGAAGAAACCTTCTCATATATTTCAAAGACAGACTGGCGATAGTATTTTCGCTTATGACCTCGATCATTGTATTCGTGCTTTATCTGCTATTCCTGAAAGGCACCTTTGTTGATGCGATGAACGGCACTCTGAACGGCCTTGAGAACCTTATTCCTGCAAAAGATATCGATATGTTCGTTAACGGCATACTGCTGACCGGCATACTCGGTTCCGCCATGATCACTGTCCCTTATACATGTCTCCAGACGATCGTTAAGGACAGGGAAAACGGCGTAGACAGCGACATCTGCGCAACTCCGCTTAAGAGATGGAAGATAATTCTTTCTTACTTCACATCGTCAACGATATGTTCATTTATAATGACATCAATCATATTAACGATCGGTCTGATCGTCCTGTCAATAATGGGAGATGTTCATCTCGGAATAGATTCTGTTTTCGCCGCTTACGGACTGATGCTCCTGGGTTCTTTATCGTCAACGGCACTGTTTATGCTTATATTGCTTTTCTTTAAGTCGACTTCGACCTGCACGGCATTTTTCGGGATCCTTACTGCGGCAGCAGGATTCGTGATCGGCGCATATATACCGCTCTCACAGTTCTCGAACGGCGTAAGGGGATTCTGCAATCTTTTTCCCGCAAGCCATATCACATCGCTTATCAGAAATGTGCTGCTGAGAGGCATCGTTGACAGCATCGATTCTTCGATAGGCGGCCTCGATAACGGAGCGTTCGTAACGGCGATAAAAGATGTATTCAGCTTCAATGCTGATGCGTTCGGAAAAAGCTTTTCCGGTGCAAATTCAGTAGTCTATGTCTGTGCTATTGCTCTGTTCTGCGTCGTTGCCATGACGGTTGCTTACAGCAAGACGTATAAGAGAAGGTAAATCACCCTACCTCATAGAAGTTGAATACAAATGCATTAGTACTTGAAAGAGCGCCCGTGTAGAAACCTGAAGAATACATGAGATATTGATTTCCGGTGCCGCCGATGTTGAGCAGATTCCAGCCGCCTGACGCTTTCTCCATGCGCCAGAACTGGTATCTGTCCTCGACAGGCTGGTTGGTCAGGTAGACGCCGCCTGTAGGGGAGGAGACCAGGAAATTGCCGTACTGATCACGCAGCGTGAAATTGAAATTCTCATCGTAGAAGAGCGTGAATTCGAGTGCGCCTGCAGGAAGATCTCCGGTCAGATAATCGCCGGTACAGGGAATTGAAGTGTCTGACAGGCCGGTCCCGGTTATGTCAGATGTGAGAGTGTTTCCGGAAGACTCATGGTAGAGGATATATTTCTTTCCGTCCTGGGGATCTTTATCGTAAATCGCGAGAACATTCTTGGTGTCGGGTGCAGTAGTTGAGCCTGAATATGTGATACTCCAGTGCCAGGTGAAGAGATTGGGCGTGACCGAACCTGAAGCAGCAGTTTTCGAAGAAATGTATTCTGCCAAAACGTCGTGGATAGTCTCGCCGTTGGTGTCATCGAGCTGACTCCATATAGCATCTTCAACGGAGAAATTACGCAGACCGCAGTTCTCATTGCCGAGAATGTAGTTATTTACAGCTACCAGATAGATGCCGTCATCCTTGAAATACCGGCCGTTCGAGAATTTGCCGACGGATACGCGGCTGCCGTCGCGCTTTGACAGATCGTATTCGAAGTTGAGCCCTCCGAAAATAAGGTTTGTATAGCTGTCACCGACCGTCCGGAATGTGGTCTTTCCGTCTGTAATCTCACAGGAAAGCCTTTCAGTGGCATTTTCCTCCATAACAGCCTTAATATCTTTGCCGGACATGGGGATAACGAACAGCGTATTAGAAAATTTATACATCTTATACAGATCTTTATATGTGATGTCTCCCGGTTTTACCGTATATCCTTTGGCAACAACGTCCGTGGTAATAACAAGATCCACATCAAGATGATCGATATCCGCACGCGCGTCAGCCGGCTTTTTGTATTTGCTGTTAAGTCTTGAAGTAAGCACTTCGATCTCAGCTGCGCATATGAGATTGATCGTATCCGTGCACTCGGTCATGAAGCAGGTGCTGCCATCCCAATTGCCGGAAGCCTTGCCAACGGGTTTGCTGACTTCTTTTTCGGCATTTTCGGCATATGGAGCGACTTTGTCCTTAAGGGAGCCATCAGCCTTAAAATCATCTAGGATCAGGTTCTCGGACGACAGGAATTCATATTGAAGTTTTCCACTGTTGTCTTCGGTAAAACGGAAAACGCTCTTTGTAACTTCCTCGCCTCCGCCGTTTACCACAAGAACGTCTTTTCCGGCAGCATCTTTGACAAATGTATTTGAATAATCGTCAGAATGGTCGTGTCCGGTGATAAGCAGTCCGATATCTTTATTTTCTTCAATGATGCGTTTTCCCTGATGCTGTGTATTATCTCCGAATGACAGCGGTGAAGAGGAGCTGCCTAATCCGCCGTGATAGCTTACGATAATGAATTCGCAGCCGTCATCCTTCATCTGGGAGATATACTTCTCAGCTTCTTTTGCCATTGAATAATCTTTGTTATCGGGATGTACGAAAATCAATCCCGGATAGTTAACGGGAAGATCCCATCTTCCGATATCGCAGTTCTCAAGTCCGAGTATCCCGATCTTGTGATCGTTACCGTTGACCTTGACCGTCTTTACCGTGTATGGCTCGAAAACATTATCTCCTGCATTATGTGATTTATCACTTCCGTCGTAGCAGATATTTCCGGAAATAACATTCACACCTTGGGAATCAAACCACTGATAGACTTTTTCCATCGTCTCCCAGGGATAATTGAATTCATGATTTCCCGGCGAGAAAACGTCATAGCCGATCTCTTTAAGACACAGAGCCATGACAGGAATATCTTTGGATTCTCCCGAACCATACTGTATAAGCTGTGTCTGTGAAACGGGCGTTCCCTGGAAAAGATCACCGTTATCAATGAGGATAACGTTATTTGAGCCGTATTCGTCTCTGGTTTCTTTGACTGCAGTAGAGACTCGAAGCATATTATGAGGCTGGGCGTTGTCAGTAAGGATGTCTGTTTCCCAGCATTTGCCGTGCATGTCGGTGGTGGACATGATAACTATATCTATGTATTTAGAGGTCTCTGACTTTTTCGTAGTCTCTGAAGCCGTTGAAGCAGCCGTTGTCTCTGAATATGTGGTCATGCCGGGTTTGTCAGTAGGTGTGAAACAAGCCGAAAGACCGATTGTCATTGCCAAACACAGCAGAAGTGAAGTAATCTTACGCATTAAATATTTACTCCTAATAATCTATCCATTTTGTTTTCCTGATACAGATTGTACCAATAATGTGGGTGAACGGAAATTTATATCAGGAAAATTTAATGTATAATCAAATCGGAAAACAATTTATCGGGAGATTTATGATCGGCTTTCTTAGAGAGTATCAGACTGATTTTATGCTCTTTTTCCAGGGCATATGCCTTATCATCGCTTTCCTTACGATGTTTACCAGAAGTCTTTCCCCGAGAAGACGTAACGCAATAATCCTGCTCGAGGTATATGCGGCGCTGTATCTTGCCGCAAGCAGATATTATTACCTCTATAAAGATGTTGCTGATCCGGGCGGCTGGCAGATGGTCCGCGTCGCTAAATTCCTGGATTATCTTTTCGCGCTGGCACTGATACTCTGTCTTAACCTTTATCTTAAGGATCTCTTTACCAATGAGGCAGGTCTTAAGAAGATCCCGAAGGGTATCTTTATCGGTGATTTTATCGTCGCCGTTGGCGTGATCTCGCTGTTCATAGGAATGATTACCGGTCTTTATTACTACTGGGATGCCAATAATGTCTATACGCACGGCAGGCTGTTCTTCATGCATTATATCTTCTGTGTCCCGCCGATGCTGATCGATCTTTATTATGTTTTCAAATACTACAAGAAACTTACGAGGTCCATCAGGATCCTCATAATTCTATTCATCATCATTCCGGTCCTGATGTCTGTTCTCCAGTTTGTGACTTCCGGGATCGCAGCGTCGGTACTATCGACGGCAGGCTTCGATATCATCCTTTATATTTTCACTATCCTTGATACGAATAAGAAGCTCGAAAGGGCGCACCGCCTGGAGATCGAGATGATGGCCAAATACCAGAAAGAACTTGAAGAGACTGTCGCCTTAAGGACTTCAGAATTGAAAGTTGCAAATGAGAAGGTAGAGCATCTCCTGCTGAATATCCTGCCTGAACCTATCGCGAAAGAACTCACGGAACACCCTGACAAGACCATTTCCGACCGCTACCCGAACGCTACGGTCCTTTTCACTGATATCGTTGATTTTACCAAGATAAGCGATTCAATGAGCGCCGAGAATACTGTAAAAATGCTTAACAGGATGATGACGCTTTTCGATGACCGTGCGAAAAATGAAGGTATCGAGAAGATCAAGACGATCGGTGACGCTTATATGGCAGCGACCGGTCTTACTGAAAATGCCGATAACGACGGCGCGGAGAAGATGATCCGTTTCGCGCAGGGCCTTTT
Organism: Oscillospiraceae bacterium; assembly: GCA_902776845.1. Classification (GTDB taxonomy): domain Bacteria; phylum Bacillota; class Clostridia; order Saccharofermentanales; family Saccharofermentanaceae; genus Saccharofermentans. The sequence continues at coordinate 7,542 of CACYRM010000012.1, forward strand.
GAGCGATATCGAAGAATTCAATAAGACTTCAGATATTAAGTTCCGTATCCGTATCGGCATCAATTCTGGCGAACTCGTTGCAGGCGTAATCGGCAAGACGAAGTTCATCTATGACATCTGGGGCGATACCGTAAATGTCGCGAGCAGGATGGAAAGCTCCGGCACAGCTATGAAGATACATGTTTCCGATGTTACTTATGAGCAGACAAAAGATTTTTTCGAGTATAAGGAAAAGGTCAGTCTGGACATTAAGGGCAAAGGCAACATGCTGACTTACTATTTGTGATGGTGAGCTTATGACCTGGATAATAGTAATTGTATCTGTAATAGTTTTCCTGATGATAAGTGTCGCTGTATTTTCTTGGCGTAATATCAAGCGTTCGCTTAAGCCTAATACTTTAAGCTATGAGCAGGAGATCCAATGGAATAAGAATAAAGGCCTGTGGCTTGATTTCGATTCGTATTCGAAAATTGAGTATGAGATCAAAGGCAAAGACGGCTATATCCTTCATGCGTTGTTAGTTGATAATGCTTCCGTCCGCGGCACCGGAAGATATGTGATTCTATGTCACGGCCACACTTCAAACCGTTACGGGTCGGTTAAATATCTGAATTCATATATCAGGCTCGGCTTTTCCTGCGTTATCTATGACGCGCGGTCCCACGGCGCTAATGCTCCCGATATCTGCACTTTGGGAAATATCGAATCCGAAGATCTCAAGTGTGTTATCGAAGATACCAGAGCCAGATATACTGATCTGCGAATTCTCGGCCTCCATGGTGAATCCATGGGCAGTTCGGCAGCACTTTCCGTTACGAAGTATAAGCCTGAGATCGACTTTATCGTTGCCGACTGCGGTTTTATAAGCTGCTACGACGTCGTGCATGACGGCTACGGAAATCTTCATCTGGCCTTCCTCGCCGTTATCATCAATCTGGCCGGCAAGATCCTTTATCATGTCGATATGAAGGATACTTGCGCACTTAAATGTCTTGAAAACAATACTTATCCGATACTGTTTATCCACGGCGACGGCGACAGGCTCGTAAAGCCATATCACAGCGAACTGCTCAATGCCGCAGCTTCTGCGAACGGTGCATACACCGAGCTCATTATGGTGGAAGGCGCCGGCCACGCAAGGTGCAGATATGTCGCGGGACTTGAGAAGTATACCGGGTATATTGAGAACTTCCTGAAGAAGATAGAGGTTTTATAAGTACAACGGTCATATTGAAAACAATTTACGGGCAAACATGCGGGTGCACCCGCAAATCTGGCCGTAAATTTTTATTGTTTCCGCCTTGCTTTTCATCCCCGTTAAATATAGAATTCTTACAGCAAAACTTTAAACGGTCCGGCGAGGCCGTAAGTGGCTGTTAATATTACTTGTATTTACGGATTCCTTTCTGCCGGACGGGTGGCGCATAGCCACATATACCTAGCGGAAGGAGTTTTTTTATGGTCTTAATTCCCGGTCATGAACTGATGGATGAAGCTGCGATGTCAAGAGCGCTTATCAGGATCTCCCATGAGATTATCGAGCGCAATGACGGACTTGAGAATGTGGCTATCATCGGAATCCAGAAAAGGGGAGTGCCCCTTGCTATGAGGCTCAGAGCCCTTCTTGAGGAGATCGAAGGCATCAAGGTGCCGATGGGTATCCTCGACATCACATTCTACAGAGACGATCTTGCCATGCTCTCTGCACACCCTGTCGTAAACGGTACGGATATACCTTTCGATGTCAACGGCAAGAAGATAATCCTTGTTGATGATGTTCTCTTTACAGGAAGGACAACGAGGGCTGCGATCGAGAGTATCTTCGATATGGGAAGACCCGCAAATATCCAGCTTGCGATTCTTATAGACAGAGGACACAGACAGCTTCCTTTCAGAGCTGATTATGTAGGGAAGAATGTTCCGACTGCGATCACCGAGCATATTGACGTTGAAGTAAAAGAGGTTGACGGCCAGGACCGCGTAATACTGCTTAAAGAGGAGGAAGACAAGTAATGGGACTAAAGAGTAAAGATCTCCTGGGCATGAAACAGCTTACAGCTGAAGAGATCATGGAGATCCTTGATACTGCCAAGACCATGAAGATGGTAATCGCTTCTGCAAACAAGAAAACATCACACCTTCAGGGTAAGTCTGTTGTAACGCTTTTCTACGAGAATTCCACAAGAACAAGGCTTTCTTTTGAGCTTGCTTCGAAATACATGGGTTCGGCTTCAGCCAATATTTCGACTTCGGGAAGCTCGGTCAATAAGGGTGAATCACTCCTTGATACAGCAAGAACGATAGACATGATGGGTACTGACATCATAATCATGAGGCACAACCAGTCCGGCGCGCCTCATTTTATTGCGCCTTATCTTAAGGCTTCTGTGGTAAACGCCGGTGACGGCATGAATGAGCATCCGACGCAGGCACTGCTCGATATGCTCACGATGTATGAGAGATTCGATACTTTCGAAGGTAAGAACATCGCGATCTGCGGCGATATCTATCACTCAAGAGTAGTAAGGTCAAACGCGATCGGACTTAAGAAGCTCGGCGCAAACGTAAGCGTCTACGGACCTAAGACCATGATGCCGGTAGGAATCGAGAATATGGGCGTAAGGATCGCCGACAGCGTTGCAGACTGCGTCAAAGATGCTGACGCGGTAATGGGACTCAGAGTCCAGCTCGAACGTCAGCAGAAGTCGCTTTTCCCGTCGATAGCGGAATACGCTAAATTCTATGCGATCACTCCCGAGATGCTCGCTCTCGCAAAACCGGACGCTTTCCTGATGCACCCCGGTCCGTGCAACCACGGTGTAGAGCTGCCGACGGCGGTCTACGACTGCGACCAGTCGGTAATAAATGAACAGGTAACAAACGGTGTAGCGGTCAGAATGGCTGTTCTGTACCTGCTCATGGCAAGGAGGAACCAGCTGTGAAACTTATCTTAAAGAACGCGAAAATATATAACGAAGACACAACAAAAACGATTTATATTGCTGACGGCAGGTTCGCGGCTGAATTCGCCGAGAGTGAAGCCGACAGAGTCATTGATCTGAACAATGCAACGGTAACACCGGGACTTGTTGATATGCACTGCCACTTAAGAGAACCGGGCGGTGAGTATAAGGAGACCATTAAGACAGGTACTGCTTCGGCTGCAAAGGGCGGCTACACATCTATCTGCCCGATGCCCAACACAAATCCCGTAGCTGACAACGCTGCTGTTATCAGCGGAATTATGAAGAAAGCAAGGGAAGCAGACAACTGCAGGGTATATCCTATAGGCGCAGCCACAAAAGGTATCGACGGAGAGCTTATCTCTGAAATGGGTCTTATGAAGGAAGCAGGAATCGTAGCCGTATCTGATGACGGCCATCCGATCAAGAATGCCGGAATAATGAGAAAAGTACTTGAATATGCTTCAGACTTCGATCTGCCTGTCCTTAATCACTGCGAGGACAAGAGCCTTTCGGAAGGCGCCATGAATGAGGGCGTTGTATCAACAACAATCGGTATCAGAGGTATACCGACGGCAGCTGAGGATATCATGATCGCAAGAGACATAATACTCTCCGAATATCTGAATATCCCTGTCCACATCTGCCATGTAAGCACAAAGGGCGGAGTCCGGATGATAAGGGACGCAAAGGCAAGGGGAGTAAAGGTTACTTGTGAGACATGCCCGCATTACTTCACATTAACTGACGATATGTGTGAGACATATGACACTAATTTCAAGATGCATCCGCCGCTCAGGACAAAGGATCATGTGGAGGCGATCATCGAAGGAATCAAGGACGGAACGATAGATGCGATAGCCACTGATAACGCTCCTCATCATGCTGACGAGAAAGTTTGTGAGTTTTCTGTCGCTTTGAATGGTATATTAGGGTTTGAGACTGCCTTCGCTTTGGGGTACACTTATCTTGTGAAAACAGGTGAGATCACGATTGAAAGGCTTATCGACCTTATGTGCTACGGTCCTTCCGCAATCCTAAAGCTCGGAAGAGGCGGAATGAACATAGGAGATGACGCTGATCTTGCGGTCTTTGATCTTGATAATGAGTTTGTTTTCGAGAAAGATAAGATGCTTTCAAAATCAAGGAACACACCGTACGATGGCTGGAAGCTTTACGGTGAAACAATACTTACTGTAATGGGAGGAAAAGTCACTTATGAGAAACTTTGCTGATTGCCTGGTAAGAAAGATCGATGAACTCGAGAATCCTACTGTTGTCGGACTCGATACCAAGCTGGATTACATCCCTCAGCATATTAAGGATTATGCAGAGTCATTATTCCCTGAGGAACCCACAAAAGCTACAGCTAAAGCTATCTGGCTTTTCAACAAAGAGATCATAGATCATACATATGACATCGTTCCTGCGATCAAACTTCAGTATGCTTACTATGAGATGTACGGTTGTGATGCAATTAAGACCATGCTTCTTACAGCAAGATATGCCCAGAAAAAGGGTATGCTCGTAATCGGTGACTGCAAGCGTAATGACATCGGTTCCACTGCAACAGCATATGCTGAGGCAATAATCGGCAAGACAGATATTCTTTTAAATGAGACTATGGACATGAGCGGACTTGATGCCTGCACAGTCAACTGCTATCTCGGAATCGACGGCGTTAAGCCCTTCATCGATGTCGCTAAGAGAGACGGCAAGGGAATCTTCTGTCTCGTTAAGACATCAAATCCTTCAGCAGGAGACTTCCAGGATCTTGAACTTGCTGATGGCGGCAAGCTTTATGAAGCTGTTGCAGGCAAGGTTGCCGAGTGGGGTGAGGACCTTATCGGTGAAGAAGGTTTCTCATCTGTAGGTGCCGTAATCGGAGCCACATATCCTGAACAGGCTGTCGGCCTTCGTAAGATCATGCCTTATGCGTTCATGCTCATTCCGGGCTATGGCGCACAGGGCGCAGGTGCTGATGACGCAGTCGCAAGCTTTACAGCTTACGGAAAGGGCGGAATCGTAAATGCCTCAAGAAGCATCATGACCTCCTGGCAGACAAAGTCGGATTTCTTCAAGCCTGAGGATTTCGGCAAGGCTGCAAGATTCGAAGCGGAAGACATGAAGGAAAAGCTTAACGCAGCATTAAGGAACCGTAAGTACGTATAAGTAATGGATCTCAAGAAAGAATATAGAATTAAGTTAGTCTCGAAGGAATTTCTTAACAGCGACACCTGCTATTTGGGCTTTGAGTGTCCTGATATAGCAAACACCGCTGTTCCCGGACAGTTCGTTAATATATCCGCGGGAACGGTTTTCCTGAAGAGACCATTTGGTATAGCAAGCACTGATAAAGAAAAAGGAATCTTTTATATCGGAGTCAAAGTTGTAGGCAAAGGCACCTCCGAGATCTCACTTTTCGGGATCGGAACGGAGGTTGATTGCCTTGGCCCTTTAGGCAACGGCTTTGACTTTGAGGATTATGATAATGTAATCCTCACAGGAGGCGGAACAGGCGTGTTCCCGATCAATTTCGCTTATGAGACTCTTACCGCAGCAGGTAAGAATGTAACCGTATGTGAAGGTTTCCGGAATGCTTCACAGGTGATCCTCAATAAACCGTCATACATTCTCACGACGGACTGCGGAGACTGCGGAATTAAAGGAACTGTTATTGCTGGTCTTGATACTATAGACATTACAGATCCTTCTAAGACAATTGTCTGCTGTGTCGGTCCGATTCCCATGATGAAGGCTGTTAACGCCTGGGCTTCCGGAAAAGAACTTAAGTGCCTTGTATCCATGGAACAGAGAATGGCCTGCGGAGCGGGAATTTGTCTTTGCTGCACCGTTAAGGTCAAAGATGACGGTCCGGACGGATATAAAAATGTAAGATGTTGTAAGGACGGTCCTGTTTTCGACGGCAAGGAGGTGGTATGGTGAGCAGCCCGTTAAATGTTAATGTCGGTAATGTAAGCCTTAAGAGCCCCCTTATTCTCGCGTCAGGCACATGCAATTTCGGCAGGGAGCTTGCCGAGTATTATGACCTTTCTATCCTTGGCGGAATATCATCAAAAGGACTGACGATAAAGCCCAGAGCCGGTAATCCCGGTGTGCGTGTTGCCGAATGTGATTCAGGTATGCTAAATTCCGTCGGTCTTCAGAATCCCGGCGTTCATTACTTTATCGAAAATGATCTTGACTTCATGAAGCAGAGCGGCGCAGGCGTTATTGTAAACGTCGCCGGCCACAGCTTTGAAGATTATATCGATATGGTAACGACGCTCGATCCCCATAAGGATAAGATCGATGCGCTGGAGATCAATCTGTCATGCCCGAACGTAAAGGCCGGCTGCATGACCATCGGCAGCGATCCTGAAGCCATCAAGGCTATTACCGCAAAGCTCAGAAACCTAACGGATCTTCCGCTGTGGATCAAGCTCACACCTAATGTCACTGATATTAAAGCTACAGCTTTGGCTGCCCAGGAAGGCGGTGCTGATGCCGTTGTCCTCATCAATACTCTTATGGGTATGAGGATCGACATCAGGACAAGAAGACCGGTCCTTACCAATAACACGGGCGGATATTCCGGTCCTGCGGTAAAGCCTGTTGCCATTCGTATGGTAGCCGAATGCAGCCAGGTGCTTGACATCCCGATCGTCGGATGCGGCGGAATTTCTGATTATAAGGACGTTATCGAGTTCATGATCGCCGGAGCTTCGGCTGTCGAGATCGGAACCGCTTGCCTTATTCATCCCGCGCTGCCCGTTAAGATCACTGAAGATCTTGATAAATACTGCAGTGATAACAATATTGAATTAAAAGAACTTACCGGAACATTACAGCGCTGGTAAGTATTGGAAGGAGATAGATAATGGAAAACAAGATCATTGAAGCTTTATTTGCGACAAACGCAATAAGAGTTGCGCCCGAGAATCAGCCTTTTTGGTATACATCCGGAAGACTGGGTCCTTTCTTTATCAACACTCATTTTCTTCTCGAAAATGAAGCCGCTGCAGGTGAAGTGTTAAAGAGAATAGAGAAAGCAATCGCTGAAAATAAGCTGACTGCTCCCGAAGAGATCTTTGACATGATGCTCGCATATTACAACAAGGGCGGCACGTTCAAGATGGTATCCGACAAGCTCGCCGAAGCTGCTTCAAAGCTTGATTTTGATTTTATCTCAGGCGGTGAGAGACGTGATTATTTCTTCTCCATGATGCCTGCATATCTTCTTAATAAACCGCATCTCACAATATTCAAGGATCTGACATCCGTTTATTCCGAGAAGATAGACGGACCTTCCGTGGATTCAAAGGATATCGACCTTAAGGGCAAGAAGGCTCTTCATATCGCTGATCTCATCACGGAAGCTTCCTCTTATGAGAGAGCATGGATCCCCGTAATAAGAGGTCTTGGATCAGAAATCACAGATACTGTTGCTGTAGTCGACAGATGCCAGAACGGCAGGGAGGTGCTGAAGAACTCAGGTGTTGAGCTGCACGCTCTTACAGGTATCGACGAAGCGCTTTTCGACGAGGCAACAGAGAATGGTATTATAAATGCAACACAAAAGGCTATGATCATGCACTTCCTTGAATCACCAGCCGATTACATGACTGCGTTCATCAAGGCAAATCCGGATTTTATCGCCGGTGAGATCGCCAAAGGCGGCAAGAACAAGGAACGTGCCGAATTAGCCATTGAGAAAGGATACTGCTGATGCTTAAAGATCCCTATGCAAAACTTTATGACGTAACCACCATCCATGACTTCAGAGACATTATCAAGCACAGAGTAAAGGATTTCCCTCAGAATCCTGTCTTCCTAGTAAAGGAAAAGAAGGGCGGGGACTATGTGCCGATCTCTACCGAGAAGTACGATCACGACATCGATTCGCTCGGTACATATTTCATGAATACAGTCGAAAAGGGCGCGAGGATCGCAGTCTTTGCAGAGACCAGATATGAGTGGTATACATCTTATCTCGCAGTAACAAATGGCGCCGGATGCGTAGTTCCTCTTGACAAGGAGCTTCCCGTTGATGACGTCTATAACATGCTCACGAGAGCTGAAGTCGAGATCCTCATTTTCTCCAAGTCCAAGCTCGAAATAGTCAATCAGGTATACGGCAAGGTCGATACCATGAAATACTGGATCTGCATGGACCAGATCGATGACGACAGATTCCTTTACTATCAGGACTGTCTCAAGATTGGCGAAGCCAAGCTCGAAGGCGGCGATAAGACATACACAGAGACAACAATCGATCCTGAGGAGATGACAATACTTCTGTTCACATCAGGAACGACCGCCAAGTCCAAGGCTGTTATGCTCTGCCAGCGGAATATATGCGAGAACCTAATGTCGATGTTTTCGATGCTTTATATCGATATCAACGATGTATGGCTCTCAGTTCTTCCGCTGCATCACACTTATGAATGCACATGCGGATTTTTAGGTCAGGTTTACAGAGGAACAACGGTCGCTATCTGCGAAGGTCTCCGCTATATCGCGCAGAATCTGCAGGAAGCAAGACCTACTGCTGTTCTCATGGTTCCCGTAATGCTCGAGCTCTTCTACAAGAAGATCATGAAGAGTGTAAACGCAGATCCCGAGAAGGCCAAGAAGCTCCAGAAGGGTATTAAGCTCGCGAATACTCTGCACCTTTCTCCCAAGATGAGAAAGAAACTCTTCAAGCAGATCCATGATGTATTCGGCGGCAGATGCAGACTCATCATCGCCGGCGGCGCGCCTATCAATCCTGACATTCTGAAGTTCTTCCAGGACATCGGTCTTATCTGCGTTCAGGGTTACGGTCTTACTGAGTGCTCACCGATCCTAGCCCTTAACAGAGACGTTTATTTCAAGAATACCGCTGCAGGCATCCCCGCTGTCGGTGTTGACGTTAAGATCCTTGATCCTGACGAAGACGGCATCGGCGAGTTCATCGCAAAGGGACCCAATATTTTCCTGGGATATTATAACGATCCCGAGAATACCGCAGCTTCTCTGGACAGCGACGGATACTATCATACAGGTGACCTGGGCTACATTGACGAACAGGGTTTCTGCATCATTACCGGCCGTAAGAAGAACGTTATTATCGCCAAGAACGGCAAGAACGTTTTCCCCGAGGAAATCGAATATCTGCTTTCACTGAGCCCTTATGTTGCAGAGTCTGTCGTATCAGGCGTTGAGGATAAGGCTAAAGATGATATCATCGTAACTGCTACGATCTTCCCGGATCTGGATGAGATCAAGGCAAAGCTCGGTATTGATACAGAGCCTTCAGAAGATCAGATCATGGATATCTTAAAGACTGTTGTTTCAGATACCAATGAGAAGCTTGAGAGCTACAAGAAGATCAAGAAGACAGTTCTCAGGATGACTGAATTCGAGAAGAATACATCCAAAAAAATCAAACGATATTAATTTGCTCTCTTAAGGCTTCCGCGCTTGCGCCAGCGCAAGCTTGTGCAGAATCGTTCGCAAATCAATATCGTTCTCACGAGAAAGGAAAGAGTTAGAGAATAGTTTTATGTTTAATGATAGTGATTGTTTGAGGATACTGGAACAGGCGATGTCCACTACGGCGGATTTTGCCGAGGTGTTCCAGGAGGTTACGGAGTCCAAGTCAGTAAGCCTTCTTAACGGCAAAGTCATAAGGGCTTCCACAGGCTTTGATTCCGGAACTGGTATAAGACTTCTTGCCGGGACAAATTCCGTATATGTTTATTCAAGCGATAATGACATAGAAGTTCTCTTAAAGCTTGCCAAAGAAGCTGCTGCAGCTATCAAAGGCGCTGACAAGGGCAGTATAGAGGCATTAAAAGCCCTGTGTTCAACTTCCAAAGCAACTGTTGAGATAGATCCTATGTCAGTCCCGAAGACCGATATAGTTGATTTTCTCAGGAAATCATCTGATTTTGCGCTGAATTACGATCCGCTTATCACACAGGTTGCATCAGGTCTTGCTTACAGCACCAGAACGGCCCGCATCATCAACACACGCGGTGTAAACGCTGAAGACACGACAAAGAGGATAAGACTCTCAGTTGAGACTATCGCAACAAAAGGCAACGAGAAACAGAGCGGAAGAGTAGCTCCGGGAACAATGAGAGGATATGAATTCATCAATGAATATCCTCTGATCGACAAGACCCGCGAATGCTGTGACACTGCCATCCGCATGGTAAATGCAGGTTATGCGCCTTCCGCCAAGATGCCTGTCATCTTAGGCAACGGCTTCGGCGGTGTTATCTTCCATGAGGCCTGTGGTCACGCTCTTGAGGCTACTTCAGTAGGAATAAAGAACTCCTACTTCACGGATAAGCTTGGCGAGCAGATCGCTTCATCCATCGTAAGTGCGCGTGACAATGCCGTGATCGACGGTGAATGGGGTTCTTACGCTACAGACGATGAAGGCAACACGTCTTCAGATCTGCTCCTTATAGAGAACGGAATCCTGAAGAACTATCTTATCGATGAACTCGGCGCACGCCGTATGAACAGCAAGCCTACAGGATGCTCCCGCCGTCAGAATTATTCCTATGCTCCTACATCCCGTATGAGTAACACATATATCTGCAACGGCGAATCCGATCCCAAGGATATCATCGCAAATACTGAATACGGTCTTTACTGCACCCAGATGGGCGGCGGTTCTGTCGACACTTCGACAGGAGATTTTAATTTCGCTGTAAACGAAGCATTCATGGTAAGAGACGGTAAGATCGCTGAGCCTGTAAGAGGCGCTACACTTATTGGCAAGGGCCAGGAGATACTTAAGAATATCGATATGGTCGGCAATGACTTAAAGCTTGCTGCGGGAATGTGCGGTTCATTATCCGGCGGCGTTCCCGTTACAGTCGGTCAGCCTACTATCAGAGTATCTTCCATACTTGTCGGCGGCAGAGAAAAAGGAGAGTGATCTTATGGATATAAAAACAGCTGAGAAATTCATGGAAAAACTCGTTAAGGCCGGCATGGATTACGGCTTTGAAGAGTGTGAAGCATCCTATGCTGCCGAGAGTTCCATGAGCATCGATATCCTTAACGGTGAAGTGTCAAGTTATGAGAACAGCGCTACCAGCACACTGTCATTCCGCGGTCTAAAGAATGGCCAGATGGGATATTGTTCAACAAACATTCTCGATGATTCCTCGATAGATTTTCTTCTCAAGTCCGCTATGGAAAACTGTGATGTCCTGAACGATGAGGATCCGCAGTTTATCTATTGTGATGAGAACAATAAAGACCTTTATTATTCTCAGGTAACTGACGCTTATTCGAAAAATACTTACAAGAGTTTCTCCGAACTCGGTCTTAAACTCGAAAAGGCAATCCTTGCACTTGATTCCCGCATTGATGCAGTCGATTATCTGACTATCAACTGCAGTACGGGACCTTATCTCATCATCAATTCCAAGGGACTTCATTCATACCGCGATTCAGACGGGATCTCTCTTATTGCTTCCGCCCGTGCAACTGATGATGACGGAAGCGTAAAGAGCGGTGGCCATTACTGGATCGGCAAGGATATCGATGATTTTGATATGGATAAGTTCCTTGAAAAATTCAAGGAAAACCTCATTGGCAAGATGGGCGCAAGATCCTGCAAAGCCGGCAATTACAAGGTCGTTCTCAAGTGTGAGGCTTTCCAGCAGTTCTTTATGGTCTTCTTCGGCAATTTCCTCGCAACCACAATGCAGAGAGGTCTTTCTCTGCTTGACGGTAAGGAAGGGGAGACAATTGCTTCTTCAGTATTTACCGTTAAGGAAGAGCCGATGTATGAGGACGCTCTGACAAAGATTCCTTTCGATGACGAAGGCGTGCTTACAACGGCAAAGGCCATAATTGACAAGGGAGTTTTCGCGACAGCATTATATGACCTTAAATCTGCTTATAAAGCAGGGAAGACCTCCACAGGCAACGGATTCAGGAACGGCAGTGCTGTATCCGAGATGCCTACGAATCTTGTGGTAGAGGCAGGGGATAAGAGCTTTGATGATCTGCTTGAGGAAGCAGGCGAGGGCATAATACTTACCGATCTGTCAGGTCTTCATGCGGGTGTTAATCCCATAAGCGGTGATTTTTCGCTGCTTTGTGAAGGTTATCTTATCGAAAACGGCAAGAAGGGAAGACCTGTTGAGCAGATTACTGTTGCAGGCAACTTCTATGAAGTAATAAAAGCTATTGTTGCCGTTGGAAATGATATAATTAACCTGCCGTCCGGCGAGGGAGAGTTCTTCACGCCGTCGGTTCTGGTCAGTTCGCTGGCTATTTCAGGTGACGAAGATTAATTAAGAAAGAAGGATCTAGGAAATGGGCAATTCAGTTGAAACAATCGCACTTCATGGCGGATACAATCCCGGTAACGGCGAACCTCGTCAGGTACCGATCTATCAGAGCACTACCTGGAAGTATGCAACTTCTGAAGATATGGGAAAGCTTTTCGATCTTGAAGCTTCAGGTTATTTCTACACAAGACTTCAGAATCCCACTAATGACTTTGTAGCATCAAAGCTCTGCGCTATGGAAGGCGGTTTTGCCGGAATGCTCACATGCTCCGGTCAGGCTGCAAACTTCTTTGCTGTATTTAATATCTGCGAGACAGGCGATCACTTCATCGCTTCCGCAAACATCTACGGCGGCACATATAATCTTTTCGGCGTTACATTCAAAAAGATGGGCATCGAGTGCACATTCGTAGATCAGACATTACCTCTCGAGGAACTCCAGAAGTACATCCGTCCCAACACAAAGTGTGTCTTCGGCGAGACGATCACAAATCCTACAGTTGATATCCTTGATATCGAGAAGTTTGCTGCTCTGGCTCACAACAACGGCATCCCGCTTATTATGGACAATACGTTCGCCACACCGGTTAACTGCCGTCCTATCGAATTCGGATGCGATATCGTTACACATTCAACAACCAAGTATATTGACGGCCACGGTTCATCCGTAGGCGGTGCCATCATCGATTCAGGCAATTTTGACTGGATGGCACACGCTGATAAGTTCCCGGGACTCTGCACACCCGACGAGTCTTATCATGGTCTTACATATGCTACCAAGTTCGGTAAGGCTGCTTATATCACAAAAGCTACAGCCCAGCTTATGAGAGACTTCGGTTCCATCCAGTCCCCCCAGAACGCTTACTACATCCAGCTCGGTCTTGAGTCACTGCCTGTACGTATGGCACGCCACTGCGCAAACGCTCAGAAGGTTGCAGAGTTCCTCGCATCTGATGACCGTATCGCATGGGTAAAGTATCCGGGACTCGAGAGCGATTCACAGCATGAGCTCGCAAAGAAGTACTGCCCCAAGGGCACCTGCGGCGTTATGTGCTTCGGCGTGAAGGGAGGACGTGAAGCCTCCATCAAGTTCATGGATTCCCTCCAGTTCGCTACTATTGCTACACACGTTGCCGACTGCAAGACCTTGCTCCTGCATCCCGCGTCACATACTCACAGACAGCTCACTGACGAGCAACTTGCAGAAGCAGGCATCCCCGGCGATCTCATCAGATTCTCCGTAGGCATGGAAGATCCTGATGACATCATCGCAGATCTCAAGCAGGCATTGGATAAGATAAGCTGATATCTTTCAGGAACAACCTTTATTAAGATCATTAAAAGGAGCCGTCTCATAACATAGATGGCTCTTTTTAATACTGTATGTTTGTCTGATTAAATTTAAAAACAGGTTAAGATTTGTTTACCGTATATATTTTTTCGTTTGTTACTATAAAAATATAGATCATAAAAGGTGGGCTTTAATATGAGTATAGATCTGAGTTTAGCTAACCTGATTAATACTGTTTTTATCGGCATCGGGCTCGGAGTCTGCTCTTTGAGCATCCTGCATGTCGGAGCGGGAATGCATATCCGCAAGGAAGTCAAAAAATACTTCCAGATCTTCTTTACGCTTATCAATACTTATATTTCCATGCACCTTATCCGTATGCTCATGGAAGGTCACCCTGATGCCGGTTATTCGGTTGTGATACGTGCAGTTACTTTCATCGAGTTTCTGGTGTCCGGATTCATGATCTACCTGCTGACGCTTTTGATCATTTTCATTGCCGATCCCGGGAAATCCGCCAAGTTCATGAATTATGTTTTCCTGATCTTTCTTGCCGCACACTCGATAGGTTTGATCGTGAACGTGTTCACCCATTTCTATTATTATTTCGATGAACTTAATGTTTATCACCGTGGACGCGGATATTTCTTTTCCAATATCATGCACATCCTTATGCTGGCACAGAATATGTTCCTGCTCATAAGATACAGGAAAAAGTTTGACAGGAGGGTCGCTTCCGCGCTCTGGCTTTATCTTGCAGGTCCTCTCGCTGCGATCGTTGCTCAGCTGGTATTTAAGGAAATCCAGTTTGTAATCCTCATAACGGTTGTATCTGCCGCTTATCTGTATTTTGTCATCACGAGGATCCAGATCGAAAGATATGAAGGCCAGCAGAAAGAGAAGGAACGTCTTGATACCGAACTGACAATGGCCACCAGGATCCAGGCCGAGACGTTGCCGAACATCTTTCCGGCGTTTCCTGAACGCGACGATTTCAATGTTTATGCTTCCATGAATCCGGCGAAAGAAGTCGGCGGAGATTTCTATGATTTCTTCCTTTTGGATGACACGCATTTAGGTGTCGTAATGGCTGATGTCTCCGGTAAAGGCGTTCCTGCGGCACTCTTCATGATGGTATCTAAGATCCTTATCCAGAACATTGCCATGATGGGAAACAAACCCGCTGAAGTGCTGAAATTCGTCAATAACCAGCTCTGTACGAACAATCATGAAGACATGTTCGTTACTGTCTGGTACGGATGTCTTGATCTTGAGACGGGCATACTGGAAGCCGCAAATGCCGGTCATGAGTATCCTGTATTAAAGAATGCTGACGGAAGTTTTGAACTGGTCAAGGATAAGCACGGACTTGTCATAGGTGCCATGGAAGGCGTGAAATACAGGTCCTATGAGCTTCAGATGACACCTGGATCAAAGCTGTTCATATACACCGACGGTGTTCCGGAAGCTACCAATGCGTCTAATGAGCTTTTCGGTACCGAGCGTCTCGTACATACGCTCAGAATGGTTGAGACAAAATCCCCCAAAGAGATCATCAAGCATGTTGATGCGATCGTTAAGGACTTCGTAAAGGAAGCTCCGCAGTTTGATGATCTTACGATGCTGTGTCTTGAATACGTCGGTAAGAAATAAAACGATCATCACAGGATTAAACCAGGCCAAATGATCTGATCCCGTACAGTTATTTGTCTGATCGTGACAAGACAGATAACTGTAATTTTAATACAGAACAAAAAACGAACATATTTTCGGGAGAGACAAAGAATAAAAAGGGAACAGGAAATATAAGAGTAAATAACAGATCATAAGATGTCCGGAAAAAGTATCATGATATATGATTTGCTGAACGGATAATCATGACCATAATGTACGGATAATTCAGGAACAGATCGAAAAGCCGGACGGTCAAATCATACAGATGAAAACATTCCGGACGAATAATCAAATGAATTATCCGGAATGATCATCAGGAATCAGAATCATAAAATCAAACTGAAATGTAAAACAAGATCCGAATTAAAAGCATGCAAAACAGATTCAGATATGAAAGCTCTAAAACATGATGTTTTAAAAGCTTAAAACTGATGGATTGCCCGTGTTGCCTGTTAAATCCTCTTCCCAATTCACCAAAATTGTTATTATACCGAATTAGATATTCAGAAAAATTATGTATATGACTGAATCATAGATCGGCCTCTTCCCATTGACGGGGTATTCAAAAAACGGATTATGTATAAACGATTTCAGTCCTGCCCCTGGTCTTGAGGTAGATCGTGAAAATAACTCTGATGATAATTAAAATAATCACGATACCGATAAGATCGATCAGAACATCCATGATCGATCCGTCGCGTCCGGTGACAAACAATTGATGATATTCATCAAAGATGGAATTAATGATCGAAAACCATAATGTAAAAATGATATTCATTTCATTATCAGACCTCATAAGCTTGACCGGGCTTTCGGCGTATGATGTCTTGCTTGATATCTTATTAGTCGAAGATAGCGCAACATAAGATAAAATTGTCAGCAAAGCGAATTCAGATGAATGAGCGATCATTCTTATTACAGAGTCATCTTTTATCTCAACACTGAATAATTCATTGATCATATTCATGATCATGTGTGAAAAACCTGCGGATTCATTAGAATCCTGATTGGAAAAGTGAAATATTACAGCGATCCAGAGAAGGGTAATGATCCAGAAAAAGACAGCCAAAAACAGATATCTTAGTGATATCTGCTTTTCATGAGCTTTATCTTTGAGTTTTCTGGTTGTCATAGTCTTCCCTGCCGGTTTTTATATCTATATTATACGTTATTTATACGTTTTTTCGCGCATTCTTGATTGCGCGGTCAATATCTCTTGCAGCTTCTTTCTTGGCCATTACTTCGCGTTTGTCGTAATCTTTCTTACCTCTGGCAAGACCTATCTCGAATTTAACTTTGCTGTCCTTGAAATAGCACTTTGTGGGAACCAGCGTCAGGCCGTCCTGTTTTGTCGTGGAGTATAAACGTATTATCTCTTTCTTATGCATCAGCAGCTTTCTGTTGCGCTCCGGATCGAGATTAAACCTGTTTCCGTTCTCATAGGGGCTTATATGGACGCCGATGAGCCACATCTCCCCGTCTTTTACCTGAACGTAGGAGTCTTTAAGGTTAACTTTTCCGGCCCTTAGGCTCTTAACCTCGGTCCCGGATAAAGCCACGCCTGCCTCAAACCTCTCCTCGATATAGTAATCGTGATAGGCTTTGCGGTTCTCTGCTATTATCTTTATTCCTTTTTGTATAGCCATAATGGAGTATTTTACATTCAAACTTGTTTTTTTACAAAATATAACGAGAAAAGCTTGATGTTAAGTTACATCTGAAGCGACGGATACGCGTTCAGATCCAATGAATCCCTCTTTCCGTTCATATATTCATAGTATCCGCATGATGCGATCATTGCGGCGTTGTCGGTACAGTATTTCAGCTCGGGATAATAAAGACTGATGCCTTTGGCCTTGGCTTCTTTATCGAAAGCCGCCCTCAGGAATGAATTGGCTGAAACGCCGCCTGCAAGGCATAACTTCTTTATCCCTGTCTGTCTGCATGCAGTCATCGTATTCTTCAAGAGCGCGTCTGCTATCGCTTGCTGATATGAAGCGGTAAAATCCCTGATATCGATCTCTTCGCCCTTTTGCCTGAGGCCGTTAATAAGGTTCAGGGCTGATGTTTTCAGGCCGGAAAAAGAGAAATCCAGAGTATCGCCCATATGTGTTTTCGAGAAGACATATCTTGCAGTGTCTCCTCCCTGTCCGGCCTTATCCATCTTGGGGCCGCCCGGATATCCGAGGCCGATAACACGCGCTATCTTATCGATAGCCTCACCTGCCGCGTCATCCCTTGTCCTTCCGAGAACTGTCATATCAGTATAATCATCCACACGGACGATCATGGAATTGCCGCCGCTAACACATAAGCACAGAAACGGAGGTGTAAGATCC
Source organism: Oscillospiraceae bacterium (assembly GCA_902776845.1). Classification (GTDB taxonomy): domain Bacteria; phylum Bacillota; class Clostridia; order Saccharofermentanales; family Saccharofermentanaceae; genus Saccharofermentans. The sequence goes on from CACYRM010000012.1 coordinate 25,118, forward strand.
TCAAAACAAAGATAATTGGCAGCAATGTGTCCCTTCAGATGGTTTACACCCACAAGAGGCTTGCCGGACACTTCGCAAAGACCTTTGGCGCAGGAAAGACCTACCAGCAGCGCGCCGACCAGGCCGGGGCCGTATGTAACAGCAACAGCATCGATATCCGATAAAGAGACACCTGCGTCGGAAAGTGCTTTCTGAACCGTCGGATAAACGGCATCGACATGCATCCTGGAAGCAAGTTCAGGAACGACTCCGCCGTATTCCTCATGGAAATCTGCCTGTGAAGCGATACAGTTGCTCAGGATATAACGTCCGTTTCTTACAACGGATGCCGCGGTCTCATCACATGAGCTCTCTATTCCGAGTATCAGTATGTCTTTATCATTTATCATGTTTTTCATCTGCCATATAGTATGAATTAAGGAAATTATTCACTGAATCAATATAAAGGTTCTTATTGATGCCGTATTCCTCAAGATATCCCGCGCCGGAGACCATGACGCTTCTCGTAATGCTTGAATTGAGCCTGTTTCTCTCGGTAATGATCTGGTCTATCTTATCTGCACCGATGAATGTATCGTGTCCTCCGTAAAGGATCAAGACAGGTATCGGAAGTCTTGCTATCTCAGCCGCTAGGCTTACATTGTCTCCACCTGAGGATACTCTGATTGCGTAAGGCACTGAATACTTGGTTATAAATCCCAAAGGCTCGCTCTGAACTACCTCAGGCTTGATATAATCATCAGACTCTTTCGCGGGCGAATCAAGGATCATACCGATAATATATGACTTGTCGAATCCGAGATTTCTTATTTCCTGGCTGTACTGCGCGAGCGTGTTCTCCCCTGCCCCCTCCGGCGGGAGATTGGAATACGCGAGCAATGATGATGTGCATCCCGTGCCGATCCCGAAAAGAATTACATCGGTAGTAACCGAGATCTGTTTTACGATGGCAACGGCTCCAAGTACATCCTGCCATTCAAGATATCCGTATGTGCAGATATCGCCGCCTGAAGTACCGGAATTCCTCTGGTCGAAAAGAAATACGTTATATCCGTTCTGCAGCCAGCTCTCGATCATATCGATCATTTCGACGCCGAAAGGAAGTCTGTTGGAACCCGCATCATGAACAACTATTATAGTTGAGATCGGATTCTTGGTCTTAAAAAACCATCCCTGAAGCGATGTCTGTCCGTCAGCGGACTGGAAACTCGTAGTATTATACGAAGGAAGGATATTGGACGGAACGTTTGTAACTTCATTGCGGTTTATATTCATCAGTCTGTTTGATGAGAAAACCGTGAGAGCGATAAATGAGATTATTATGAGCGCGATAATACTTAAGACCAGCGCAAGTCTCATAACAAAAGGGTTTCTGCGGTTTGACGCGTTACCGCTGAAGCTTACAAATCCGCTGTTAGCTCTGGCCATATATCCCTTAGTTCACTCCGCTCGAACCGAATCCGCCGCCTCTGTCCTCACCAATGGCTTTGACGTTGTCTGTCTCGACGAACTTGCAGTATTCGACCTTTGCCACTACCATCTGAGCAATGCGGTCGCCTTTTCTTATCTTGTATGTGCCGTGTATACAGCCTTTCTGATCGATCGTCATGACATCGCTCACGCCTTCCTCGTGCATGAACGAATCATTATACAGGATGACATTTACCTCATCCCTGTAGCCGCAGTCGATAGTTCCGGGTGCATTAGGGATTCTGAGAGGCGTTTTGAGCGAAACACCGCTCCTCGGTCTTATCTGGACTTCATAACCGTAAGGGATCGCAAGTTTGATGCCGACAGGAATAAGAGCCGTTCTTCCGGGCTCGATTATAACGTCCTCGGCAGCATACAGATCCATTCCGGCATCGCCGTCATGTGCATAAGACGGAAGCTTTGCGTCTTCCCTGCATTTCTCTATAAAGATCTCAGTCATTATCTCGTCCTCCGGGTAATATCGTGTAATTGCAGATAACATCAAAGCCGAGATCAGCTATGGCTTCGGCATAAGACATATCTACGGGATTTTTTGCCCTTCCGTAGATTGAGCAGGAACAGTCCAAAGGATGAGGGATCACTTTAAGCTCCGTTCCTTCGGTTTCTCTTTTCGGCTTCATATCGTAATAAGCATTGCCGTGACAGAATCCGCAGGGTCTCTGATTGCGTCCTGCAGCGCAGAAATCAGACTGCATCCAGGGGATCAGACCTTCAGAATGGATAATAATGCAGTGATTCTTCTGCTCAAGATCGAAAGTCTCAGTCAGATCCCTTAAGTTCTGGAGAAGATCATCAGGACCGGTCTCATAGGAAGGCATTACCGCGTCTGCATATTCGAAAGCGCAAGCGATCGACCTGCTGCTGTAAAGATTGGTTCCTGCTGATGCAAAATGCTTAATTCCGCTGTCTTTCAGGAATTTCCTGTCCGTTAAGAGTCTTGAAGACATGACGGCTAAAAATCCTTCGCCCAGATCAGTTCTAAGCAGAGAAATAACATAATCGATGATCTTATTTAGCTTGTCATGATGAAAATCAGGGATCATCAGCACAAGCTCGGCGCCCTGATCGGCAACAAAAGATATCAGGCTTTTATAAATTTCCGGATCGGCAAGGTCATAGATGCTGAAAGCATAGATGTCGGCACCTTCTTCAAGAATATCTTCATTGAGTCTTAAGACAGGATAAGTATACATATTCCTTATCGAGCCGCTCTTCCCTTCCGCATCGCCGAAAAACTCTGAATCCTCGACATAATCAAGACCGTAGTTTCTCTTAAATGATCTTACGGCATTAACTTCCAGAACCATAAGAAGATCGCGTCTTAATGAATTGATCACGCTGACGGGGCAGTAAAAATCCTCATCGTTACCGAATTCAACAGATATAACAGTAAAAGGAGTATCAAGGGTCTTTGAAAGCTGTTCCGTTATCCTTGCTTTATCAAGTGCCTTTCCGTCATAATCGTCAGGAATGGTCACTTTTGACCCGGAGGTGATCTTATCTGCGATACCGCCGGAGATCTCGGCTGTTGCGGAGATCTCTGTTCCGTTGATAGTAAGAGTTATCTTGACAGGGGTCCTTCTGAGGTCTTTTTTCGCGATATCCGTATCGTGATTCATGAGAAAGACTTCAAATCCCGGCTTAAGCTTCTTGATCATGTCCGGATGAAGGCCTTTAATATCGAGACCGTTAAGACCCGTATTCGTCTTTCCGACCGGGAATGAGCAAATCTCTCTGGCATTGTCTCTTATGGACAGGAAATCGCCTTTATCGGGCTCTGTAGAGCCGTTCTTTATGCCGACGGTAACAAGTCCGTTTCTTGCGTCAAGGCGGCTTATACGGCCAATCCTGACCCCGTATTTGCCCGGGTATTCACCGGAAAGAAGCTTATCATCCTTATTACCGCTAAGATACTGCGAAGTGAATGCGCCTCCGCGGTTAAAATTGATGAGAAGCTCGTATTTTATCTCTTTTATGAGTTCATTATTCAGATTGCCCTCATAGTAGGCATCTATCATTCTGCGGTAACAATAAACGGCAGATCTGACATAGTTTGCGTCTCGCATACGGCCTTCTATCTTAAGGCTTTTCACGCCGCTCTTGATAAGTCTCTCAAGATAATCTGTTACGTCCCTGTCTTTGGGTGACAGCAGATGACCTTCCTTAAGTCTCAGTCCGTCATTGTAAAGAGCATACTCTTCCCTGCAAGGCTGAGCGCATGAACCTCTGTTGCCTGATCTTGTTCCGCTCCGGTTCATTGCCGAGAAAAGACATAATCCTGAAGCGCATATGCAGACGGCCCCGTGAGCGAAAACCTCAGTTTCAAGGCCATAACCTGCCGCTGTCTTGGTCCGTGTCTCTATCTCATCACAGGATAATTCCCTCGGAAGGACCACGCGGTTTGCGCCAAGCTCTGCAAGCTTCTTAAAGCAGTCAGAAGAATAGATATTCATCTGGGTGCTGCAGTTTATGGTGACATCCGGAAAATCCTTGGCGAGTTTGGTCAATACGGCAAGATCCTGAATAATAAGTCCGTCAACTCCGATATTGACAGCTTCCGCTATCGTAGGATAAAAAAGCTCGAATTCGGAATCGCTCATCAGTGTATTAACAGCAAGGAATACCTTTGTGGAACGGGCATGAGCGTAATCCGTTCCTTCTTCAAGTTCATCAAGCGTAAAATTGTCCGCGCCTGCTCTTGCAGAGTATTCTTTAAGTCCGAGATATACGGAATCAGCCCCGCTGTCAACGGCAGCTTTAAGTATCTCAAGATTTCCGCAGGGCGCTAAAAGTTCGATTCTGTTATTATTTATCATCAGTCTTCTTCAAATGTTCGAATAATCCTGAATTCACTTTATTGGCAAGCTCTTCCATGGGAGTGGGCTTTACATCAGCGCTTCTTTCTTCGGCATACTGTGTTGCTTTTGCCCTGTAGTAAGTAAGCTCTGTCTTGAGAGCATTATTCTCAGCTCTTAATGATATAAGCTGATCGCATGCCTCGAAAAGTGACATGATAGCAGTCTTATTCGTTGCAATATAAGGGTTGTTCTCTTTTGTCTCGTTATAGATCTCATCAGCAAGTTCTCCGACCTTTTTGATCCTGTCGTATCCTGCATCATCGCTTCTGACAAGATACTGTACACCGCCGATCGTGATCTGGGCGCTCTGTTCTTTGGGATTCTTCTCTTCTTCTCTTGCCTGGGAACGGGCCTTTATCTTATCTTCCAATGTCATGAATTTCTTCTCGGTAACGGTCTTGGCTTTGATCTCGCCTTTATAAAGCTGCTTATATTCGACGATTGCGGGTGCATCCTTCTTACCCTTACGCTTGTAAGAGCCGTCAGAATATTTGCCAAGTAAACCGGCATTGGATTTTCTCATAAAAAGACCTCCGCAATATTAGAAGATATTTAATTATAACACTAATGCAAAAACCTTAATGGTTTGTTTTCTTTTGGTTTTTACCGGATATCAAGCTCACGGAAGAGTTTTACAAACACATCCGGAGCAAGTTCCTCCGCCCTGGCATTCCCGCTTATTTCGAGTCTTTCGAAAACACCGCTGATCATTTCTGCAGAAGCTGTGGAAGCCAGATTCTTTCTCAGCATCTTCCTTCTCATCGAAAAGCAGGTGTTAAGGAACTTAACGAATTCAGGGGACAGATCATCAGCAGTATTATTCCTCGAAAAGCTTATAACCGCTGATGTTGTCCTTGGCTGCGGAACAAAAGCCGTGTGAGGAACCCTGAACTCAAACTTATAAGATCCATATAAAGCGCATAGAATCGCGAGAGGGCCGTATTGTTTGCTGTCAGGACCGCAATCGATGCGCGCCAGGGCCTCTTCTTCGACCATAAAGACCATTTTCCGCGCCTGCGCAAAAGAACCGAAGAGCTTTTTCATGATATCGGTCATGACATAGTACGGAATGTTGCTTACGACAATGTTATAACTGCCGGCGTTTTCGAATATATGTCTGATAAAGTCATCATTAACGATATCTACGCCCTTCAGATTCTCTGATAAGTATCTTGCAAGTCCGTTATCGATCTCAACGCAGGTGAAGTTGTCAGTAAGCTCCGATATCGGAAATGTGATGCTTCCCAAGCCCGGTCCGATCTCAAGCACACGGTCTTCCCTGTTTATTTCACAGAGCTCAACAATAGAAGAAATGATCTTCTCATCACAAAGGAAATTCTGCCCGAATTTACTTTGGGGCAGAATTCCTTCTGATGACATTATTTCTTTAATAGTCTCTCTGTTCATTATCACAGGAAGTAAGCAACACCTGATTCAAAGATCTTCTGGTACTTATTGCCTGGGATATTCTTTGTAAGATCGGACTCATATCTTTCTGTATGGCCCATCTTGCCGAGGACACGGCCGTCGGGTGAAGTGATGCCCTCGATCGCACAGATGGAACCGTTGGGGTTGAACTGTGTATCAGATGCGTAGTTACCGTCAAGATCAACATAGCATGTGGCGATCTGACCGTTTGCGCCTTCACCGTGTGAGAGCGGGATCTCATAGATCTCACCGGGTGTGCAGAGTGAGAGCCAGGGACTCTTATTGGTCATGATCTTCGTTCTTGCATAGACATTCTGGTGTCTGCCGATGTTGTTGAACGTAAGCGTAGGGCTCTCAGGTGTCATGTCGCAGATCTTTCCGAAAGGTACGAGACCTAACTTGATCAGTGCCTGGAAGCCGTTGCAGATACCTAAAACAAGACCGTCCCTGTTATCAAGGAGATCGGAGATTGCATCAGCGATACCGCTGTTTCTAAGGGAAGCAGTAATAAACTTTCCAGAACCCTCAGGCTCGTCTCCTGCGGAGAAGCCGCCGGGGATCATCATGATATTTGCCTCGCGGATCTTAGCTGCAAGTTCTGCAAATGACTCGTTGATATCGTTCTGATTTCTGTTTCTTACCCTTCGGCTTGGCACCCTTAAGGACTCCGGGAGCGGCCTTCTTAGGCTGACCTTCTGTGTATACATCTATAGCGAAAGGCATCTCGGCCGGCTTTGCAACTGTCGGGAAGATCCTTTCGAGCTTTCCTTCATATGCTTCAACGGCATCCTTGCCTGAGAGGATTGCACCCGCATATGTGAAGTCGCCTGTATCGTTTGTGGTACCGAGGAACTTACCGCCTGCCATCTCAACCTTATCTACCGCGTTGCCGTCAGCAGGGATTGCTACAATAACTGCACCCAGTGTCTTTGAGAAGAGATCAGCTTCTGTGAGCTTATCGGAGAAATCGAATCCGAGCATATTGCCGAAGCACATCTGTGCGACTCTTGCCGCAACACCTGCGCTCTTAACAACTGCTGCATTCTTGATCTCGCCTCTGTCGAGGAGCTCCTTTACAGCCTTGATGACTCTTAATACATGATCCTTCTTGTAAGAACCCTTTCCGTCTCTTGCGCACTTGATGAGATAGAGCTTCTGGCCCTTTCCAGTAAGTGTTGCGGTGATGACCTTGTCTGTAGTTGTCATGCCTACAGCG
>CACYRM010000013.1 GCA_902776845.1 Oscillospiraceae bacterium
ACATTAAAGAGCATATGAAGCATTCCGGCTCTTGTCGCGTTTCTTGATCCGCCGATTGAAGCGAAAACCGCGGTAACGCAGGTTCCGATATTAAGTCCGAAGATAAGGAACATCGCCTGTTCAAGAGTAATGAGTTGGGCTCCTGAAGCGGACATTGCCATAGCCTGAAGCACACCGACACCGGCAGCCGAGCTCTGGATGATGATAACAAATATGATTCCCACGATTATGCCGATAAATGGATTGTTGATCGATGCGAATATGTCTTTTACGATGTCCAGTTCGCTTAACGGGGCCATAGACTCCTTCATGAGCGACATGGCAACAAATATAAAGCCTAATCCGGCTATAGCCTCGCCTATGCTTCTCATCTTTTTATCTTTTGTCAGAAGGCAGAAGAATGTACCCAGAAGAGCAACGACCGGAGCGAAAGCACCGACATCAAACGCGATGAGCTGAGCCGTGATATTTGTACCGATATTGGCTCCCATAATTACCCAGAGAGCCTGGTAAAGATCCATCAGTCCGGCATTCACAAAACCGACAGCCATTACCGATGTGGCAGTTGAAGACTGGATAAGCGCGGTTATGCCCGCTCCGACGGCAACGCCCAATACCCTGTTTCCGGTAAGCTTTGCGAGAACGTTCTTTAATTTATCTCCCGCAATTGTCTGCAGACTTCCGCTGGTAATCTTAATGCTGTATAAGAACAGGGCCATTCCGGAGCAGAGCCCCAGCAATGACGGCCAAATATCTATCATAAATGACATGCCTCCAATCGGCTATCTGCAAAAACTTACCTTACTCAAACACGTATCACACACTATAATATTGATGACAATATGAGTTGTCAAAGCATTTGCCCAAATATCAAAATAATTTTTCAGGATAAAAACAGTTAATATAGACAAGCATCTATATTTAGTCTTCTCCCTTTTTATGCCTGATAAATACGGCCATAACACAGATCACCGCAATGCCGGCAAGTGAAATAAGGCATCCCTGTATCAGATAAGGATACTTGTATGTGATCACGGTCTCTCCGCTGTCAACATAAACAAATCTGTTGAAGGCTTTGAAATTTCCGTTAAAGATATCATGCTCGGCAAGTGTGGTATTAACACCGTCCTCAGGCGAATTAACCGTAATCACTTTCTTTCCGTATGTTATATCCAACGGAACTATCTTTCTCCCGGGGACCTCGGTCTCTCCCGTCTCTATGATTCCCGCCAGAAGCTCACCGATAGCCTTGTCTCTTGTAAGGGAATAATAGTATGTCAGGTTGTATCCGATGAAATTGATGTTATCGTTTGTGCCTTTACCGTAGAAAGGAAGCTCCTCGCCCAGCACTTCGGAGTAACCCAGTACTTCAGTCATTCCGTTGATATAAACTGTCTTCCACTGTTTTAGTTCATTAGGGAAAAGCGCGATCTCAAGATCACCGAAATACTTAGTCTTGAGCTTGGGAAATCCGTTATCGAACTGGACAGACTGGCATTCCACATCAAGGAATCTGTTCGTCTTACTCTCGTAGTTCTCGGGTATTCCGTCAGCCAGGACATATACCTTGGTTCCTGATTCGGCGGCCTTTGTTATAAGATCCTCCGCGACATTGACATCATGATAAAGGAATCCGTCGAGATAGATGATGTCATAGCCGGAGAGTTCCTCAAGCGTAAAGTCATCAATATACTCGCTTGGCGCTTCGCAGATCTTCGGGAACATCATGGAAATATAATAAGCTCCGTTGCCGATCGCAATACCGTCATAATGACCGATTGTGCCGTAGCTTCCCTCTATTTCCGGATAATGATATACAACATAAGATCCTTCGTCATATTCCCTGACATATCCTCTTTCCGTTGCTGCCGCTTCGGCCTCGCGTTCATTAAAAGGATAGACTGCGGCGGCATCCTTTCTGATCAGCACGGTATCACAGCCGTATTCAAGAAGCCTGTCAAACATAAAATAATAATATCCGTTGTCGTAGGCTTCATTGATCTGGGTTATCTGCTGGCCTGTGGAAGCTGCTTCCCAGCCCTGTCCAAACAGCTGGTTGACCGAACCGTTGTAATCCGTAAGATAGAAAACACCGTTGAATACGCCTCTGTTGCTGTCGATAAGTCCTATTCTGCTCTTCGTAATGCTCTTAGCCTCATCGATCAGAGTGCTCTCTTCCAGTCTTTCGAAATAACCGGCTGCAAAAGGATCATCCTTATATGGCAGATACGTCTTGACGCTGACACCGCAGTCCAAAGCCAGCAGGGCCACGGATACAACAAGGATAGGTCTTTTGAGGCTGTCCCATTCGAGCATCGAGAAAAATATCATGGCTGCCGCTATCTGTAAGAAACGCATCATCCACATAAGCGATCCGCCGGGAAGTGACCGGATGACAGGAGCCACGGTATCTGAAGTCAATAAAATGATTATTATCGCCGTTATAAATCCCGCACGGGCTCTCTTCTTGCTTGCTATGGTGCCGAATAACGCAAGCAGAAAAGATACAATTCCAAAATAAGACAGATCATATCCCTGCTTCAGTTTCTCTGCAGGGTTCAAAGTCAGGAAAAGGCTCTGGAAATAATCCTCGGCTGCCTGGACCGCATTTGATGTATTGGAGACCAGGCCTCCTTTAAGTGCCGGAAAAAGGAATATACCGCTGAGAATAAAGCCCGCCGCCACCGCAACTATAAGTTCAAGATCTCTTTTGCGCGAGTGCTGGAGCCTTCCTGTTCCGGTAAAACAGCAGAGCCTGTAGATAAACATATAGATAAGGCACGCAATGGCCACCATTCCCGTGTAACCGACGTGGCATGCACACATGACAAAAAAGGTAACGGCCGTTCCGATGAAGTTCTTTAATCCTCCCTTTTTCAGGTATTCGTTTATAAAAACAAATGCCAGCGGAAAGACCGCCATGATAAGACATCTCGGAAGGTTGCCTTCAGTAAACATAACGTGCAGGCTCTGCGGCATAAAAAACCACATGATGCCGAAAAGGATCCCCAATAAAGGTCTGTTCTTTACGGCGCCCGCTATATTCCATGTAACCGCGCCGAGAAGATAGACCATTCCGCAGTAGACGGCAAAACCGTCGAATACGTAATTTGAAGTGAATACCAGCGGCATGCTTTTCGCGATGAACTGGCAGAATGCCATAAGGTAAGCAGCCACCGGAGGCCAGTAACGCATCAGCTCAACGCCGTTGTACCAGACAGGGTTGTAAAGAGGCCAGATATCTCCGGCTTCGAGGGACTTCATTATCCAGTCGCCCCTGTATAAGTGGTACATCGAGTCATAGCCTTTAAGCAGCACACCGGTCCTGCTCACGGCAATGACTATCAGGCATGCTATGACCAGATTGATCAGCAGGCTCGAAAACGCATATACTGTCTTCTTAATCGTTGAATCCAAAACTTCTCTCCAGTCTTCCTAAAGCGGCTTCGACTTCATCCGCATCAGCTTTGTCCTCAACGCCGTCGGCTTCAGGAAACCTGACGCCGTATGTTCTGACAGGAGTCTCGCTTCCCTCGAATCTTCTCAGATGGTATTCGATCGGTTTGACAGCCTCATCTATCTGTTTCGCGAAAAACTCCGTCATGTTCTCGAGTGAGGGAATGATCGCGGAAAACGGTTCTATCTCATTTAAGACCTGATTCTGGTACGGCTCGAAGACCCTCGTTATCATCTTTTCGGGCTCTGTGAACTTTATGATATTGTTGCCTGTTGTATAGACAGTGGCAACAAACTCCCATGTATGAGGATGTATCTCACCTTTCTTGCCGTCAAATACGACAAAGTGGCTTGCGTTAAGATAAGCTTTTATCCTGTAATATCTGAGCATCTTTCATCCTCCTTAGACATTAACCAAAGTCTCGTATAGATATGTCGCGTATGTCATTTCATCCGTATTGTAAGCAAGAATGTCTTCCGGGATCGTCTCCTTCGGAAGTTTGCTTCTGATGATCTTCATTGCCTGATCCGCGGTCTTTCCTCCAAAGACAAGCAGGAAGCCGTCCTTGCGGTATCTGAGCCATACAACATCATCTCCAAGGAGCTTGCTGTTGGCGGAATAAAAACTCATCATGGAACCGACATCAAGTTTTATCCTTACAAACGCGCAGGGATAAACACCTCTTTCGTCGATCCTGTGGAGAAGCCTTAAGATCTTGCCTTCACCTGATATTATGGCAGCCTGGTTTCTTCCCATAACCACATTATCAAGATAATCGATGTAGTTATTGAGTTCCTCGTTTACGGCCTTGATGCTCTCGACTTTTCTTCTGGCTTCGATAAGCTTCATCGTAAAGTAGATGACCGCGATCACAAGAAGCGCGATAAGAAGGATAAGAACGATCAGGAGGTAAAGCTTGCTGCTGAGATAAGCATTATTCGAAAGCATGATCTCATAATCGGTAAGGAGACAGAGTCTGTATTCTGTGCCTGCGTATTCGAAGATGATTCCCGATGAGATATATTTGGTTCCTTCAAGCGATATTATCGAGTGCTTGACTCTGCCCTTTACCAGCGTGCTGAGGAACTCCTGCGCGCTCTGTGTATTGTAGAACGTATCTGTGGAGAATGTCTTATATACATTTGTCTCGCTTATGCTCTTAACGAACAGGAAGTATTCGGAGTTATCGAGTGTCCAGTAGCGCTGCGAAGTGGAATCGAGCATCTCGATTGTCTCTTCAACAAATGCGTCGCCGGCGATATCACCGTAAAGTTCTATCTGTCTCGCAACGATCTCGACATAACCGTCCTGCTCCTGCGCATAGAGCTCAGCAACTCCCTGCTCATAATTGTGGATCTGCCATACGGAAAATGCCGATAAGAGCGCCGCGATGGCAATGACAACCACAGTGATGAGGATCAGTTTTTTTCTGGACTGCTTATTCATAATATTCATCCTCGTAATTTACAAGTTCCCTGAACTTTTTGATCAGACCGGAGATCTTTCCGAGCTGCTCTCTTGCAGCCACACGGAATTTATCGAGCTCTCTTGTCAGGGTATCGGTCTTCCAGCTGCTCTGTGTATTGATGCTGTTTATAATTCCTGCAAGTCTTATAAAGAACACGACAAAATTGTAGAACGGCAGAAGGGCGACCACCGGCCACTGCTTCCGGTAATAAGTCCGGATATCGGGGAAAGGCTTCAAAAGATACAATCCGATGTAAAAATACATATATCCGCAGATAATGTAGAAAAGGAAGATCGCTCCCATGGAAAGCAGAACGGTGGTGCTTGAATAGCCATATGCCATAAGCACTATCAGAGCCAGATACCATATCATTCGCGGGAACGCGAAAGTGTGGTCGAACAAAAGCGTGTGGATATTGGTGTCCTTCGCAAATCTCCACGGTCTGAGCTTGCTTTGGGGATAAAGCCTTGCGACCTCCAGAGAACCTCTCTGCCAGCGCTGGCGCTGCGTATAGAGCTTGTTAACGCCTTCGATAGGATCGGTAAAATAGATCGCGTCAACACATATGCCGACTTTCTGCTTCTGGATATATCTCATCTGGAAAGTGATCTCGGTATCCTCCGAGATAGTATCAGTATTGTACAGATGGGACTTTCTGATAGAACTCATCCTGAACGCGGAAAAGGCTCCGGACAGCGTATACATCGAATTGGTCTCGGAAGCGTAATTTCTCCCCGCCAGGAATGCCTGAGCGTACTCGGCAAACTCTATCCGTCTGAACAGTCTGGATTTGAAAGACTTATACTTTTCGATCTTGTCAGGTCTTATGAGGATAGAACCCGTAAGGCATGTGAATTCACGGTGATTCTCAAGATAAAGCACCATGTTGGACAGGGCATATCTCTCAAGGTAACCGTCAGAATCGATATTGATGAGATATGTTCCCTTACTGTTGTATATTGCGAGATTCAAAGCCCTGGATTTGCCCTGCCCCGAATTCAGCCAGTTCATCCTGAGATTCGGGAACTCCTTCTGCGCTCTTGCAAAAGCTTCAAAGCTCCTGTCCTGGCTCATGTTGTTTACAAGGTATATCTCGATATGCTCATTCGGATAATCGCTCTTGTTGATCGATTCGAGGCATTCCTCAAGGCTGCTCTCGGAATTATAGACAGGGATTATCAGGACTATATCGGGCCAGATGGCAGGCCGCTCTGTCTTCTCCTTCTTATGTTTCTGATGAAGAAGGACAAAGAAGGAGCCTATGGACGGAAACACCTCGACGATGAGCGGAATGATTATCCATGCTATCCAGTAAAAGAAGGGATTTACGAGATGCGTCATTATGTTGTTCATGATGCACCGCCTCCCTCTTTTGTCGCGGTATCATCCTTTTTGTTATATCCGAAATCACCTGTTCTCATCTTGAGGACATGGGGCTTCGTGAAGACAAAGAAATACAGGATGACCTGAAGCACATAAAAGACGATCCTTCCGACAATCGTGTGCGCGACATAGTAATAATCCGTTCCGAGGAAATGGATCATCGAGCAGATAATGCCTATTCTGAAAGCATTTGTAAGAAGGGTGTACAGCGTTCCGATGACACCGACGTAGATACGCTCCGGAATGTTATAAATTCCGTAGAAAGCCAGCAGCGAGATAAACGCGGATATCTCGATAAAGCCTGAACATTCCAGATCTATATTAACGGTGATAGCGCCTTTCGCCGATTCAATAAAAATGACTCCGTACCGGTAATAAGCCTGGTAGAAGCCTGATACTTTCCCGAATATTCCCGCCAAAGCGGCTACAAGTCTTGCCAGCGGCAGGACAAGCCAGCCTTTCGCGAAGAACATAAGCAAAAGGAACAGTCCGCAGGAACCAAGCAGATATCTCCAAAACCTGAGCCCTGCTTTTCTAAGTACTTCAAGAAGCCAGATCCACAAGGCTATTGCGGCGGCAGAGATAATATATATCATCCGGCCTTCTTTCTGCGATTAATAGTGAAATAAGACCCTGCCGCAACGGTCGACAAAAGAGCTACAAATACCGGACCGGTCGAGACACCCGAAGTCTCAAGCATCGGCCAGCCTACTCTGTGGAAATGGACAAATATGGATTCCGACTCGGAAGTCTCTATTCCGCCCGCCTCAGCGAGTGCCGCAATATCGAACCAGAACTCGGTCTCATCCTGATGGTCTTCGATGGTTACATACATCTCACCCAGATAGTGATCGAGAGAGGAAATATCATCGATATTTGTCGAAAGTCCGGCATCGGAATAATAGAACAGCGCGTAATGGTGGGTTCCGTCAGACATTGACCTTGCGCTTGAAGCGCTCCAGTCAAGGCTGCCGTCAGGACCAAGCTCAACTGCCACCAGCTTGGTATGCGTATATCCGAACAGAACTGTTACCTCAAGGAATTCGGTTCCGTACTTGTATCCCGTATCCTGCTCGCTGAATTCATTAGCGATGCAGTGAACATAAGCGATACCGTCTCTCTGATATATGGAACCTTCAGCGTCATTGTAGTTGTTGTTCATTCCGGCCGTATCATACTGGATAGTCGTAACCGGATAGTAGTCCCAGTCGTGATAGTCGCCGTCGATCTCGATCTCTGAGCCGTCATTATAGGGACCGGGCGTGGGAGTCGGATCATCCGGGTCATCGGGATCATCAATGATCCCGCTGCAGTCTGCGACATCAGTTATGATGTCTCCGCCGAGATAATATCCGAAGTTTATCGTGGAAGAATACTGGGGAAGCATGTATGACGGAATGGCTATCTCTGTCAGCGAGGGAGCTCCCCAAGTTGAATAATCACTGTTAAAAGCTACACGGATCCCTCCGTTATCGGCGGTAAGGACCTCTCCGGTCTCAACATCGGTAACTTCAATGATATTTCCGGCAGCGCCGTTGTCCTTGACCGATATTACCAGGACATAACCGAGATCCGTCTTGATATTGAACTGTCCGTGCGTATTCCAGTGATCACTCGACCAGGAAGCGGAATTCTGCTGGTCCTCATCCATGTAGATATAGATCCAGTCGCCGTCCCAGACCATAGCGACATTATTAACGCGGCTGCTCTCACTTAAACAGTCGTACTTGATAACACTGTCCCAGTCACTGAAATCGCCGTCGATCTCAATTCCGGAATACGAGTCACACTTTACAGATATTGCTAAAAAGGAGACGGCAAAAACAGCGGCAGCAACTCCGCTTAATGCCTTGACTATCTTATTTTTTAAGGACTTATTCATAGTCGCCTCCAAAATATTGTGTGGATTATAACACATCAAAATGTAAAATGTGACAATTTTGTGAAGTAAATATTAAATTTCTTGGCAAATATACAATTACTTGCTCGAAAAGTCATATATCCGTAGTGATTTTCTATACCAAGACCTTGATATTATTCCAAAAACTCTAATCATATCTGTTCCCGGATTATGTTAGCATTTTGGAAAACAGACAACCGGTAAGGCGGTATGGTTCCTCATGGCGGATAAAAAGAGATTTTGGACTCTGAGATACATCATTATCAACGCGACATATTTCGCTGTTTACAGCGGGATACATGCGTACGCTTCCGTATTTCTGCTCGAAAAGGGATTTTCCAACACTCTTATCGGCATCACCCTTGCACTTGCAAACATCCTGTCCGTCATCTTCCAGCCGGTTGTTGCCGGCCTCATCGACAAACAGGGCAAGCTCACAAACAGAAACGTTTCAATGGCATCGACAGCGCTCCTGCTCATAGGATCGGTATTACTTCTCCTGATCAGGAACGGCATCGTCGTAATATTCATAATCTTCGCGCTGATCTACATGGTTCAGATGGTCTACCAGCCCATCATCACAGCAATGTATTTCGAATACGAGGCGGCAGGATGCCACATCTACTACGGGCTTGCAAGAGGATTAGGCTCAGCAGGATTTGCGGTAACCTCGGTCTTCACGGGAATGGCGATTGGAAAGTTCGGCGTAACGATCCTCATGGTACTGGACATCATCTTCCTTACGGTTGCCCTTATCGTCTTCTACTTCTTTAAAAAGCCTGCAGTTGATATGCCTGCTCCGGCTTCAGCAGAAGTTGCACACAACAACCTCTTCAGCTTCATAAAGACATATCCGGACTTCATGCTCTTTGTGCTCGGCGCAGTATGTTTCTTTTTCGCCCACAATGCGATAAACGACTATATGATCCAGATAATCACTCCCCTTGGCGGCACTGAAGCCCAGATGGGAACAGCAGTTTTCATCGCAGCTCTTCTGGAGCTTCCTACCATGGCTCTTATCGATAAGATCATGAAGAAAGTCTCATGCAGGAACCTTCTTCTTTTCGCCGGCGCGGCATTCCTTATAAAGACACTCCTGATGTTCATTGCGCCCAACATGGTCCTCGTCTACATCAGCCAGGCCATGCAGATGTTCGCATATGCGGTCTTCATCCCCGTCTCCGCCTACTTTGTCAACCAGACGATGGCAAGGCTCGACCAGGTCAAAGGCCAGGCATACATCAACTGTTCGATCACATTGGGAGGCGTATTCTCAAGCCTTGTCTGCGGAAGACTCCTGGACATCAAGGGTCCTCACTTCATGCTTATCGTAAGCCTCGTTGTCACGGCGGCCGGTCTCGTAATAGCATTCATTGCCCTAAAGCTTTGGGGCGGGAAGCGTCAGGCCCGGGCATCCTGACGGGCTGTGGCAATTATGAGGAAAAGACGCTCTTGAACAAGATTCAGTATTGAACATTGTATAATACCGCGTTATACTCCCCTTAAGGCCGGAAGCCTTAGGGAGAAGATCATATGAGCAACGACTGCAGTTTAAAGTACCCGTTACTTATGGTTCACGGAATGGGATTCCGCGACAGAAAGCACCTGTGCTATTGGGGAAGAGTCCCAAAGACACTGGAATCGAAGGGTGCTAAAGTCTTTTTCGGTCATCAGGATTCCGTAGGTTCAGTCGAGAGCAACGCCGGCATAATCGCCAGAAGTTTAGACGAAGTCCTTGCGCAGACCGGCGCCGAGAAGGTCAATATCCTCGCGCATTCCAAAGGCGGTCTTGAAGCAAGATATCTCATCAGTCACGGTTACGCTGACAAGGTCGCATCGGTCACCACGATCGACACTCCGCACCACGGCTCAAAGACCGTCGACTTCTTAATGAAAGCTCCAAGATGGATGGTAAAGACAGCCGCCTGGGGAACGGATGTCTGGATGAAGATACTGGGCGACAAGAATCCTGCCAGTTACAGTTGTTTTGATCTTTTCACCACCAGGACCGCCGAACAGTTCAACATCGACAATCCTGCTCCCGCTGATATCTACTGCCAGAGCTACGCTTTCAAATGCAAGGGTTCATTCTCGGATCCCGTATTCTGTATCACCTACCCTGTCATTCACAGATTTGACGGCGAAAACGACGGCATGGTCTCCGTGGACTCAGCTAAATGGGAGAACTTCAAAGGCGTTCACACCACGCCCTCATACAGAGGCATCTCACACGCCGATGTGGTGGATCTCCGGAGAAGAAGATTCACTTCACGCAAACCCTCATCCGGCGGAGAGGTCACCGATATCGCGAACTTCTATGTGGATATCGTAAAAGAACTCAAGGAAATGGGTTATTAAACCGCAAGCATTCCTTAAACAGATCAGACCCCCTGTACTCTTCCGGGCAAAGCCTCCATATCATTATTCTTGGAAAAATATCCAGTTTCTATACTAAACTGATATGTTTTAATTTATAATCTAAAGCATTATTCCCGGAGGTGATCTATATGACTTTTGAAGAACTGATGACTTATGCCATAGAACGTGACTGTTCTGACGTGCATATTACCCAGGGCACCAATCTTGCGATCAGAAGATACGGTATGCTCCACATACTTGATGAGCGTCCCACTCACGAAGAAGCGCAGGATATGATATACACCATCCTTACACCGGATGAGATCGCGCGTGTTGAAGCAGGAGAAGACGTCGATGTCGGACGCATGATAGACAACGGAATCAGAGTCAGGGCAAATGTATATCATCAGCGTAACAACCTTGCCTGCAGTATCCGTCTGCTTATGGCCGAGATCCCGGAGTTCGAAGCACTGGGTCTTCCCGAAGTTATCAAGACCCTCGCCACCGCAAACAACGGTATTATCCTTGTTACCGGTCCTACGGGTTCAGGCAAATCGACCACTCTTTCCGCGATCGTTGACTACATCAACAGAAATGAAGCAAAACATGTAATCACCATCGAGGATCCTATCGAATACATCTATCCCCACAACCGCGCCATGATCCACCAGCGTGAACTCGGACGCGATGTTAAATCCTTTGCTTATGCGCTCCATTCAGCTCTCCGTGAGGATCCGGATATCATCCTCGTCGGCGAGATGCGTGATTTCGAGACGATCTCAGCTGCCATCACCGCTGCAGAGACCGGACACCTCGTCCTCTCCACCTTGCATACGCAGAGCGCCGCGCAGACGATCAACAGGATCATCGACGGTTCACCGATCGATCTGCAGGCAACGATCCGCTCGCAGTTCGCGGCAAGCATCCGCGGCGTTATCTCGCAGCAGCTCCTTCCTACCTCCGACGGCAACGGACGCGCTCTTGCAACAGAAGTAATGGTAGGCACCAGCGCTATCAAGAGCCTTATCCTTGAAGACAAGATCCAGATGATCCCCGGCGCGATCCAGTCCGCTTCCCTCCAGGGAATGCATACTCTCAACAGCGATCTCCAGAGACTTGTAAATCTCGGACTCATTACGAGAAAGACGGCTATCGATGCTGCTTACGATCCGAGCGAGCTTGAGAAGCTGGTCGGTGTGACAAACTACGGTTTCTGATCCCTTCAGTGAACCGGGTATTCCGCCCTTAAGTTGAAGTCGATTTCTAAAAGTAATAAAATAAATGTCTGTGAATGAAGCCTTCATTTGCAGACATTTTTATTTTGTTTCCGGGAGAAAACCACAAGTGAATCTCGTAAAGATCCTATATATCGATCCCGGTACGGGAGGAATGCTTTTTTCCGTTCTGTTCGGACTCTTCGGAGTAGCATTATTCTCTCTGCGCGCACTGCTCATGAAGGTAAAGTACCGTTCAGGCGTTGATAAGAATTCAAGACTTTACGATCAGAAGATTCCCATAGTCATATTCAACGAGCACAAGAGGTACTGGAACATTTTCGAGCCCATCATGGCAGAACTCGATAAAAAGGACCGGAAGATCGTATATCTCACCTGTTCCGAAGACGATCCCGCATTCAAAAAAGAATATAAGAACATAACCTGCGAATACATCGGTGAAGGAAACAAAGCGTTTTCCAGACTCAATCTGCTGAATGCCTCCGTCGTCTTCTCAACGACCCCGAGTCTGGATGTCTTCCAGTGGAAACGCTCGAAAAATGCCGACTGCTATATTCACATAATGCATGCCGCAAAGGATATCACCCTGTACCGCATGTACGGAACAGATCACTACGATGCGCTCATTCTTTCTGGCGCGTATCAGATTGACCAGGTCCGTGAACTCGAAAGGATGCGCGGCATAAAGCAGCGCGATGTCGAGCTCTGCGGCGTACCTTATCTTGATGAGATGAAGAAAAGACTGGAATCATCGGGAGAGGTTCCTCCCCATGAACGCACGGTCCTTCTGGCTCCTTCCTGGGGTGAGAGCGGCATACTCTCAAGATTCGGGGACAGACTTATCGATTCCCTCATCTCCACAGGATACAGGATCATCGTAAGACCCCACCCGCAGTCTTTTGTTGTTGAAAAGGACGTGCTTGACAGGCTCATGACCAAATACAGCGATACTTCCAAAGTCGAATGGAACCGTGACATCGATAATTTCGAGGTGTTAAGGCTCTCGGATATCCTCATATCCGACTTCTCGGGAGTAATGTTTGAATTCGCCATGGTATTCGATAAACCGATAATCTATACGGACACAAAATTCGATGCAAGACCGTATGACGCGGACTGGCTTGAAGAGACTCCCTGGACATTCAGGATACTTCCAGACCTCGGGCTTGAGCTCAACGAGAGCAATGCAGGCAGCATTAAGGAACTGATCGACAGATGTATCGAAGATCCCTCCTTCACGGCAGGACGCGGAAAGGCCCGTTCCGACATCTGGGTCAATATCGGTGAAGGAGCGAAAAGATCCGCTGATTTCATAATAAAAGAATATGAGAAAACAGCCGCAAGAAAGGCTGCCGATGACCGTGCGGTCAGTAAGACCCCGAAGACCGGGAAAAAGAATATCAAGCCTGCATTGAAAGGGGTAAAGACCAGATGACGTTCCTGTCAGCACTTTATACAGTGATAATAGCCCCGCTTGAACTTCTTTTTGAAGTTATTTTTACTGTTGCGAACAGGCTGGTAGGCAATGCCGGCATTTCGATCATCTGCCTCAGCATCGCGGTTAATTTCCTGGTCCTTCCGTTATATAAGCGCGCGGACGAGCTTCAGGCGGAAGAGCGTGATATACAGGCAAAGATGGCTTACCGCATCAAGCGCACAAAGCAGACATTCAAGGGCGACGAACGTTTCTTCATGCTCCAGGAGTATTACCGGATAAACAACTACAAGCCGATATACGCGCTCAAGAGTTCGGCTTCCCTGCTCCTGCAGATACCGTTCTTTATTGCCGCATACAGGCTCCTGTCCGGAATGGAAAGCCTTAAGGGAATGCCATTTGGATTCATATCGGACCTCGGCAAGGAAGATGCGATGTTTATGATCGGAAGTTTTCCGGTAAACATTCTTCCCATCCTTATGACTCTTATCAATATAGTGACGGGCATCATATACACAAAGGGACATCCTCTCAAATCCAAGATACAGGTCTACGGACTTGCCCTGGTATTCCTGGTGCTCCTGTACCACTCCCCCGCAGGACTTGTTTTCTACTGGCTTCTCAACAATGTATTCTCGCTCGTTAAGAATATTTTCTATAAGCTCAAGGATCCTAAAAAGGCTGTCGGCATGGTGCTTGCAGCCGCCGGGGCTGTATTGCTGGTCTTAACTCTCATAAGTCACGGGCTTGATATAAGACAGAAGATCCTTCTTTCAGCGGGCTGTATCTTTCTTTCTCTTCCGCTTTTAAGCTGTTACATAAAGACAAAGCCTTCGGCAAAAAAGAAGGCTCAAGTCTCAGGAAACAACAGTTTTGTATTCTTCGCCGGTGCTTCGATGATGGCAATCTTCACGGGATTTCTTATTCCGACCAATGTGATCAATGCTTCCGTTGCAGAATTCGTTGATGCCGTCCAGCCGTCCAATCCGATCCTCTATGCAGTGAACTCGCTTCTCTTATCTGCCGGAATATGGGTCCTGTGGGGCGGTGTATTCTACTTCTTCATGAATCAAAGGAACAGGAATATCGCAGGTGAAGCCATATGGATCATCTGCGGCGTTTCCGTTGCAGATTATATGCTGTTCGGCACTGATCTCGGCATCCTGTCTTCGACACTCCAGTACGACATTACGCCTTCTTTCACAGTGCCTGAATACCTGATCAATCTTGCAGCCGTGATCGTGGCAGCCGTTCTGTTCCATATCATCTATAAAAAGATCCCGAAGATCACAAATACGGTCATTGTTGTCGGAATAGTATCGATCACTGCCGTAAGCTTCCTCAATTCAGCGGAGATCATGGGAACATATAAAAGGTATCTCAGTTTTATCGATCCTTCTGAGGAGATGCCGGAGATAACGCTGAGCAAAAACGGTCAGAACGTTGTAGTCCTTATGCTTGACAGAGCCATTGGACAGCAGGTGCCTTATATCTTCAATGAAAGACCTGAGCTTAAGGAAAAGTTTGACGGATTTACTTATTACCAAAACACCGTTTCCTACGGAGCGCATACCGTCTTTGCATCTCCGGCTCTGTTCGGCGGCTATGAATACACTCCTTATCAGCTGAATTCCAGATCAGATACACTCCTCGTAGACAAACATAACGAGGCATTGAAAGTAATGCCTGCCATATTTTGGAAAAACGGTTTTGATGTTACCGTATGCGACCCGTCAATGGCTAACTACAGTCTGGTGCCCGATCTGTCCATCTATGATGATTACCCGGAGTTCCACTGCTACAACACGGAAGGCAAGTTTGATTTCTTCGAGGATGATACCGGGGATTCAGACAGTTCGCAGCTTATGTCAGAGAGGATCAACGAGATCCGCAACAGGAATTTCTTCTGCTTTTCCATTATGAAGATCTCTCCCCTGTTCCTGCAGGAAACTCTCTATGACGGCGGTCTCTATAACGAAGCCTCATCAGCATCCGGCTCTGATGACAAAGCAGTATATACACCCTCCATCGTCCAGCACATGACAGGTCTCTCAACAGCTTCAGGCTACGATTACAACTTTATACATTCATATCCTGTCCTCACCAATCTGCCCGGAATTACAGAAGCTGACGAAGGTGCCGGTAACACATTCCTGCTGCTCGTAAACAACACGACACACTGTCCGTGTCTTCTTCAGGAACCGGATTATGAACCGTCTCTCAGAGTCGATAACACGGCATATGACACGGATTGGGATTCGAGATATACGCTCGGCGGCAGCACACTGAATATGACGACCAACGAACAGGTCATGCATTATCACGTAAACATGGCTGCCTATCTCAAGCTCGGAGAATGGTTCGATTATCTCCGCGAGGAAGGTGTCTATGACAATACCAGGATCATAATCGTTTCCGACCACGGCGGCGATCTGGGACAGTTTTCCGTTGACTGCAACGGTACCGATATGGAAGGCTGTTTCCCGCTGTTAATGGTAAAGGATTTTGATTCCACGGGATTTTCCATTTCGGATGAGTTTATGACTAACGCGGATACTCCCGCGATAGCCTTCTCAGGTCTTATCAATGATCCGGTAAATCCTTTTACGGGCAATCCGGTCAATTCAGAACAGAAATACAATGCGCCTTACATCTTCATCTCGGATGATTTTGAACTTGATTACAGCGGAAGCTTCACATTCCTTCCGGGTTCATGGTTTACGTTCGAGGGTGATCCTCATGTGCCTGAAAACTGGCGCTACCTCGGTGAAGGGTGATCCTGCCCCTTTTGTCCTGCTGTCAGTTCGGATTTTGCACAGTGTATAATAGTATCGGTTTTTCTAATGCCACATGTTATATCAATAGCTTTTAGGAGGTACTGACATGCGACTGATCGACTCTGATAAGAACCGGCTGAAGAAAGCCGCCGGGCTTCTCGGTGCAATGATGTGCATTATGTTGATACCCATGATAAGTCTCGCGGCAGGATACGGCCCTGTCCGGGCACCTGATACAGCATCCTTTGCCACAGACCTTGCTTTCTACGGAGGCGCGTTCTCAACAGCTGTCACAGCATCGATAAACCCTACCGCCACAATGGCTGTTCTGGCTATCCTCGGTTCTTTCGAGAATGCCGCCGTATATTCTCCCGATTCCGCATTCCTTTGCAGTGTGGCGGATTTCCTTAACGGAATTCCGATAATCAGAGAGGTCGGAAAGCTTCCGATCGCAAATCCCTGGGCCGCTGTATTTCTTACTCTAATAGCTGTCGCCCTGATAGTTGTCCATTCTTTCGCTGAATCCAAGATGGTGTCAGAAGAGACCATTGATAAACTTGATAAGTTAGTGGGATATATCTGTACTGTGTCGATCGCGCTCCTTCCTTTCGTGACCACAGAAGCACTCGAAGCAGATCCTCCGGGAGTTAAGGGAGGCGCTCTGGCTGCTCATTTTATCGGCGCGGCCAAGACATCCTCACCGGGCTGGCAGACATATCTTCTTGCCGGAATAACGGTAATAGCGATAACCATTTTCTATTACTGCAACTATACCTGTATGGATAACTGGGAGGTAATAGTCGCGGCAATCCCCGTTAAGGGTACGAGCCTTATCTGGCAGATCATCAAGGCATTCCTTCACCTGATACTCGTTCTGCTCCAGATATTCGCTCCTGTCGTAAGCTTTATCGTCAGCATCCACCTTGCCGTTGCCGGACTGTTCCTTTTCAGGATATTGAAAAGAGTCTCACAGTACTACAAAGATATATATGTCTACACGGTTCTCCGTAAGATCTTTAAGCGCAATGAACCGGTTCCGAGGATCGAGAAACACGTTCCGAGGAGGCTCCGGAAACTCTACCCTTCAATGGAGATCGCAATGTCGGTCTATACGTTCCACGGCTTTGCCCGTCTTGCCAAACGCTCAAGGATCTGGCTCATCAGGGAAGGCGACAGGACCGATCTCGTATATAAGAGACTCATACGCAAACCTTACATCATGTCCTGGAATGAGCTTTGCGAAAAGCACAGCGGTAAGCCCGTATATATAGAACAGTGCGCCAGATTCTTAAGGATACGCACCGAAGACAAAAAGCTCGAGCTCATCATGTCCTCACGCTATAAGCCGGAGATCGCAATGCTGTCACAGCTTCTTGACCTGAAGGATTTTGCTCCGCTCAAACAGGAGATCAAGGAGACCAAAAAGTCCAAACGCAAACTGCGCCGGAAGAAAGCTTCAACTGAAGCAACTGAAACTGTATGATCTGCCCCGGGAAATAAACTCAAATAAAAAACTGCCGTATGAAGTTATTCATGCGGCAGTATGTTTTTCTCGTAGTAATGTTTGATGATCGACCTTCTGGTCACTATCCCTATAAATATGCCCCGGTCATCCGTGATCGGCACAAAATTAGTTTCCATCGATCTGATTATCAGATCCTCTATGGACGAACTTATTGATACCGGCTGGTTCTTGTGGGTATTAAGCCCTATATCCGTGAGCTTGAACTGTTCAAGACTCTCTATAGCCATTGTGTGCGGCTCTCCGCCTTCTCCCTTTACGATAAACCAGAGAAGATCCCCCTCGCTTACTGTAGCAAGATAGTGCCCTTCACGGTCAAGAACGGGCACCGCCATATATGAACTGCTGTGCATCTTTTCCAATGCCTGCCTGACGGTATAGTCTGAGTAAAGGTATGTGATCTCCTGTTTGGGACGTGTAAAAAAAGCAATATTCATATCAGGCTCCGCCAAGATCCTTATCTATTCTGACCTGGAAAGGTGTTGCCGTAAGTCCGTTCTGGGCATGCAGAGGCGTGGGACCGTATGAGAAAAAGGCATATCGTACTTTGGAAGGGAATTCGACCATCGGACATGACAGCAGAACTGTCTTTCCGTCAAAGTCGACATTGGCTTCAGCCGGAAAATACTTGCCATCCTCACCTGCCACTTCGAATCCTGAATCATCAGGACCGAATCCGGTCGTAAGGTTCAATAACAGATAATCTCCGCCGAAAGTGATCTCAACTCCCTCGCCGCGCCTTGCGTCAACAATAAACGGTGATACCGCATCGACTTTCTCAAAACCGTAAACGAACTTCTCCGCAAGAAGAGCCAGTCTGTCTCCGGGAGTCTTCTTATCAGACGGAAACAGATTGTTGAATTCACCGCAGTCAACGATAACGGCCATATAAACATTAGGCATATCGATAGCGACGATCTGCTGCTGCTCACGGAGAAGCGGCCATGACATATCGTCGTAGCCCATATATTTCCTGTCTTTCGAGATATACATGGGAAGCTGGCAGAAGATGAAGGGAAGCTGGTCATCGAAGAAAACATCGCGCCATTCCCTGATCATCGTCTCAAAAACATGACCATACTCGGACTGATGTCCGTCTGTATCCGCTTCACCCTGATAGAAGACAACGCCTCTCAGCGTATAAGGAGCTATTCTGAGTATCATGCACTCAAAAGCAGCCCCGGGGTGTCTTGCCGATTTATGTCCGACCGGTGCCGGCCAGGGTGCCGGACCGAGCTTCAGATCGGCTTCCGGATAAGTGATCCAGGGATCCTCTTTAAGCACTTCCTGGAGCATTTCATTATATATTCTGTATTTCTCATTGTATTCGGCTTCAGCCTTATCATATTCCTCGGGCGTAAGCTCGGAAGCCGCGTCGTCAAAGTCCTTGATATACTGTCTGCCTTCCTTGGTGGTAAGCAAAGACTCCACGCTCTGCCAGTTGTCTATAGTTGATCTGGTGGCACAGCACTGAATGATTCCGATCTTGGCATCAAGTCTTGATTCAAGCTCTCTTGCGAAATAAAAAGCCACGGCACTCATCTGTCCGGCTGTCTCACTGTTGATGTCAAGCCATTCAGTCTCATCTTCGGCCTTTGCCTGTGCCTCATTCATATGTCCGAATGCAGGCACTTTATAATATCTGATCTCTGTCTTACCGATCTTTGGAATGATGAATTTGGCAAATTCAGATCTTACGAGCGGATAATCCATATTGCCGCCGCCTGCGGCAAGCCAGACCTCACCCGCGTATACATCTTTGATAACACACTGCTCGAGATCATTCTCAAAGACCTTGATCTCATACGGTCCGCCGGGTTCTTCAACAGGCTCAACGCAGATAAGGAAGCTTCCGTCCTGCTCAGTTCCGCAGGAACCTTTGGAAACCTCTTTCCCGTCCTTGTAAAGAACAGCTCTGATAACACAGGTCTTATCGCAGTATCCGAAAATGCGGAGTTCCGCACCCCACTGAAAGACCATCTTATCTCTGAAAACACCGTTTAGTTTAATTGCCATACCAAGATATTATAACAAATATGCCTGCAACTTTCTTTCAAGGTTTGTTGATAATTACAAGCATGTTCCCGCGATTGCTTACTTATACGATAAACAATAATTGTTAGGTGCAGAACACCAAATACTGAACATCTGATTAATAATGTTTGACGACTTATTTCAGAAAAGTGTCGAACAGAAGACTACGGCCTGTGCGGCATCACCGTTTATAGTAATGCTTCCCTGAGAGACAGCCACGACAAAGTCTTTGTCCCCGTTCAATACAGAAGCGAAAGTCTCCGCATCGGCATCGATATAAAAGGGTGCATTGATATATTCGTAAGGCGCAACCTCAGCTGTTCCGTCTTCGATCTTCACGTATAAAGGCAGATTATCCAGGTTCCCGTTTAATGTAATCTGTGTAGCCGTATCCTGAAGAAATGATACCTTTGAGGCCTTCTCTTCAACTGCCCTGAAAATGCTTCCGAATGTAGGTTCAACTTTCTTTTTCTGCATAAGATCACCCTTTCTGTTATAGATATTTATTCATTAACCGCCTTGCTCTCAAAAGCCAGTATCCATGACACCGGAACGATCTTCGAAGCAAGGTGCAGCAATTTCTGTGAGAACGGATATACAAACATCCTCCTGCCCTTTGCAGATGCCTTAAGAGACTTCCTTGAAAGCTTTACGGGATCTATAACGAAGTTTTTCCGCCAGTCCGTAAAATCGGTTTCCTTTCCGTCCGTCGCTCTTCTTTGGAAATCAGTGGCAACAGGTCCCGGGCAGACTGCCGTGACATCAATACCGCGGCTCTTAAGCTCGCAGCTCATGGCCCGCGAGAAAGATATTACATATGATTTGCTTGCCGCGTAACACGCGAAACCGGGCTGGGGAAGAAATCCTGCCGAAGATGCTATATTGATTATCTTTGCGTTTCCGTTCCCGTCAGGTCTCATATACGGCGCAGTGATCCTTATCATCCTGCTCAACGCGCTGCAGTTTATGCTTATGGTATCTGAAAGCGCCTTATCTGGCTTATCCATTACCGGACCCTTGACACCCATTCCTGCGGAATTGATGAGCAGACCGACAAGAGGCTCTTCTGCTTTAAGCCTGTCTTCAATGATCTTTATTCCGCAGTCATCAGAAAGGTCCGCAACGACCGGAACCACTTTGCCGTTGCCGGCGGAAGCCGCTAATTCCCTGAGCGCGTCTTCACGTCTCGCCACTGCCCATATCTCATCAAAACCGGATTTAAAGAATTCGCCGTTATCATTTGCAAGAAGCTCAATAAAAGACTTGCCGATGCCTGATGAGCTGCCTGTTACAATTGCAATCCTTTGGTGCATAAAAGCTTCTCCTGAAGAGGAAGTTCCGTACCTTTAATAATACACTCAATAAAAAATTATTAAAAGAGAATGTCTTTAAAGCAGACTCTCTGCTTATTGTTGTCGTAGTCAAAGCAGTGTCTGGACCCGCCGGCGCACCAATGCTCCCATTTGCATTCCTGACATTCGGCGCATATCGAGGACAGGGGTTTTCTGAATACTTCGAAACGGTTGAACCATACATCGCTGAACTTGTCGGAAGCGATATTGCCCTGGACAAATTCCGGTCTCTCCTCAATATCAAGACATGCCGTTATATCGCCGTTTATCCTTATTGCCGCCGTATGTGTTCCTGCTCCGCAATAGAAAAACCAGTCTCTGACATCCCTCTCATATTCCAATCCAAGGAAATGGGAACATCCGTAATTGACCGGTATTCCGTTCTCCCTCTTTTCGCGTATAAAATTGAAAAGATATCTCTGATCATCAGGTGTCAGAAGCATATCCGGATAATCCAGTGCTCTTCCCATCGGCTCTATTCCGATCACACGCCACGAATCAAGGTCAAGCCGGTCAAGTATCTCATAGAGTTCATCGAGCTCACCGATATTCTTATGATTAACAACTGTCGTAACCTGAATATGTCTGAAGGCTTTGCGGTCGATCAGGTTCTGAATGCCCTGCATCGCCTTGTCATATCCGCCTTTAAGACCTCTTTGCCTGTCATGTGTCTCACGAAGTCCGTCAATACTCACAGATACTGTGCCCATGCCCGTATCTTCAAGCATCTTCGCGACATCTTTTGTGATCAGGGTCGCATTGGTCGTCATACCCCACCGGAAACCCTGTTTGTCGGCATAACCTAAGAGATCCGCAAAACCCGGATACAGGAGCGGCTCGCCGCCCGTAATGCAAAGCTGAAGCTTTTTCAGGTCGAAATGCTCTTTTACATCATCCAGTACAGCTTTAAACGCCTCTGTATCAGGACCGTGGCCAAGACCCGGCGCGCAACTGCTGCCGCAATGAAAACACTTCTCATTGCAGCTTCTGGTCAGTTCGAAAAACAGATATATAAGATCAGGTTCCCGGAAAAGCCTCGCTCGTTCCTCAGCTTTCCTGTCAAGATAAGCCTTTTTGGCTTCGAAAATATCCACAGACATAGATCAGCCGTCTTCCGGCGGAGGTCCGTAAACGTCTTCCTCGGGTCCGTCGACAGGATAATCCGGCGGAGGTCCGTAGACCACTGTCTCATAATCCTTGTCAGGATCAAAAGAAGGCTCTGCCTCTGTCTTATCGGCAGTCTCTGTCACACGGACAGAATCCGGCGGAGGTCCGTATACGTTAGTCTCTCTGGTGGGTTCTGCCGGAGGTCCGTATACGCATCCTTCCACAGCCAGACTCAGAGCGCCTATCGTAGCGGCAACGGCAGCGAAGGTCAGCGGCTTTTTTGATCTTTTCATATTATATATCCCCCTGAAATACTGTTTCAGATCAGTCCTTGTTTTCTTCGTCCGAAGGATCGGCTAAACCATTATCTTCTTCTCCGGCACCCTTAAATCCGGCCATCGGTCTTGAAGCAGTAGGCGCAGACTTTGAATTGGGATCCATAATCGAAGGTCTCTGTCCTTCAAGCGCGGCACCCATAGCCGGCGCAGTCATTGTCTTCTTTATATCACGTTCTTCATCGATAACAGCTGAAGGCCTTACGATTCCGCCATAAGCAGATACATGCTCTTCCTGATCCTCAGGGACCTGCTCACGGCCTGCCTGGGCTCTCTTAAAGAAAGCGGATTTCTTTGTCCTGGCGCTGTCCGCAATGCTCGTGTAAGAGGATTTCGCCTGCACTTCAGAGCGTTTCTTTGCTTCCTCCTCTTCAATACGCTGTTTTTCCTCACGGAGTCTGGCTTCTTTTGCCTCTTCGCTCTCTTTAAACGCGGAAATATTGGTTCCGGGAGCAGCCCATACAGGTGCTCTTCCGGAATTATTGTAGTTCTTTCCTGCAAGAAGGGTTCCAAGCTGGTTCGAATTGGAGGATGCTTTGGCACGCTCTGTCGAGATCGAAGGTCCGCTTGTCTGTTTTGATGCCGATGAACCGACTCCCGATGAAGCCCCGCTCTTAACAGAACCATATGGATTGACGGTCTTATCACCGGATCCGGCTGTCTTTTTGGCAACATGCTCGGCTTTGCTCTCAAGTGCCTTGCTGTAACCTGCTTCAGAAGCTATCGCGGATATTCCCGGCTTGATCTTGTTGTCAGATGATGCCATCGTCGACTTGAAGACTTCCGAGGTCTTGCTCTGCTTCTTGTTCATCTCGGCCTTAGCTTCTCTTGCGGCATTTGCAGCTTCTGAAGCTTTTTTCATTTCAGCGATCTTTGCCTCGGCTTCTGCTTTGGCAGCAAGCGCAGCCTGCTCAGCTGCGGCAGCTTCCATTCTTGCCTTCTCGGCAGCCTTGAGCTCTTCAAGCGCAGCCGCTTCCTCGGCAATCCTTAATTCTTCAGCTTTTCTTGCTTCTTCAGCCAATCTGGCTGCTTCAGCTCTTCTTGCTTCAGCCTGCTCTGCGGCTCTTCTTGCTTCCTCAGCAAGTCTTACCTCTTCGGCTCTTCTGGCTTCCTCAGCTAATCTTGCCTCTTCAGCTTTTCTAGCCTCCTCGGCTAATCTCGCCTCCTCGGCTCTTCTCGCTTCCTCAGCTCTTCTTGCCTCTTCAGCTTTTCTCGCCTCCTCGGCTTTTCTTGCCTCTTCGG
Organism: Oscillospiraceae bacterium; assembly: GCA_902776845.1. Taxonomy (GTDB): domain Bacteria; phylum Bacillota; class Clostridia; order Saccharofermentanales; family Saccharofermentanaceae; genus Saccharofermentans. Next base: position 23,606 of record CACYRM010000013.1, read on the forward strand.
CTTTTCTCGCTTCCTCAGCTAATCTTGCCTCTTCGGCTCTTCTCGCCTCCTCAGCTCTTCTTGCCTCTTCGGCTTTCCTGGCTTCTTCAGCTTTTCTTGCCTCTTCGGTTCTTCTCGCTTCCTCGGCTCTTCTGGCCTCTTCAGCTCTTCTCGCTTCCTCAGCTCTTCTTGCATCTTCGGCTTTTCTTGCTTCCTCAGCCTGTCTGGCACGTTCGGCTGCGAGCGCAGCTTCCCTGGCCTTTCTTGCTTCTTCCGCCTTTTTAGCAGCTTCCGCTCTTCTGGCCTGTTCCGCAGCTCTTGCCGCTTCCTGAAGCTGTCTGGCCTCCGCAGCTATAGCCTCGGCCCTTGCCTTCGCGATAGCAGCAGCCTTTGCTGCCTCCTCCGCCTTTCTTGCCTCTTCTATCCTTGCAAGCTCCGCAGCTCTGGCAGCTTCTTCCGCCTTTCTCAGGGTCTCGGCTTTTCTTAATTCTTCAGCCTTCCTCTGTTCTTCGGCAAGTCTTGCCTCCTCAGCTTTTTTCGCTTCAGCCTGCTCGGCGGCACGTGCATATTCCGCTGCCTTTCTTGCCTCGGCGTTTTTGCGTATCTCTTCCACTCTTGCGGCCTGGGCAGCTCTTCTCTCCTGAAGGAGTTTAGCAGCCTTTTCACGTTCTGATATCTGTTCAGGCGTAAGCTCGGCCTTCGGGCGCTTAATAGGGGCGCTGCCGGAAACAAGATTTTCTTTCTGATCGCTATTCTTTGTGTCCTGTCCGGAAGCTTGTGATCCTTTACGGGCCGCGCCTGCTATAAGACTTCCGGTCACTCCGTAAGAGCGGCCCTTATTCTGTGCGTTTGCAGCCGCAGAGGACCCCGGGCGAGTTACAGCCCCGGATTCCGCAGATTGTTGAAACGGAGTCTTCTTCATACCATTGTTGTCAAAATCTGTTTTTTCCATAGCTTTTCTTTCCGTATTTTTTATTATCTTAGCATTTTTAGCCGGATAATCAGAGGGGCGTTTGGCCTGGACTTTTACGATTTTACTTTTTTCTTTGCTGCCCTCCGGTCTGTCAGCTGCTTCCATTGCCTTCAGTTCTTTCATCACATTAGCCGTATTAAAGGTTTTCACAGGCCCGGGACTGACCGTATTCATACTCCTGACGGGACCTAAATACCCGAAAAATCTTTCAGCGATCACCGGGACGCCCGGCACGAACGCAACGGCAAGGTCGGTACCGTCAAGATCCTTTTTATCCTTAAGATACCTGTATCTGAAAAACAGGATTACGCACAGAGGAAGCAGTACGATTATCCATATCCAGCCATAAGATTTCTTCGGACCGTTCTTAACGCCTGCGGAAGCTGCAAGAACAGCAACGCCGGGTGTTCCGTCATCCTGGCTTTCTTCGGGAATACCGTCACCGCTCTCAACGTCAGCCGGCATATCTCCGGCAGTGGATTCTTCGATCAAAACCGACCCTGCGGTTTCAGCAGTTGTCTCAACTATACCCGCAGCATCAACACTTGTTTCAACCGTATTATCAGGATCCCTGTTGTTATCATCCGGAACGGTCTGTGTCGGAACAGGACTTGACGCTGGTGTTGTACCGGAACCCCATACCGGTGTGGCAGTCGGGGCTTTTGTAGGTGTAACAGTAGGCGATTTTGTGGGTGTCTTGGTAGTAGTCGGTGTAGGCTTTTTGGTCGGCACAGCCGTCGGCTTCTTTGTCGGAGTCGGCGTGGGCTTTTTGGTCGGCGCAACTGTCGGCTTCTTTGTGGGAGTCGGCGTAGGCTTCTTGGTCGGCACAGCTGTCGGCTTCTTTGTGGGAGTCGGCGTAGGCTTCTTGGTCGGCGCAGCTGTCGGCTTCTTTGTGGGAGTCGGCGTAGGCTTTTTGGTCGGCGCAGCTGTCGGCTTCTTTGTGGGAGTCGGCGTCGGCTTTTTGGTCGGCGCAGATGTCGGCTTCTTTGTGGGAGTCGGCGAAGGCTTGGGAGTATTTGTAGGTCTGGGTGTAGGAGTATTGGTCGGCTTGGGAGTAGGTGTATTGGTGGGTTCCGGTGTAGGCGTGGCAGGAACCGGAGTCGGTTCTCTCGATACGTAACAGCGGGTAACTTCAGGATCAAGATCAGAGAGATTCGTACCGGAAAGACCCAGGTAGTAGTTCCCGTTCGGGGAACCGTCATCACCGTCATAACCGGTGATCCTTAGAACAAGGGCATCCCCGTCGGAAAGCACGGTAATTGCATCATTACTGCCGGCATATACATCGGAAGCAAATTCAATGGTTACATCAATATTCTGTCCTTCGGAATAGCCGGATACAGTTATATAAAGATTGGCTTCGTCGCCGCCCCAGCTGTTGGCACTGACAGAGACGCTTCCGTCAGCATACACATCACGGGCAGCAAAAAAGGAAAATGCGAAAAATACGCCGGTTATGATGCTTATAAGCAGACATAACGGCTTGATCGAGAATCGCCCGGAACCAATGCCCGACATTCTTAATATCCTCCAGATAAAGCACACACTCTTATATTTTATAATATAAGAGACACTTAAATTATACAGGGGATACCTTCATTTTCAAGTGTCCGGAGGTATCAGAATAATCGGTAGATCAGCCGTTTGCGCTTTCTTCCTTCAGGTTTTCCTCAAGGACCTTTTTATCAGGAACAAAGCCGTCTTTTGCCTCATGGGCAGCCGGAATGATCGCTTCTTCACCCGCTTTCAGGATCTCCGGTTTCTCCTCCTGAACTGCAGCGGTAAAATCAGAAACCGCATTGGAAACCTCTGATCCGGTCTGAGGTCTGATCGCAGCGGAATAAGTCGTATCTTCTTCGGCAGTACCCTGCGAGGAATCATCACCGGCCGTTCTTGCCGAAGTGGGACGCTTAAGCTCCGTGGGTTTTACTTTCTGAACGGGAGCACCCGTGATCTTTACCTCCGAAGGAGCAGCTGAATCCATAACAAGCGCAGGCGTCTCAGCTTCCTTGCCTACTTCGTCTGATTCAAGTTCCTTTCTCTGCAGCTGGCGTGCGAAAGGCGTATTCGAATAAACAGGCCTTATGGGTGCGGTGTTGGATTTCTGAAGATAGCCGTTGATGATAACGCGCTCTTTTGTTTTGTCTATCTGCTTTGCTTTTTTGGAGGAGATTCCCAAAGGGCCGAAAACTTCTAAAGCATCTTTCTTTTCCAGCTGCGCGTCGCTCTTTCCTCCGAGCAAAGTGTTTTTGGCTGCGGCTTCCTGCTCTGCTTTCTTTTTGGGATCCCTGGTCTCACGCTTTATCTGCTCGAACTTCTTTTCATTGATGTCGGCTTTTCTCGAATTCTTCTCCACCTGGGATATTACCCGGTCAGTGTGCAGAACGACATCTATGTTTTCCTCATTCTTTATCTTCTTTTTGTCTCTTACTTTGAAAATTTTCGCGATAACGATCAGCAAAACAACTACAACTATAGCGAAAACAACAACTATCGGACCGATCTGCCGGTTATCTTCAAGATTAATCTTCAGCAGCATATACAGCATGTCAATCAACCTCCTGCGGAGTGTCCGGAGTATCTCCGCCCTTCCCTGCATCTTCAGCTTTATTTTCTGTATTCACTTTGACACCGTCTGTGCCGTGACTAGCGGGACCGGGGATTAATATCTCTTCTTCAGATGCCCGTTTTTTATTGATCCTGCGCTTAACGAAAAATAAAGCAACCATAATTATTATAATAACAAATGCGACGATTATCACTACAACAAAGAGTTCTAAAGCAGATTTTTTCAATGACTCTGAAGTAACAGCCTGCTCCTGATCCTTTTCCTGTCCCGTAACATCCGTTTTTTCTTCCGCAGAGATATCTTTATCAGCTGTATTGTTCTCATTTGCCGCAGACGTTTCTTCAACAGGCTTGACCGGCGCGGGCGTTATAACGACTCCTGTATATTCTGACAGTGCTATACCGTTAACACCCAAAGGAACAGCATGATCCAGACCGATAAACTGTCCTTCCTCATTCTGCCAAAGGACTTCTTTTACAAAGTTATACTTCTCCTCGTCCCATGTCTTGAAGTCATCCTTGACGAGGCCGCCGGTATCGCCGGAATTCGCATTGAAGCACCAGAATGTGTGATGCAGGTGTTTTTCCGCGATCAGCTGACGGAAGTATTCCATCCATTTCAGGTTGTCGCCTTCCATAAAGCCGCCCCACTCACCTACAAAGACCGGAGCAATGCCTTCATCCTGAATGTAGAGCCAGTAATCGTACCAGGCATCTTTCATGAGTGATTCATAAGTAAAGCCACCCTCGAACCAGGGCTGTTCATAAACCCTCGGGCCGTAGTCATGAGGGGAATATACGATCTGGGCATTGCGTTCCGGGGAGCCGAAATCAATAGGATACTTCCTGACGGCCATAAGGTTTGCGCCCCACCAGGTGTTGTAATAATCATCATCGTCATTTTTCGAGACAAAATTATTCGTTTCGATATCCTTCGGATAGATCTGTATGCCTTCGATTATGATCAGAACATGGGGATTGGCATCAAGAACCGCATTTCCGGCACGCTCGGCAACCTTTTTCCAGTTGTCCGGATCATCGGAATCATTCCAGATCGCATGAGGCGTCTCGGAAGCCTTGCCGTGCGGCTCATTCTTGAGGTCGTAACCGATAATGGTATCGTTGCCCTTATATCTTCCGGCACACCAAGCAAGCGCCTCGATGAAATCATCTTCGGTAATATCGCCGTTATACCAGACCGGGTGGTTATGACCGGAAGCATCTGTCTTGGCCGAATGGATGTCGATTATGACCTTCATGCCGTTCTTTTCGCAAAGAGACAGAACATAATCGAAGATCTCAAGGGAATTCATCGAATTGAGTTCTTCGTTATAAGCATTGTTGTAGTTGGCTTTGGGATATTCGCCGTTCTTCCACTGAAGAAGGAGTTCGGCGCTCATGGGAACTCTCATGACATTGAATCCGTGGTCCGCGATCGACTCAAGCGTATCCTTGAGATTGCAGTTCCATACACCGTCGAAAAGATTGGTTCCCGTGTTGTACCCGAACCAGTTGCAGCCTGTAAGCCACACTTCCTTACCGCTCATATCGACAATATGGGAACCCGACGTTGTCAGCCAGTCATCACCTGCGATGCCCTCTGTATTGCGCGCGGGACGGGGTTCCGGATCATTACCGGATGTTCCTGATGAAGACTCTGCTGAAGTCTGGGCTGTCTCTGCAGTGGCACTGACAGATCCTGATTCACCGTCACCTGATACGGACACAAGCTTAACCGAATTAATATCACTTCCCGTGACCTGTATTCCCACACTGCTGTCAAAACCCCAGCTGTTCGGACCGGAGGCCGAACATACCGCAGTGACTGTGCCGCCGCTTATGCTGTAAGAATCAAATCCCCACCCGGTCGCGGAATCGACCTTTCCGGAGAACTCAACCACGACCGTTATAGTCCCATAACCGCTGCAGCCTGAAAGCGAGATCTCGATCTGGCCGCCGCTTCCCCAGCAGTTAGGCGTAGCCGACCCGGAGGGCGCTGCCAGGGCTGTAACATTAAACGATGTGATGATAAACACAGATGAAATAAACAGAAGAATGATCTTCTGCCATAACTTACGGCGCATATTATGCCTCCATTAAAGAGTGATCTCTGCCTTGCGTCCTGAAGGCTGATACTGTTCGTACTTAACACCGGCCGCATCAAGCATCTTGCGGGCAGCCTTTGTGGCATCGGTATCATGATACTTGTCATCGAAATAGACAACTTTACCGACACGCTTCTGTATCAGTGCCTTGGTG
>CACYRM010000014.1 GCA_902776845.1 Oscillospiraceae bacterium
ATGATCGCGAACTTCGGGATAATGCGGTCATCTTCAAATCCTTTCTTCCATTCACCGTATGACAGTATTGCCGCATTTGATGTCTCGGAACCGCTCGATGCCGTTGTTGCGATCACTCCGATGTTGAGGACATGTTCGGGAGAAACACCCTTATCGAAGAAATCCCAGACATCGCCATCGTACGGTATACCGAGAGCTATCGCCTTGGCGGTGTCGATGGAGCTTCCTCCGCCGACTGCCAGAACGAAGTCAACTTTGTCTTCCTTGCCCTTTTTGACAAGCTTTCTTACGAGCTCGATGGACGGATTCGGTACCACTTCGCCGCTCTCCGAGAATCTGATCCCCAGTTCATTCACCGCTCCGGTAATGACATCGTAAATGCCCAGTTTCTTAATGAAGTCTCCGCTGTATACCAATAGGAGTGATGTGACTTTATGCTGCGATAAAAGAGACTTCAGTTTCTTTTCGCTGTCCTCGCCGAAAACGATCTTCGCGGGGTTATAGTACTCAAATCCGATCATCTTGCCCGTTCTCCTGTTTATCTGTTATCCGAAAAGAGGTACTACCGCACCATCGTATGTGTCCTTAATGTACTTAGCGATCTCAGGTCCCTGAAGCACTTCAACGAGAGCCTTTACTGCCGGATCGTCTGCCTTTGCAGGTGATGTTGCGATGATGTTGCCGTATGTCTGTGCCGCAAGACCGTCGTTTGCCTCAACTGCGAGTGCCTGGCTTACGTGGAGGCCGCCCTCGATCGCATAGTTGCCGTTGATGACTGCAACGTCCACGTCAGGGAGTGCTGCTACGAGCTGCTCGGGTGCAAGCTCCTTGAACTGGATGTTGAGAGGATTCTCGATAATGTCTTCTACTGTAGCGTTGATGCCTGCGTCATCCTTAAGCTTGATGATGCCTTCCTGTGCGAGGAGCAGCAACGCTCTTGCTTCGTTTGTTACGTTGTTCGGAACTGCGATGACCGCACCGTCCTGAAGGTCCTTCAAGTCTTTAACTCTGCCTGCATAGATGCCGAAGGGTTCATAGTGGACTGAGCCTACCGAAACGAGATCTGAGCCGTTCTCTTTGTTGAACTGGTCAAGGTAAGGAACGTGCTGGAAATAGTTTGCGTCAAGTGATCCTTCGATGACACCGGTGTTAGGTGTAACTGAATCTTCAATTCTTACGATCTCAAGTGTGATGCCCTGCTCTGCGAGGATCGGTTTTGCGACTTCAAGGATCTCCGCGTGAGGTGTGATGTTTGCGCCTACCTTGAGTACCGTGCTTACTGTCTTCTCTTCGCTTGCCAGTGTTCCTGCGTCGACTCTTGTTGCGTCAGTTGATGCGCAGGCGGCAAGCGATCCGGTAATAGCGAGTAAAAGTCCTGCGGCAATTGCCTTCTTAAATATGTTCTTCATGTTAGTAATCTCCTTTAGTGTTTGTTTTTTCGATTTTGTGTTTTGCTTTAAGAATGATTTTGTTCCAGGCATAAAAAATGCCCGGCGAGTTGATTTAACTCCCGGGCGCATGGCATATGTTCAAATGCATATTACTGCTTTAACATCGATCGTTCTCAAGGCGTGAGGAATGTCTTCTTCCGCCCTGGGCCATATAGCGCACCCGGGAGCCGAGCATTCGACAACACATCATCATGTTTAGGTTTATCTAAAATTATTTTTGCGCCACAGAAACCCGCTATATTAACGGTTTCCGTGTTGTCCGCTTACGACACAGCCGTCTTCTGCTTCTCCTTATGCGCTCCGCTCTGCTGCGACAGCTGATACCTGTCGAAAACCTTTACATACATCAACGGAACCGCTCCAACTACCGCAGCGCTCGCCTGTATACCGTTGGGAATAACAGATCCCAGAGCTGCCTCAACACCATACATAAACGGCAGCGATTCAAACGCGAAATATCCCGCGATCATGATGAGTTCCGTGATAAATGAGACCGACAGCTTGCGTCCGAGAGACACCTTGCCCTGAGCGTTCCGCTTAAGAAGGAGCCCGGCAACAAGTCCCATCACACCTTTAATGATAAATGTTGCCACGGCATACTGCGGATAACCGGCCAGCAGGTCTGCCAGTGTCGAGCCTATGGCAGCCGGTATGAACGCAAATGGTCCTAATACGTACGCGCTTACCAATATCACCAGGTCACCGAGATTGATGTGGCCTATAGCCGTGGGTATGTGAAGTTCCGTTCCTGCAAATACCAGTGCCGCAAGCACACCCGCATATGCAATTTTCTTAATGTTGTTCCTGTTCTTATCGTTTTTCATATCTTTATCTCCTTTAAGTTTTTCTGTTCTTTTTTGATAACCGTATTCCGAATTCCTGAATAAGCATAACCATGATTATCAGAATTGCAACTGTTGTCCAAAGCACGTCTTTCTGGTAACGGTAATAACCGTACTGCAGGGCGATCGCGCCGAGACCGCCTCCGCCGATGACACCGGCCATTGCGGAGTAGCCCAGTACGGTTGCCACATTTATGGCACCGCCCTGAAGGAGCGAAGGCATCGCTTCCGGAATGATAAAGTGCAGTATTGTGTATAGCGGCGTTGCGCCCATTGAGGTCGCCGCTTCGATAATTCCCGGCTGCACCTCATTAAGTGACGATTCGACCATTCGCGCGACGATAGGGATCGCGCCGATAGTAAGGGGTACGATGGCTGCCGTGGTTCCGATAGACTGCCCCACAACTAATCTCGTGAACGGTATAAGCAATACCAGCAGGATCAGGAACGGCAGAGAACGCGTAATGTTCACGATCAGACCGATCACGAAGTTGACAGCGCGGTTCTCGAGAAGACGTCCCTTTGACGTCGAATACAGCAACACACCGAGCGGCATTCCAACAATGTATGAGAACAGTGACGCGAAGAACGTCATCACAAACGTCTCCCACACACCTGTTACTATAGCTTCTCTTATGTAATCACTCATTTCTGCTCACCTCCGATACGGAAAGGCCGCCTTTCCTGAAAAAATCGATGACAGTCTGACGGTCTTTCGCAGGACCCGGAAGCTCGATGATCATCTGACCGTAACCGATGCCTCCGACGCTTCTCGTATTCGCGCTGAGGATATTAACCTTGAGTCCTGTCTCTTCAACGAGATTAGCGATGAACGGCACATTCGACTGAGTACCGTCAAAGACGAGCCGTACAATCTGTCCTTTCTCATCTGAAGGATCGAAAGGATTGCTCGGGAAAACAAGTTTTTTCGCTGCCTTCGACTGCGGATTCGAGAACACTTCCTTTACTTCACCTATCTCCGCGAGATTGCCGTTGTCGATGATGGCGACTCGGTCGCAGATCTTCTCCACGACGCTCATCTCGTGGGTAATGATTATTATCGTGAGTTTCCTTTCCTCATTGATCTTTTTCAGAAGGTCCAGTATCTCGCCCGTGATCTTCGGATCCAGCGCGCTCGTGGCCTCGTCGCACAAAAGGACTTTCGGATCTGCCGCAAGCGCTCTTGCAATAGCTACACGCTGCTTCTGGCCGCCGGACAGTCTTGCCGGATATTCATTCGCCTTTTCCGAAAGGCCTACGATCTCGAGCATCTGCTTTGCTTTTTCGCGCCTGACCGCACGCGGGGTCCCGATGATCTTCAAAGACTGTTCAACGTTACTGATAACAGTACGCTGACTGATAAGATTAAAGCCCTGGAAGATCATGGAGATCGAGTGCCGCACTTTGCGGAGTTCCTTTGGTTTAAGCGATGCAAGATCCTTGCCGTAAAAACTGACCGTGCCCGAAGTGACTTCCTCAAGCCTGTTCAGCGTGCGTACCAGTGTCGATTTGCCTGCGCCGCTCATTCCGATTATGCCGAAGATCTCGCCTTCCCTGACATCGAGGCTCACGTCTTTTAATGCCGTGAATTCCTTTCCGTCGTTCTTATATGTCTTGTATACGTTTTTTAATTCATATACGTTTTCCATTTAATCGAATAATCCTTTGCTCAGATATCTGTCTCCTCTGTCAGGGAAGACAGTTACGATGTTGCCTTCGTCAATCTCCTCCGCAAGCTTGAGTGCTGCCGCAAGAGCCGCGCCGGATGAGGATCCTGCAAGAATGCCCTCGTGTCTGGCAAGTTCCCTGGAAGCATTGAAAGCCTCATCGTCATTGATCTTTATGACCTTATCTACCAGCGTGATGTCCATCGTGTCAGCGATAAAGTCGTTGCCTATTCCTTCTATGTTGTAATCGAAATGCTCACCGCCGCCGATCGTCGAACCGTAAGGATCCGCGAGCACTCCCTTGATGTCAGGGTTCTGCTCTTTAAGGTATTTGACCACTCCCGAAAAGGTTCCGCCGCTTCCGGCACCTGCAACGAAATAATCGATATTTCCGTCAAGCTGGTCATAGATCTCGGGACCCGTTGTCTCGTAATGCGCCAGGGGATTTGCGGGATTCCTGAACTGTCTCAGGGATATCGAACCGGGTATGGTCTTGAGCAGTTCCTCCGCTTTCTCCTCAGCACCGAGCATTCCGCCTTCCCTCGATGTATGGACGATCTCCGCGCCCAATGCCTTCATGACTTTCTGCTTCTCGATCGAGAACTTCTCGGGCACCGTGAAGATGACCCTGTAACCCTGGTTGAGCGCGGCAACGGCTATGCCTATTCCTGTGTTGCCTGCCGTGGCGTCAACGATCGTTCCGCCCTCTTTGAGCAAGCCTCTTCTGCGCGCGTCATCGATCATGTAGACACCTACGCGGTCCTTGACGCTTCCTGCGGGATTCATTAATTCAAGCTTTGCATAAATATTTACTCCGGGCTTTATGCCCATATGATCTATCTTAAGCACCGGCGTGTTGCCGATCATCTCTCTGATGCTTCCGTATACGTTTTTCATATTATTCACCTCATGCCCTGGCGGAGTTTTCGATCGCCTGCTTCAGATCTTCAATGAGATCGTCAACATCCTCTATGCCTACTGACAGCCTGATGAGCTCATCCACGATGCCTACTTCCCTGCGGATATCGGCAGGAATGGCAGCATGGGTCATCGTCGCGGGATGGCATACGAGAGATTCGACACCGCCCAGGCTTTCAGCGAGAGTTATGAGCCGGAGCTTTTCGAAAAAGACCTTGTAATCGTACTTCTCATCAAGAACAAAAGAGATCATCGCGCCGGCACCGTCAGCCTGCTTCTTCTGTATCTCATAGCCGGGGTCTGTATTAAGACCGGGATAATAGACCTTGCTTACATAACCGCTTTCCGCGAGCCACTCAGCAACCTTCTGCGCGTTGGCAACATGCCTGTCCATGCGAACGCCCAAAGTCTTGATGCCTCTTATGATGAGGAAGCTGTCCCAGGGCGCGAGCACGCCTCCGATAGCATTCTGCAGGTAGTAGAGCCTGTCGGCTAATTCCTTGTCATTAACAACGACAAAACCTGAGATGGTATCGGAATGTCCGCCGAGATACTTGGTTCCGCTGTGGATTACGATATCAGCGCCGAGCGTCAGAGGTCTCTGAAGATATGGTGTAAGGAAAGTGTTGTCGACGATGACAAGCTTATTATGTTTCCTGCCGATTGCGGATACTGCTTCTATGTCAGTGATGGTAAGAAGCGGGTTGGCGGGAGTCTCTATGTAGATCGCCTTAACATCGTCGTCGATAGCATTTTCGACAGCCTCAAGATCGGATGTGTCAACGATCTTGTATGTGATGTTGAAGTTCTTGAAAACGTTGTCCAGAATACGGAACGTGCCGCCATAGATGTTATCCGAGACGATCAGCTTGTCGCCTGCTTTGAAGAGCGAGAGCACCGTGTTGATCGCAGCAAGACCCGATGCAAACGCGAGACCGTACTGTCCTTCCTCAAGATCTGCTATAAGCTTTTCTAATGCCGCCCTTGTAGGATTGCCGGTCCTTGAATATTCCCAGCCCCTGTTCTTTCCAAGACCGTCCTGCTTATAAGTTGATGTCTGGTAGACCGGTACATTTACTGCACCTGTTGTCTCATCTCCGTCGATTCCGCCGTGTATAAGTAAAGAATTTCTTTTGTAGCTCATATTATTTTCCTTCTTTCATATTTTGCATAAAAAAGCCCGGGATAATCGATTTTCCCGGGCTGTTATTGATTGATGTTTTAATCTCTGATCAACATCGTACATCGTCAAGGCGCATATCCGTGCAGTCAAACGCCAAGGCCGGTACAGCCCGTTCATAATGCATTCGACAACACATGATCATTAACATTTTTACGCCTCCGTTCTGGTTTTTATGGCATGGACACATTATGCACACATTAACCTACTATGTCAATAGGTTTTAGAAAATAATTATTTTCCCTGCTTTGATTCGTAATCCTTAAGCGCTGCTTCGATAGCTTCCTGGGCAAGGACCGAGCAGTGCATCTTATAGTCCGGAAGACCGTCAAGAGCTTCCGCAACCGCCTTGTTGGTAAGCTGTCTGGCCTCCTCAACCGGCTTGCCCTTGATGAGTTCCGTTGCCATCGAGCTCGACGCGATCGCGCTTCCGCATCCGAAAGTCTCAAACTTAACGTCCTTTACGATGTCATCTTCAATCTTCAGGTACATCTTCATGATGTCACCGCATTTAGCGTTTCCGACTTCGCCTATTCCGTTCGCATCCTCAAGAACGCCCACATTTCTCGGATTTCTGAAATGATCCATTACTTTCTCGCTGTATAAAGCCATGCTGATATCCTCCCTTATAAAATGAACTGTGTCTTGCCTGCTACAAGGTCTCTCCATACCGGCGAGAATCCTCTTAAGTATTCGACAACTTCTTTTACGGACTTAACGATGTAATCCGCCTCTTCGTCAGTGATGTTCTCTCCGATGCTGAGTCTTAATGAACCGTGAGCGACATCGTGAACCCTGCCGATGGCGAGAAGCACATGGCTCGGATCAAGAGAGCCTGACGTGCATGCGCTTCCGGAAGATGCCGCGATACCCTTATCGTCCAGGAGCAGCAGGAGCGATTCACCCTCGATGCCTTCAAAGCAGAAATTGATATTGCCCGGAAGCCTGCTGTTCTCATCACCGTTCAGAGCCGAATGCGGAATCTCCTTCAGACCCGCGATGATCCTGTTGCGGACCACTGTCAGGCGTTCAGTATTCTTATCGATGTTGCCGACTGCCTCCTTGAGAGCCGTTGCCATCGCCGCAATGCCCGGAACATTCTCCGTGCCTGCACGTCTGCCCTTTTCCTGCGCGCCGCCCTCGATGAGGTTCGTAAGCCTGATTCCCTTTTTCGCATACAGGAAACCGACTCCCTTAGGTCCGTGGAATTTGTGCGCGGAAGCCGAGAGCATGTCTATATTCTGTTCATTAACGTCAATATGAAGATGACCTATTGCCTGTACTGCGTCAGTATGGAAGATGACTCCCTTTTCCCTGCAGACAGCGCCTATGCCTTTGATATCCTCGATCGTTCCGATCTCGTTGTTTGCGTACATTATCGTGACGAGCGCAGTGTCTTCACGGATCGCTGCAGCGACTTCCTCGGGCCTGATGATGCCGTTCTCATGAACATCCAAAAGCGTGATCTCAAAGCCTTCCTTGGCAAGCTTATTGAGTGTATGCAGCACTGCATGATGCTCGAAAGCGCTTGTAATGATATGCTTCTTACCCTTCATCGCACCGAGTCTTGCCGCGGAGATTATCGCCTGGTTATCGGCCTCGCTTCCGCCTGAAGTGAAGATGATCTCTCTGGGCTCGGCACCTATGAGCTTCGCGATATCTTCTCTGGCCTGCTCGAGGACTTCCTTCGCCTTCTGACCGAATTCATAAAGGCTGGAAGGATTACCGTATGTATCTCTGATAAGTGATGTAAAAGTATTTATTGCCGCTTCGCTCATCGCAGTCGTGGCAGCGTTGTCTGCATAGATCACGTCTTTTTGGTCCTTTCAGTTTTTGCTGGATGTATCATATAACCATAAACCCACCGAGTCAATAGGTTTATTAAGCGCAATTGCCTACAAGAATCCTGTTTTTACAGATTTAGTAGGTAGTTTTACAGTCAAAAACGTGTTTGAAATAGACCAACTACCTACAAGAAATGGTTTATTTCGATTTTAGTAGGTAGTCCGACCGGCATTTCCCTGTTGTTTTCTTGAAAACTACCTACAAGAATCCTGATTTTATAGATTTAGTAGGTAGTTTGCTCATTGATTTTCCGTTTTATAGCGAAAAACTACCTACTAAAAACCGCATTTTTCGATTTTAGTAGGTAGTCTGCTTAATGATCATCTCAAAAACTACCTGCAAGAAATCAGTTTTCCCGATTCTTGCAGGTAATGTCCGTCCTGAAAACAATCAGATAATATTCTTTATCCCCTCGCAGATCCTTCTTGCGACCAAAGGATTGTTCATGGTGTAAAGGTGGATGCCGCTGATATCGCTTACGAGAAGATCGATTATCTGGCTCAGGCAATATGACATGCCGGCATCGAAAAGCGCCTCCTTATTATCCTCGTAACGCGATATTATCCTCTGGAATCTTGCGGGGAAAGATGCGTTGCACAAGGATACCATCCTCTTGATCTGGGCCGCGTTGATCACAGGCATAACGCCCGGAATGACCGGCACGTCGATGTCCGCGATCCTGCACTCATCGTGGAAACGGTAGAAGATCTCATTGTCGAAGAACAGCTGCGACAGCAGGACTTCCGCGCCGGCATCGACCTTTTTCTTAAGGCTCTTTATCTCGCTGACCACGCCCGAAGACTCGGGATGGCATTCGGGATAGCAGGCCCCCAGAAAGCAGAAATCATTATTGCCCTTAAGGTATGAGATAAGATCCGACGAGTGACGGAAATCGTTCTTGGCAGGTGCATTGGGATTGGGGTCGCCCCTTAATGCCAGTATGTTCTCGATGCCTTCTTCTCTAAGAACGTGCGCAAACTCGTCGATCTCATTTCTGTCGTAGTGAAGACAGGTAAGATGTACCACAGGCTCGATCTTATATTCGTACTTGATCTTTTTCGCGAGTTCGATCGTGCGGTTGCAGTTAGAAGATCCGCCCGCGCCGAACGTAACGCTTATGAAGTCAGGCTCCAGTTCGGAAAGGACTTCGAGCGTCGCGTCGATATTGGACAGTTCGGTGTCTTTCTTCGGCGGAAAGATCTCGAAAGACAGACTTCTTTTCTTCTTGTAGACCTGTGATACTTTCATTTCTTATCCTCTTATCTGCTTAGCTGCAGCGACAAGATTGACAAGACTCTTCTTCGTCTCTTCATCGCCTCTTGTCTTAAGGCCGCAGTCAGGATTTACCCATAGCTTCGAATCCTCAATCCTGGATCTCATCTTCGTCAATGCCGCAACGATCTCTTCAACTGAAGGGACACGGGGGCTGTGGATGTCGTATACGCCCGGACCGACTTCTGTCTTGAAGTTGTTCTCCTTGAGTGAATCGAGGATCTGAAGATCCGAACGTGATGCCTCGAAAGTGATCACGTCAGCATCCATTGCGTCTATCGCAGGGATGATATCCGTGAACTCGCTGTAGCACATATGGGTGTGGATCTGTGTTTCGGGCTTTACTTTGCTGTGAACGAGCCTGAATGCGGGGATCGCAAAATCAAGGTATTCACTGTACCAGTCGCTCTTTCTCAAAGGCAGTTTCTCTCTCAAAGCGGCCTCGTCGATCTGGATGATGTTGATGCCGTTAGCCTCAAGATCCAGGACCTCATCCCTTATCGCGAGCGCGATCTGAAGGATGCTCTCCTTGATGGAGATGTCCTCTCTCGGGAATGACCAGTTAAGGATCGTGACGGGGCCCGTGAGCATACCCTTTACCGGCTTGTCCGTGCAGCTCTTTGCGAACTTCGACCATTCAACGGTAATGGGAGCCTTGCGTGATACGTCGCCCCAGATGATCGGCGGCTTGACGTTACGCGTACCATATGACTGTACCCATGCCTTCTCAGTGAAGACATAGCCGTTCAGGTTCTCGCCGAAATACTCGACCATGTCGTTTCTCTCGAACTCGCCGTGGACCAGGACATCGAGACCGATCTCCTCCTGAAGCTTTATGCACTCCGCGATCTTTTTTTTATTGAATTCAACGTACTGCTCTTTTGTGATATTGCCCTTCCTGAAATCAAGCCTGTTCTTTCTTACGTCTGAAGTCTGGGGGAAGGAACCGATCGTTGTCGTCGGGAAAAGAGGCAGCTTTAAGATATCCTTCTGGATCTTCTCTCTTTCCGCAAATGCGGGAAGTCTTACATAGTCAGCATCCGTGATCGCGGCGACCGCAGCCTGGACACCCTTGTCCTCGCTGTTTACCCTGCCTTCGAAAAGTGCCTGATTCTTTCTGAACGCAACTTCATTCTCATAATCCTTGCCGAAAAGATCAGCAATCTCATTAAGCTCTCCGAGCTTTTCCTCAGCGAACGCGAAATGCTTCTTATAGTCGTCTGAAAGCTTTGTCTCACTCTCCAGTGTGTAAGGAACATGAAGAAGTGAGCAGGATGTGCTTACCACGATATTTTCAGCCTTGATACCCTTAAGGATCTCCAAAGATTTTTTGTAGTTGTTTCTCCAGATATTCTTGCCGTTTACGACACCTGCGAAAAGGATCTTGTCCGAGGGGAAACCGTTCTGTTCAATGAGCGCAGCAGTCTTTCTGCCTTCGATGAAATCAAGGCCGACAGCATCAAAATCCAGAGCGATCACATCATTATAGATGTCTCTGATATCGCCGAAATATGTCTGGAGCAATACCTTAACGCCGCTCTTATTTGAAAGGATCGAAGAATAGATTTCCTTGAAAAGAGCGATGTCTTCTGCGCCGAGATCCCTTACGAGATAGGGCTCGTCGAACTCGATGAGAGACGCGCCTTTTTCTGCGATAACGGACACGAGCTTGATGTATTCAGCCGTGAGAGCTGAAGAAACGTCGGATATCTTTTTCGAGCCGGTGAACTTGGCAAGCTTAAGGAATGTAAAAGGTCCGACAATCGCGGGCTTGGTATCAACGCCGAACTCCTTCGCCTCAACGAATTCGTCGACAGGCTTGGTGCCCGTAAGTTCTATCTTTGTATCATCATCGATCTCAGGAACGAGGTAGTGGTAATTTGTGTTGAACCACTTTTTCAGAGCGAGAGCCTTTACGTTGCCGTTCTCTCCCTGATAGCCTCTTGCCATCGCGAAATATGTTCCGATATCTGAAAGGTCCAGATCCTTATATCTCTGAGGAATAACGTTGAAAAGGAAAGCCGTGTCGAGCACGTTGTCGTAGAAAGAGAAATCGTTGGATGAGATATATGTGATCCCTGCCTCTTTCTGCTTGAGAAGGTCTCCCTTCCTGATCTCTTTCGCTGCTGCCAGAAGCTCTGCTTCTCCTATCTCCCCTGCGAAATATTTCTCGGACGCGAACTTGAGTTCCCTGTCCTTTCCGATCCTCGGATAGCCTGTTACTGATGTATTCATGTGTATTTCCTCCATTTGCGTTTATGGTTTTTATTGGTTGCGAGTATATTCCCACGGGAGCAATAGGTAAAATACATAAAACCGCCGTTTTTCAATAGTTAAAATCTATAGATAGTGTTAAAATCGAGAAAACACCTATCGAAAGGAAGACTCTCAGATGACTATCAAACAGCTTCAATACATAGTAACCGTCGCAGAAGAAGGCAATATAACAGCCGCCGCAAAGAAGCTGTTCATTGCCCAGCCGAGCCTTACGTCCGCCATAAGGGAACTCGAGAATGAGTACAACATCACGATCTTCATGAGATCGAACAAGGGCATCAAGCTGACATCCGAGGGCGAGGAATTCCTCGGCTATGCAAGACAGGTCCTCGAACAGACAAAGCTCATCGACGAGCGCTATGCGGGAAAGGAATCCGGCAAGCTCAAGTTCTTCGTCTCGGCCCAGCACTATTCCTTCGCCGTCGAGGCTTTCGTTGAACTTTTGAAAAGGAGCGGTGCCGATAAATACGAATTCCATATGAGAGAGACCCAGACGTTCAACATCATTGACGATGTAGCTCACTTAAGAAGCGAGATCGGCATCCTTTACCTAAATAAGTTCAATGAGGAAGTAATCAGAAAGACCCTCAGAGACAACAATCTGACCTTCACTCCGCTCTTTAAGGCAGAACCGCATGTCTTCATCGGAAAGAACTCACCTCTTGCAAAGAAAAAGTCCCTGACGCTTGAAGACCTGAAGCCCTATCCCCGCCTTTCTTACGAACAGGGCAGCCACAACTCATTCTATTTCTCGGAAGAGATCTTAAGCACCGTCGACTGCGACAAGGAACTCGTCGTGCTCGACCGCGCGACGCTCTTCAATATGCTGATAGGCCTTAACGGCTATACGATCTGCAGCGGCGTGATCAACGAGGAACTGAACGGTCCTAACATCATCGCCAAAAAGCTCAAAGTGGATGACTATATGGAGATCGGCTATATCCTTCCGGGATCTATACATCCGTCTCATCTCACATCGGAATACATAGAGATCTTGAAAGATCTTACAAAGAAATAAGATATTCGGTCTCCCTGCAGCCGTTGAACTTTGCGAAATCCTTCACTGTCCTGTTCAATGCCGAAATCAGTTTTTTGGTGATCCGGACATCCGGTTCCCACCAGACATTCCTTACAATGAGCACACCGTTCTTGCGGTCCGGCACAGCTTCGATACGCCCGGCAAACCGGTCGCCAAATACAACCGGCAAAACATAGTAACCATATCTGCGTTTTACGGCAGGAGTATAGATCTCCCATGAATACTGATAATCCCATAACGCAAGGATCAGTGATTTGTCCCAAATGAGAGGATCGAGCGGGGCAATGAACGACATACGCGGCTTCAGATCAGCCGTTCCATCTATAACTGACTGCATCAGATCATCGTCTTCAGCCCGGTAATAGAAAACCTGCCTGATGCCTTCCACTTCAACCGGAATTATCCTGCATTCCGACATTAACCGCGCCAGCACCTCTTTGCGTTTTTCCGCATTGATATCTATGCCGAGAAACGCAGTGGAATTCTTATCCCAGAGAAGTCCCACCGCACCGATTCGCCGGAGCACGCGCCACGCGGTAAACTCTTCATTGTTTCTGCACGGGTTATCCGCTTCCAGCAATGAGGAAGGCAGGTGTCTTTCAGCAAGGTCGTAGTATTTCCTGCTCCCTTGCTTGTGATGTATCACAAGCTCGCCGTCAGTATACAGCTGTTCCAGAACAGATCTGGCGGCCTGTGATTTGCCCTGCCAGTTGCCGCTCCAGTGCATGGACGAATGCCAGAAGATCTCTCCTTCCACCGGCAGCGAATCACTTGATACCGGACCGTTCTCCCTGATATATGCAATTGCCTTCTTTTCCAGCGGTTTCAGCCCTTTGAAAGTCCTGCCGAGCTTACGGCTCCGGTCTCTGTAGGATGAGAAATACGGCCAGTCCTCAGCAGGCCATATCGAGAGCTCCTTGTCCGCATAATCGACGAGTCTCCGGTCTTCGTAGAGGAGTTCGTAAAGCATCTTTTTCGAAAAGCCCTTAACGCGCGACTGCAAAGTCAGTTCGGCATTCTTGCCGCAGACATCCACGGGGTCGTACTGGATGCATCCGGCCTGGCGCACGTACTCATACGCTCCGTCTTTGCCTTCAAAACGGTGTGCGCCTATCAGCCCCTGCTTGGAGAGGATGAACTGCCTTGCCTGCTTTTTTGAGATCGTCTGCATAAGATCACCCGGCATCGGGATCTTTCCAGAAAGCGCCCTTATGGAAATTCTCATTGCCCAGAGGCGTTGCGGTAAGGCGGAAGATGACACAGCCGTCAGGGCAGACTATCTCCTTGGTATACTTGCCATCGCCGCCGAGATTCATAAGATCGCCTCCGCTCCTTACTGCCTCCATGAGCGGATAGAGCATCATCATGGTCTTGGAGCAGATGCCGCATCCGTCCTGATTGACGGGACAGCCGTAAGTGCACGTGTACTTATCACCTATCTCCTCGCCGTTGCGGCAGTAATTCTCGGTGTGATCGCCCCTCAAAAAACCGGTAACTTCAACGGTAAATTCGTATTCCTCGTCATACCACTTCTTCATGGATCCGCCTCCCTTGATAATCTTAGCAAACATTTGTTCTTGATTATAGCAGATGATACTGATTTTTGTCGTGGAAACAAACGAAAAAACGCGACTTTTTTTCGGAATTACTCAAAATCCGACTTTTTGTTGCGTCGAAAGGGGATTTTTGCGCGACATTTTTATCGCCCTGTATTTTGCATTTGTGCTGCCGGGAATAATAGATCCGCCTCAAGCAATGTGTTCAGTATGTAATCCCTGATCTCACCGGCGTGTTTGCAATTGAAGGAATTCAAAGGCTGAGGGTGGAAAGTGTAATCACATATCAGGATGCTATAATACTTTGTATAGATAAACGGAATGAGGGAAAGAAAATGAAAATCTATACTAAAATTGCTGCTTCAGCGCTTGCTGTGACAATGGTCCTTACCGCTTCGTCCTGCGGAAAGACAACGGAGAAAACAGAAGATACGACCGCTTCCACGACTGCGACGGAAGAGACTTCCGCATCTGAAACCATGGAAGAGACTACGACCGCGACGACGGCTGAGACTGCTGACGATACTGATATTTCAGAAGAGACAGAAGCGGTACCGGAATTTGAAGGCGAACTCTTCGATCTCAAAGAATATCCTTTTGATATCAATAAGGATAATTACATTGCGGCTTTAGAAGTTGTCGGTTCCGATGTAAGTTATGAAGTGGATGATTTCCTGGAGATAATCAACGGTATAAAAAGCGGTGATGAAGATGCTCTTGATAAGTATCATGACGGAATAGCCGTAATATGCAGCGGTGATGCCGTATCTGAATTGATCGACAAGTTTGGCGATCCGGTATCTTCGGAAAACAAAGCCTTCAACGAACATCTGACCGGCGTGTGTCTCTTTACCGCCGCAGATGCTTACACATCTGACTATCAGGTGGTTGTCATGTACTATGAGTTTGACGATACGGATATGGTCTCTGATTGGTTTGATTCTGCAGCTTCGAGTTACATCAGCAGTGCAGCTAATGAATTCCCGGGTACGGATATGTACGAGACAAGTTTTTCCACGTATAAGAACGGTAACGCAAAAGCGCTGATCACAAAATTAATCCTGACCGGGAAAGCCTCAGAAGAATACGGAGAACCGTCCCATTCAGGAGCTTTTGTCGGATACTATGTGAACGGAACCCGTTCAATATACATATCTGTAGTCGATATGAGCGAAGACGCAACCGGTATCGGGATGATGCAGGAATTCTGTAATGAAATGGGACTGATTAACCCCGTTGATAACTGATCCGGCTATAAACCTTCTGTTGCAGGCAGCCTGATATCGAACCGCCGGTTCAGATCACGTAGAACCACTCGTCGCCCTGTTTGATCTCTTCCTTGACGTGCTTTTTGCCGTGGGTGTAATACTCCATCTCGGGGTTCTTGATGCTGACCCTTGTATCGGCAGGGATAGAACTCGTTATGAACGTGTTGCCTCCGATAACGGAATTCGCGCCTATAACAGTCTCGCCGCCCAGGATCGATGCGCCGGCATAGATGACTACGTTATCCTCGATGGTCGGATGACGCTTCTTTCCGGAGAGCTTCTGGCCTCCGCGGGTTGAAAGAGCTCCGATAGTCACGCCCTGGTATATCTTTACGTTCTGGCCGATCACGGATGTCTCACCGACAACTATTCCGGTGCCGTGGTCGATAAAGAAATGCTTTCCGATGGTGGCGCCGGGATGGATATCAACACCGGTCCTTGAGTGCGCGTATTCGGTCATAAGTCTCGGAATTACAGGGACATTCAGCAGGTACAGTTCGTGTGCCAGTCTGTATGTGGTAATCGCGATAATGCCGGGATACGCAAGGATTATCTCTTCCAGGCTGCTTGCGGCGGGATCGCCGTCATAAGTTGCCAGAAGATCGGACTCCACATATTCCCTTATTACCGGGATCTTTTCGAAAAAAGCGGTGCAGATACGGTAGCTTTCCTTCTTACGCTCCTCTTCTGTCATGGAACCTCTGAGCTTGCAGAAATCAAGGGCAAGGATGACCTGCTTGTTCAGATGATAGAAGATATCCTCTATCATTACCTTGATGCCGTTCTCGGGATTATAGATCTTGTATGAACGGTCCATAAAGTAACCCGGGAATACCACGGAGAAAAGATTGTTCAGTATATCAATGATCTCGTTGCGGTCAGGCTTATTGAAGTTATCCGTAACATCAATATTCTTGGTGCCGTCATAATCGGCTATCAACTTGCTGACCAGATCGCTTATATCTTTTTTTACATCCTGTTCCATTTCCTGATGCCCGCTTTCTAATGTTCAGACTGATTCTTTCGAGTATTTATCATAATATCAATTTCAACAGGCAGTCGCAAATAAGGACTATATTTCGAGAAAAGGACCTTTAAGAAAATTTAAGTACAATTAAAGTAGCAGTCATATAGTAAGATCATAATCCGGGTAACAGGGAGGATATAAAGATGAAGAGAAAAAAGATTTTAATGGTGACTGCGCTTTTCGCAGCATCATCCATAGCATTATCTGCCTGCAGCACAGGAAAGGCTGATGTCACGACCGCCGCCACAACCGCCGCGGAGACAACTGCCGGTGAGACTCAGGCTGAAACAACCGCAACTTCCGCATCTGAGACAACTGAAACAGAGCCTTCCATATCAGAGACAACCTTTATCTCGGCAGATGATATAAAGATAAATGATGAGATAAGTTCCTCTGAAGACAGCGAACATGCTATTGAAGTCAGTAACGGTTCAGAATCATACTCGAACATAAAAGTCACGAAGACCGGTGATTCCGATGAGGGCGACAAGGCAGACTTTTACGGGGACAACTCCGCTATCTTCGCTGCAGACGGTGCAGAACTGACGCTCACGAATATAATCGCTGACACGGACGGCAAGCATGCCAATGCGATATTCTCATACGGGGACGGCACAACGGTAACCATCAGTGATTCCGTGATCACGACCTCCGGCAACTGCTCAGGCGGCCTCATGACGACAGGCGGCGGAACAACTATCGCAACCAATCTCAATATCCATACCACGGGCAACTCTTCCGCAGCGATCAGGTCCGACCGCGGAGGCGGAACGGTCATTGTCACCGGCGGCACATATACAACGGACGGAAAAGGATCGCCCGTCATCTATTCCACGGCAGACATTACCGTAAATGACGCAGTTATGGAGTCCACATCTTCCCAGGGAATAGTCATCGAAGGACGCAACTCGGTCGCGCTTAACAATGTTACATTGACTGCCGACAACAACAGCAAGAACAGCGACAAGTCATCATGGTACCAGGCAGTCATGATCTACCAGTCAATGTCAGGAGACGCGGCTGAGGGAACGGCGAATTTCTCGATGACAGGCGGATCGCTCACAAACATCAACGGCGACATCTTCTTCGTAAATAATACCCGCGCCGTTATCACACTTACCGCTGCAGAGATAATCAATCTGGATCCTGACGGGGTGTTCTTAAGGGCTGCGGCCGCAGGCTGGGGCAAGGAAGGCTCCAACGGCGGAAAGGTCAACCTTTACCTTAAGGATCAGACGCTTGAAGGAGATATAATCGTTGACAGTATCTCGATCGTCAATATGTATCTGGAATCCGGGACCGTCTATACCGGCGCGGTCAATACTGATGACGAGGGCGAAGTCTGTGTCACGGTGGAATCCGGTTCGAAATGGATACTTACTGGAGATTCATACATATCATCACTCACATGCGATGCCGGCGCGGTAGACCTCAACGGCTACACTCTCACCGTCGGCGGTGAAGTTTATAACGGCGGCGCCTGCTCCGGAACAATGGCGGATATCTGAACAGCATCTTTGGAAGGGTATATCTGTTGTATAATCATTCAGGATTCTTCAAGCGGAGGATAAATGAATGACAGCTATACCCTTTTTCACGAACAAAAAGATTGCTGACGGAACTTACCAGATAAAGAATGATTTCACTTCCGGGTTCGATACATACGCCTATCTTGTGGAAGGCAGCAATTACGCCCTTCTGATCGATACGATATTAGGTCTGGGAGACCTTAACGCATACTGCAGAACACTGACAGATAAGCCCGTCAAGGTCGTCAACACCCATGCCCACTGGGACCATGTCGGCGGCAACTTTAATTTCGATTCATGCTATATGCACCCTAAGGACATCGGATTCTTCCAGGACGTAATAGGTTTTTCGAAGGAAGATATCTTCGGGTTCGCGAGAACCTCTGCCAAAGATGAATACAAAGATCTTCTGGAATGCGACGAAAACTTTACGGGCACACATCCCATAAAGGTCTACCCTGTCATCGAGGGTGATGTTTTCGATCTCGGCGACCGCAGGATCGAAGTGGTCGGGGTTGGCGGCCACACCCCCGGATCTATCGTCCTGATAGACAGTAAGACAGGAATCTGCTTCAGCGGAGATGCCTGCAACGGCAATACCCTCCTTGAATTCGACAACTCGCTTCCAATCAATATTTATGTAAAGAACCTCGAACACCTTAAGACTTATGCCTCAAAGTTCGACATGATGTACGGCGGACACGAGGTCTTCGATAAAACGATAATCGACGAGGGCATCGAGACGGCTTCCCGCGTCCTGGCCGGCACTGATGACAAAGTCGCAGCAAAAGGCATGACCGGCAATGACATCTGTTATGCCGCCGCGCGAAAAGAAGACGGCACCGGCAGAGCCGACGGCAAAAGGTTCAACATGAGCTACGATCCTTCGAGGATAACCGGAGAGGAAGAGATTAATCAGGTGATCTGAGATAGTGAATTTTATGGTGCCGGCGGCTGTGGGAGCTATTTATCTTGCAGCCATATTTTCGCCGGCCGATTGGCCATTCTCTGATTTCTTTGATGTAATAAAACCGGCTATTTTGAAGGTTTATGACAGATTTTCGATGATTTTTGTCATTTTTACCTCGAAAAACAGCATTTTATGACATCAAACGGCCGGCTTATAACCCTGAAAGCATCCTCCAAAATTACTTTGATTATCAAACTATTACCGCAATTTTGCCTAAATCGCTTCTATTGCCTTGACCGGGGAGGCGTTAATATGACGGCAGAAGGACAGTCCTTTTATCAGGTGATACCAAGGACTAGGAGCCTTCCCCGATAAAGGAGATACTGATATGAATTACAAGATATATAACAACAATTCAAAGGATTGGGTCCTGCTGATCCACGGACTTGGAGGCAGTATAAACACTTGGAAATATCAGATCAAAGACCTGAATGAATACAATGTGGTGGCTGTCGACCTTGAAGGACACGGTGATTCCGAATTCGAGAAGCGCGGCCGTCTTCTGACCAGATCCGCTGCCGAGATCTATGAGGTCCTGGAAAATGAGCACATCGAAAAGGTCCACGTTATCGCATTGTCACTGGGAACGCTCGTCGCATGTGAATTCGCTTATCTTTATAAGGAAAAAGTAGAATCCATCGTGCTGGCAGGCTTTGTCCTGAACATGGGTATAGGATACAAATCACTGCTCGCTATTTTGGAAGGGATCAAATATATCGTTCCTAAAAGAGTCTTCTACCCTGTTTTCGCAAATCTCATGATGCCCTGCAAAAACCACAGGAAATCCAGACAGTTCTTTATAAGAGAATCCGTAAAGATGAAGTCTTCCGCATTCAGGATGTGGCTCTCAGAATTATTCAAGACACAGTTCAGATTAAAGGAATACCTGAACTCGATCCGGGAGAGCAACCTGCCTGTACTGTTCATTTCGGGAAAACAGGATTATATGTTCGTTAACAGCGTAAAAAGGACGCAGAAGAAGATCAGCGACGCATCTCTGTACTTTATCGAAAAGTGCGGCCATGTCTGCAGCATCGAGAAATACAACGAATTCAACGGCCTGGTGATCAGGTTCCTTCAGGGTGTCAGAACAAGCTGCGCCTTACCGGCCTGAACAAAGCCGGGGCATCCGTTCCGGTGCCGGGCATTAACACCAGGGGCATTAACAAAAACATAAAAATATATTCATGTTATTTTTTCCCCGCGTTATTTCAGAGAACTAAAAAATGCTTTAGAATATAGCATAGATGGTAATTTCTCCGGCATTTAGCAAAGGTTTTCGGCGGCACGGATGGCTGATATGAAGAAAAAGATCGCAATGTTCACTACCGGATGGGGGTCTGAGATCCTCGTTCAGTTCCTTGCGGGCATGCTGGATGAAGTGAAGAACGAGAACACAGACGTCTTCCTTTTTCTTTGTTACGCCGCATTCGCGGACAGTCCCGAAAAAAAGACCGGCGAGATGAATATATTCAATCTCCCGGATCTTCATGATTTTGACGGCGCGGTCATCTTCGGCAGCGGACTGGATTATCAGGACAGGATAGACAATATCATTTCACGATGTAATGATGCCGGTATTCCCGTCATTATCCAGGGTGCCAAAAGAGAGGGCATCAGTTATATCGGCTCGGATAATTACCATGCGGTGAAAGACCTGTGTGCGCACATTGTGGAGGAGCACGGCGCAAAGAAAATCACTTTTATCGCCGGGACCAGGGATTCCCACGATTCGGAAGCCAGACTGAATGCGGTCCGCGATTATCTTAAGGAGAATGGTCACGGGGCCTGCCTGAAAGAGGTTTTCTATTCCAACTGGGAAATAGCTGCCGTTACAAGACGCATAAATGAGATTTGCGCAAACGGCGAAGAACTTCCCGATGTGTTCATCTGCGCCAATGACGGAATTGCCATGGAGACATGCATCTCGCTCAGCAGCAACGGCTACGAGGTTCCGCGCGATGTTCTTGTCACCGGCTTCGATTATATCGACGCGGGAAAGATCTTCGATCCTTCTATTGCGTCGGTTGACCAGTGTTTCGATAAGATGGGGGCTGCAGCAATAAAGATATGGCGCAAGCTTTCAGCCGGCAATGAAAAGGAGATCAATGAGACCGTTCCCTGCAGGTTCATACCCGGCGAGAGCTGCAACTGCTATGAGTTCAGGAACAGCGACAAACTGCGCAGGCAGATGGGCCGTGATGCATTCTCGATGCGCGCCAAGAATACGTATTTCAACCGCAAACTGGACAGGATCGATTCCACCATCCTGTCATGCGTCACCTACCTTGATCTTAAGGACAGTCTTAACCTGCTTTTGAAGAACGACCATAACTTTGAGGGTGAATCCTTCCATATGCTCCTTGAGCCCAATTTCGGCCTTTCGATCTATGATTCCAACATAAAGCTGAACACGGACGGCTACAGCAGGCATATGGATGTTATCTATTCCGCAGAGAACGGGGAGATCTTCAAGGGCGATACGTTTGAGTCCAGGGATCTGATACCCGGATACACTGATGACGGAACCGGACATCTTTATATGTTCCTTCCGCTTTTCGAAGCCGATTCCGCCTATGGATATCTGATCTTTAAAGACCGGCATGAGGAACTGGCGAATCCTTTTATCCGCAACTACTATTACCGCATGGGACTGGCTCTGGAGAAATTCCGCTATGCCCTTGCCATCGAGCATATCAACCAGCGCCTTCTGGATCTGATGGGACGCGATCCCCTGACCAATGTAAATAACCGTATGGCATTTGAAGATAAGGAAAAGCTCCTGCAGTCAGAGATCAATTCATCTTCTGATACGGAGTTTGCCCTGGCACTATTCGATGTGAACAGCCTGAAGCTGGTCAATGACTCCCAGGGGCATGAGGCCGGGGACGCTTATCTTATAAGAGCATGCCGTCTGATCTGTAACGTTTTCAAGCACAGTCCCGTATACAGGATCGGCGGCGATGAATTTGTTACTGTGCTGACCGGCGGGGATTACGACAACCGCGAAGCCCTTATAAGTTCTCTCAACGAGATTATGAGTCCTTATTCCGGCACATTGCCGCTGCCGGCTGAATATGTATCCATCGCCTGCGGCGTTGCCGTTTTCGACAGCGGCACGGACAAAACCGTCATTGATGTGCTGAAGCGCGCCGACGAAGAGATGTACAGGGATAAAGCAGCGAAAAAAGGAACAGCCTGACAGGAATACGATCAAAGCATCATCAACGGCCAAAACGGCTATACATGGATATCCTCTAAAAACATAAAATAACGGGGCATCTCTTTCAATCTTGAGACACCCCGTTTTAACATTTACCTTACCGTTGATTATTTCTTCTTAGCTTCGGTCTTGGCTTCGAGCTTAGCCTCAACCTTTGCTTCCTTGGCATTCTTCTGAACGGAAGCAACGCCCTTCAGGCAGCTGTCAACCTTGGAATAACCTTCGCCGGTTGCAATGATCTGACCATTCTTAGCCTTTAAGCGGAAGCGGAATTCGCCCTTCTTATCCTTATAAACTTCAAACTTAGGATTTACAGCAGCCTTGAAATCCTTCTCTGTCTGGTTCTCAATGTTAGCGACCGGAGCGGTTGCAGCGACAGATGCGATTCCCTTTTTAGCGGTAGCAGCTGACTTGTAAACCTGGCTGGTAGCGATGACTTCACCGTTGCCGGCAACCAGATTAAACTTGTAACCGTTTGATGTCTGTGATAATACAAACTTTCCCATAAAAATGCCTCCTTCATAAAGGGTCAAATGTTTTTGAAAACTGATTCAATCATAGCAAAATCAATACTTTTGAGCAACATATTCATTAAGCGTTTTAGGGTGAATAAATAGTTTTTCAATTACCTGCTTAAATAGTAAAATTATTCAGGATCATATATATGGAGGATAACGATATGGCAATGATGGAAAGACCGCAGGTAAAGCCTGTCGAAGGCGGCGTGTGCTGGGAGCATGAATTTGAGACTTTCACCATGAAGGTCTTTGTCCCTGACAACGATCTGGATGGACAGACAAATAACTACGGATTCAGGGCTCCTCTCCTTCTTGTACTCGAGGAAGATAAACAGGATATTGAAAGCGCGGTAAGCTTTGCCCGCAGGACAGGCCTTTCGGAGATCGCCGAAGCTTACGATTCGAGTGTGCTGTTTATATATCCCACAGCTGAAGGCGGATGGGAAGCTTCCGGCAGTTCTCTTTACGCGGATGTTATTGCCGAGATAAAGATGATCCAGGTATATAAAGACGGTATAGTTGAGGACTTTAATTTCTTTACTCAGACATTCGAAGGATATTTTGCCAGAGGCGCGAAATTCCGCACGGACATATACAGTTATGGAAAATCTGCTGACTACGTAGCGAAAAATCTTCTGAAGACTCAGGAAGGCCTTTACCTCTGGGGTCCCGGCGAGATCACGCCCGCCATGTGCTCCATGGAAAGACTCAGCGTTATTCCTGATGTTGAGAGAAAAGATATCGCAATAATAAGCGCCGGAAACAGCTGCGAGATCAATGATGCTTTCAAAGACTGCGAGAATATTCTGATCAAGGAAACCGCTGAATATCAGAAGGACTTCTTCTCTTTCGTCAAAAAGTTCAAGATGTGGTGCGGCCACATCGAACTTGAGCCGGACTTTGATGAGCTCGGAATGACCGAGGATGTGGGCTTTGTTACCGTTAAGACATCCCCTGACAACGACTTTTTGCCGGTGAAGACACCGGAACACAAGGTCGGTTATTTCGCTTATTACAACAACGGATTATTGGATAACGGACCTGTCCCGCTCGTGATCGGATTCCACGGAGGCGGAGACTCGTCAATGTATCTGACATATGTCGCAGGCTGGTGGGAAGTTACCCATAAATATGATTTCCTGTTCGTATCCATCGAGAATCACCAGTTTGTCACGGCAACCGAAGCCAGGGATGTCATAGAGGTGCTTAAGACACGTTATCCCATTGATGCTTCACGCATCTATGTAACAGGCTTTTCGATGGGCAGCGGCAAGACATGGGACCTCTATCAGGAGTATCCGGAGATCCTCGCCGGCATCATGCCCGCAAGCGCGCTGTTCCCCGTCTATACAACATTCTTCGGCAAGCCCGTCACGGACAGGCTCAACAAGACAGTATCCGTTCCTGTCTTCTATTCAGGCGGCGAAAAGTCTCATCTTCCGGAGCTCCCGTTCCACGCCGATACTTCTCTCGAAAGAGTAAAGTACGTGGCTGAAGTAAATAAACTCAAAAAGAATTTTGACGGAGTAAAATTCGAAGATAAAGATAACTGGGAGGATCCGGTCTGGGGGCTTAAGGGTGACAGGACCGAAAAGGTATATGACCCTGTCAGAGACGCTACACTGACGATCAATTATTTCGACAGCGAAGACGGAGTCTGCAGGACCGCTTTTTCGAGCGTGAGCAATCAGGTTCACGAATTCAGACAGCACAGCGCCGAGAACGCGTGGAAGTTTATCTCACAGTTCAGACGCGAATAAAAAACAGCAAAATTAAGAACAAAAAGAGAGGCTGCCTCCCGGCGGAGAGATCCGCTTAGAGGCAGCCTTTTTATGTTACGGTCAATAACCGTATCTGTCCCTGTAGTAAGGGAAACCGCTTTCCCTGGCGTAAGTGTACTTATCGTCATCAGACATAAAATCAAGGTCGTCGGCATCGCAGCCTCTGTTCTTAAGATAGTTGTCGATGTTCGAAATGTCATTGCTGTAAGGGTTTGTGTTTCGCATGGTCTTGCACCTCTTTCATATTTGATGGCCATACTCTAACACGAGGCTTTTCCGCGATTCGTAGATTCTACGAATTCTCAAATATATTATTTCAACCTGCTGTTTTTCCGCTGTCGAGCAGAACAGTCCTGGTGCCGTAGGAGGCGCACTCCTCGGAGTGTGTGACCTGAAGGATGGTAAGACCTTTCTCCTGATTGAGCCTCCTGAAAAGCTCCATTACCTCAACTGTGGATTTCTTATCAAGATTTCCGGTGGGCTCATCGGCGAGAATGACCCTGGGATTGCCGATGACGGCTCTCGCTATGGCAACTCTCTGCTGCTGTCCTCCGGACAGTGTGGAAGGCATCGCCTTGCGCTTTTCCGTAAGACCCGTGATCTCAAGTATCTCATCGAGCTCCTTTTTCAGATCGGATTTTTTCTTTCCGTTCATGGTCTGCGGAAGAAGGATATTGTCTTCAACAGAAAGGTTCATAACAAGGTTATAGAACTGGAAAATAAAGCCTACATTCTTAAGTCGGAGATCCGAGAGTTCTTTGTCTTTGAGCTGGCTGATGTCCTTGCCGCAAAGAGTTATCTTTCCTTCGAATTCCCGATCGAGTCCTCCGATCAGGTAGAGCAAAGTCGATTTGCCTGATCCCGACGCGCCCATAAGCGATACGAATTCACCTTCCTCCACGCTCATGCATGCGCCGTCCAATACCCTGTTGAGGCTTGTATTCTTGCCGAACGTCTTGACCACGTTATCCACTTCAATTACTTTATCCATCTTTATCTCCTCCGCAGGATTATTCATATTTGATCTGTTCCGATATCTTCATCTTCCCAAGGTTCCTTATCGGGAACAGTACCGTGCCTGTAAACGCCGCAACAAGGAAAACGAAGAACAGCAACGTCAGAACTGGATTTGTCTCAACATCCATCTCAATAAGCTCGTTGTTGGATGTGGAAAAATTGATAACGGCCACCAGTATCACGCCCGCAGCAGTACCAAGGCTTGACGCAGTAAAAGCCGTTATAAGCATCTCCCTGAAAAGGATTCCGGAAAGTTTGGTTCTTCCCATGGCCGTAGACAGAAGGACGGCACATTCCTTCTTTCTTCCTTCAAAGCCGATCAGCTGGTTGCTCACCATACCTATGAATGTCATGCCGACAGCCACGATTACGACCGAGGTCAGGGCTGCCTTGAGTTTTGCTTCACTTTCCGCATTTTCCTGAACCATCTCATCATATGTCATAACCTCATCATAAGAACCGACGGCATAGGTCCTTATCATATTTGCCACATAATCGGGATCTTCACACATGATAAGCAGGTAACCGGGCCTGTCTCTGAATATCTCCTTGTAATCACGTTCCGAAAGGAAGAAACCTCTCTGGCCGTTGATGGGATCCGTCCCGAATATGTAAGAGACCTTATACTCTCTTACGATCGGAAGAACGCTTGTGGGACTGTATGTGATCTTAACCGTATCACCTGTGCTGATGCCGTGTTTTGACGCATAATCATCGTCAATAAAAATGCTTCCGTCCTCAATGGTTTCCGGAAGGTCATTAAAGGCGCTGTAATACTTAAACTTTCCGCCTTCAGGCAATGCGAAAAATTCGATGTAATCGGGTTCCTCCTGAACCACGTCATTTAAACGGATGGACTGCGCGAACGTATAAACAGTCTCTGTCTCAGTCACGCCTTTAAGATCATCGACGAACATATACGCAGTCATTTTATCGTTGCACGAAAGAATGACATCACTGTGGAAATCCAGTTCGCCGAAGGTAAGCAGGGCTGACTGGATAAACGAGAAAACTATTACGCTCATCGCTGCGGCAGTCACACAGAGAACGCCGCTTCCGACCGTGCTCTTTCTGGATATTGCCTCGGCTGCTGCAAGCGACCATCCCGCGCTTTCCCTCTTATCCGCCAGTTTCCTGATAAGAGCCGTGACGCCTTTAAGTATCCACGGGAAAAGGAGCGCCAGTGAAGTGACGGAACATACCAGACAGATGATAACAGCAGTTATTTCCCTGCAGAAGAATGCCGATACTATTGCTCCTGCGGCAAACACCAGACCTGCAATAAGACCGGGCATGCTGAATCTGTATGCCGTATCCCTGTTATCGAAGATAATATCTCTTATGGATGTCTTGAGGGCCTTTAAGATAGCCTTTAAAGGAATGATGCATTCAATGACAGCCGCGCCAATTATGACTCCCGCAACCACAAACGGCGACATAGGGGGAACCGTGGTCTTAAAGGATGACCCTTCCCTGCTTACGCCTCCGATGGCATCCAGGAGCGGAACCCTGACTATTCCGTATAGTACTACGGCAGGCACACTACCCAGGATCGCGTAGAGGATATTTTCGAGAAGAAGTATCCGTCCTGTCCTCGCGCTGCTCATACCGAGACTTCTGAGCGTCCCGATAAAAGGCATTCTCTCGCTTACGATCCTGTTGCAGATGGAAGCTGTTACGAAGATGACCAGAAGGAACGCTACGGCAAATATAAGGTAGAAGAACATAAGCATCTGGTTAAGCGTCTCTTCCATAGACTCGTCAACCATAAAGTTAATGACCGTGGCACTCGGATAATAATCCCTGATCATCTGTATGCCGCGGGGCGCTTCCTCATTGTCGAGAATATTGACCAGTATCAGTCCGGTGTCTTTTTTGCCGCATGAGATGATGTCCGATGTTTCCAGATTTACGATAGCGGTATTGTTGCTGATAAAGTAATTCTTGTTCTCATTGGACGATATGCCTGCTATAACAAGTTCTATCTCATTGTCTGACCTGTCGTGTACAACGAGCTTATCGCCTACGCTGTAACCGTATTTTGCGGCGAATTTGCCCGTAATGACAGTTTCTTTCAGACCCAGCTCAATGGGTTCAATAAAATCCATTTTGACAGCTTCTTCGACATCGACTCCGTATATGCTCAGTTTATCGGTCGTAACGTAATTATATTCGGTCTCGATATCCTTATAGAGCATCTCGCTGTTGATATTGATCTCCAGCACGTCATGTTCCGGGAACCCGTCAGGAAATCCCTTTACCCAGTAATCGTTTGCCAGGAAGAGGAAATCCGCCTTGGATATTCCCAGAGCCGAACCGCCGAGGAGCTCTCTTAAGCCCGACACAAAGTCAAAGCAGACCATTCCGCATACGGAACATACAAAGATCGAAAACAGCACGAGCAGTGTCCTGAACGGCTTCCCGAAAATATTTTTAAGTGAAGTTTTCAGTATTAAATTCATATCCCGCTCCTCTCATCAATGCCATCTGGAGATCCTGTTCTCAGGAGCTATGTACATTCCGTCACCCTCTTTAACGTCATATACATCGTAGAAGCAGTCTAAAGTAGAGAGTATGGCGTTGACTCTGATGACCTCCGGGCAGTGCACATCATAGAAGAGCAGTGACATGATCGACACATCGACTCTCATGCAGCACCACGATTCCGCATAACTTTCAAAGAGTTTTTTAAGGTCATCATCAGTTTTCGCGAGCGAGACAATGACTTCCATGCCGCTGAGATCCGCATAGTTCTCACCCAGGGTCCTCTCGCCGTCAACATGGTAAATGCCGAACACGGTGAAGTTGTCTTCAAAATACGATGCAGCCTGCTGATTGCGATCTTCCAGAGCCTTCAGATCCTCAGCCGCGATCCAGTCCGGATCATATATTCCGTTCTTATCGAAAAGGATACAGTTGCTGTCGAACGCGTGTCCCATCTCATGGGCGATGGTTGCTCCGAGGCCTCCGAGATTCGTATAGTAATCCGCTTTGGCATCGAAGTAAGGCTTATTCGTGATCGCCGCTGTAATAGTGATATTGTTCCGGGTGGGGATGTAGCATGCATTTACGGTCTGCATCGTCATTTCGATACCGTAACGGTCCACCGGTTGTGACAGCTGTTCAACAACACCGGCAACCAGTTTTTTCCGGTAATCCCTGTTGAGTTCATAAAAGTTCCCGCCCAGGTCCGCATACTTTGAATTGTCGTGTCTCTTAAGATCGGTTGCCGTAACATATACGATGTTGTCGAGCTTTTCGAGAAGGCCCTGTCTGGTGGCCTCCGTCAGCCAGGAAGCACTTGAGATAACTCCTCTGTAACCTTCCTTTATATCGTCACACATCGCGCGGAGAGCATCATCAGTCTCCTTTGAATAATAACGTTCAACGTAGATAGGATCAGTCTCAGAATCCAGCACTTTACTTATAAGAGCTATAGCCTGATCTTCCCTGGAATCATAACTGACAGGGACAAAACCTCTGAGCTCAGTATAGCTTGGAGCGATAAACAATATGTATTCGTTATAGATGTCGTATATCTCCCATGCCTTCAGCGCGTCGAGATTCTCATCGGTCATAATAGAATTGATGCATTCAAGCTGGCCCTTATCGTAAATGCAGAACTTGCCGCAGTACTGTTCATCAAAGCCTATCGTCTTGAAGTATTCCATTATATCGACATTGGTGAATATGCTCTTAAGCTCATCCAGGGAACAGATCTTCTCATATTCAGTATCATATGAGGCATCCATTGCCTCAAGGTCAGTCGAACCGTATATCTTTAAGACGAGATTTGCGAGAGAACGTCCGTAACCTGAAGCGGAATCCGCGTCTTTTCCGAGCGTGATCATATAAGTCCTTATATTGGTAACTATGGAATTAAGCGCTGTATTGTCTTCTCGGACATCTTCAAATTCCGCGCCAGCCACACCTCTGAAAGGCACTATGAACAATATGTTCTCGCCTTCCGCAAAAGAACTGTCCGACACCATGAAATTGAGATATCCGGTCACGCCGTAATCCCTGCAGATCCTTGCGTCCAGCATCATCAGTTCCTCGGCTGACTCCGCATTCATTACCTCATTGATCACGGCCTTCAGGTCTTCCGGTACCGGCTCATTTTCAAAATCATAATCCATGTACGCGTTGTAGGCCGTCTGGATAACATACTCCTCACTGCCCTTTTCATAACCTGATCCGGCGACCACATCCTTAATGACCGTCTCGATCTGTTCTTTGACGGCAGCAGGATCAAAAGCACTTGCCGCATAGGACGCGCCGTACTCAAATTCAGCGTTATCAAGCCTGTCCTTGTTGACATAATAGTAGAAATCATCCTGGGGACGTGACGAAAATCCGGAAGCAGTCTCCGAAGTCACCGCAGGATCCGCAACAACAGGCGAACATCCTGATATCAGAGACGCTGTCAGCGCGCCTATCAGGACAATCCCGATTATCCTCTTCATAATAAATCCCCTTTAAAGTTTTAAACCTATTGGGATTGTATCATTTAATTAATTGTTTTTTGTTTTTGATTATTCAGATCTTCCCTGCGATTCCCGCAACATCATCATATTCGGGCTTGATCCTCGTCACGCCGAAGCCTTCGGAGATCTTTACCGAAGCCTCGCCGAACCTGGTCATGACCTTCTCCCCGCGGCGTTCGAGCTTATATCTTTCCATGGTCTGATATCTGAGTCCGATAGTGGTAGTGTTCTCGAAAATAAGCTTCGCGAAATAATCCTTGTCTTCAGGTCTTACAACACATGTGATAAGGATGCCGGGGCGGTTTTTCTTCATAAAGACAGGTGTAGTGAACACATCGAGCGCTCCGTTCTCCATAAGGATGCTTGTGGCATATCCGATCTCTTCGCCGGTCATATCGTCAACATTGCAGACGATCTCGATCACCTTATCTTCTTCGCCTTCCGAATCACCGAGAAACGTGCGGAGTATGTTGGCTTTCTCAAAATCCTTCTTTCCCATACCGTAACCGGTCTTCTCGATAGACATGACGGGTCTCGGCCCGAATCTCTCCGCGAAATGCTTTACCAGAGCAGCGCCAGTTGGTGTAAGGAGCTCGCCTTCTATATCACCGCTGTAAGTCGGGACGCCCTCGATAATATAAGCCGTGGCGGGCGCGGGCACGGGAAGTATCCC